>JAUNAM010000069.1 GCA_030527615.1 Clostridia bacterium
TTTAATAATTTTAGTTTGTCCCTTAAAAAGATTTAATCTTAACGCGTTGCTTACTACACAAAAGCTTGAAAGGCTCATAGCCGCGGCGGCAAGCATAGGACTTAGATTTATGCCCGCCCAATAAAGAGCACCTGCCGCAATGGGAATACCTATAGTGTTATAAGCAAACGCCCAAAACAGATTTTGCTTTATATTGCGTATTGCTTTTCGGCTGAGTGCTATAGCATCACACACATCAAAAAGATTTCCGTGTGACAGCACAACATCGGCTGAATCTATGGCGATATCCATACCGCTGCCGATTGCCATACCGATATCTGCGGTAGTAAGAGCGGGTGCATCGTTTATGCCGTCGCCTACCATAATAACCCTGCCGTCACGCTGTAATCCGCTTACCACTTCTGCTTTGCCGTCGGGCTTGATTTGCGACCTGATTTCGTCTATACCTACCGCTTTAGCCACGGCTGCCGCGACGGTAGGGTTATCTCCAGTTAACATAACGGTACGCAACCCCATAGATTTAAGTGTTGTAATGGCTGATTTTGCTTGTGGTTTTATCTTATCAGCCACAGCAATAACACCTATTATGTTTTTATCGCGAACAAACAAAAGCGAAGTTTTGCCGCATACTGACAGTTTTTCTGTTAAACTGTCTATATCGTCGGTATTTATTGCTTTATCCTTAGCCGACTGTATACTGCAAGCAAAGCAATCTTTGCTATCTATTATACCCTGCACACCAAAGCCTGCGGTTTCGTTAAAATCTTTTATATCTAAAGCCTTAACACCCTTTTGCTCGGCATAAGCACTTACAGCAAGAGCTAACGGATGTTTGCTTTCTTTTTCCAGAGTATATGCTATTTCTAAAAGCTCATTTTCGCCGACATTTAGCGGCATAACATCGCTTACTGTAGGTTTGCCACTTGTGATGGTGCCTGTTTTATCAAACACGGCAATGCTGCATTTGCCGCAAAGTTCAAGCGAAGCGGCAGTTTTAAAAAGCACACCTCGACGAGCACCCACACCGCTTGCCACCATTATGGCAACGGGTGTTGCAAGCCCCAATGCGCACGGACAGCTGATAACAAGCACTGCAATGGCGTGCGAAATGGCGGCCGATACACCACCACCTATGAAAAGCCAAACAATCAGCGTAATTAAAGCTATCGCCAACACTGTCGGCACAAATATACCGGACACCTTGTCGGCAATACGTGCAATAGGCGCCTTTGTGCTTGCGGCGTCGCTTACCATTTTTACAATGCGGGAAAGAGTGCTCTCTTCACCCACGCCGGTAGCACGACAAATAAGGCGACCTGTTTTGTTAATAGTGCCCGAATACACACGGCTGTCGGCTGATTTGTCAACCGGCAAGCTTTCACCCGTAAGCGAAGACTCATCAACGGTGCTGTTGCCCTCCAACACTATGCCGTCTACAGCAAAGCTGTCACCCGCACGAACAATAAAAACATCGTCTTTTAACACCGTGTCGGCATCTACCGTTATTTCTTTACCGTCTTTTAACAGTGTGACTGTTTTAGGGGCAAGCTCTAACAACGATTTAATAGCGTTGGTGGTTTTGCCTTTTGCACGATTTTCTAACAGCTTGCCAACCGTTATAAGGGTTAAAATCATTGCCGCCGATTCAAAATAAAGACCGTGCAACAAGTGACGTGCTGTGCGAGAAGGTGCTGCAGTCATTTCAAAAAGCTCTACACAGCTGTAAATATACGCTGCTGCCGAGCCTAACGCCACAAGGGTATCCATATTGGGTGCAAGCTTTAAAACACCCTTAAAGCCATTTATAAAAAAGCGCTGATTTATAACCAACACAGCCGTTGACAGTAACAGTTGAATAAGTCCCTGAGCCATATAATTATCGGCAACCGCCTTTGGCAACGGTGCACCCCACATAGCATGGAACATTGAAAAATACATAAGCACGGCAAGCAAAACAACCGATGTTATAAGCCTTACAATTATAGTTTTATCGGTTTTTTCTTTCGGCTTTTCTTGCAGCTTTTTAACTCCGATTTGTTCTATGCCATAGCCTGCCGCTATTACAGCATCGGTTATTTCGTCAGCCGCAACACTACCCTCTACTACCATATCGCCTGTTAACAAATTTACGCTACAGGCTGTAACGCCGTCAAGCTTTGACACGGCATTTTCTACACGGGCACTGCATGCCGCACAGCTCATACCCGTAACCTTAAATTTTTGCAAATTATCATTTCCTTTTTAATACAGATAGGGCAACCGAAATTCATCGATTGCCCTTAAATTTTATTTTAGAAGCCTAAAAGAACGGTGCCGGCACTTTCTAAGGTTTCACGCTCGGCTACAGCCTCGGCATCGGTAGCACCTACAGCACTTAAGTAAAGCTTAATTTTAGGCTCGGTGCCCGAAGGACGAACAATAAGTGAACTGCCATCGGCAAAGTAGAAGCCTAAAACATTTGATTTGGGCAAATCAATTGCCGAAATCTTGCCGCTTGCTATATCAAGGCTTTCGGATTTGTTAAGGTTATCAAATCTTGCAACCTTGAGTCCGCCAATCTCTGACGGAGGATTTTGTGCCAGACGTTCCATAATATCGGCTATCTGCTTCATGCCGGCTTGACCCTCACAGGTAAAGCTCTTTTGCGAGCAATAGTAGTAGCCGTATTTGCCGTAAAGCTCATCAAGAACATCGATAAGGTTTTTACCAAGCGATTTATAATAAGCCACCATTTCGCAAATAAGCATTGATGCAATAACTGCGTCCTTATCACGAACATAGGTGCCTGCCAAATATCCATAGCTTTCTTCAAAGCCGAATACATAGCGTTCTTCTTCGCCTTTTTCTTCAAGCAGACCGATTTGCTCGCCGATAAACTTAAAGCCTGTAAGCACATCACGAAGCTCACAACCGTAATCCTCGGCAATGCGAGCACAAACATCGCTTGTAACGATGGTTTTTACTGCAACGGGATTTTGCGGCAATGTGCCGTTTGCCTTGCGGCATTTTAGGATATACTCAAGTAAAAGTGCGCCAACCTCATTACCGCTAAAGAGTCGGTATTCACCGTTTTTGGGCACTGCAATACCAACACGGTCAGCATCGGGATCGGTAGCAAGCAATAGGTCGGGTTTAACCGTTTCTGCAAGCTTTAGTGCACACTCAAATGCTTGTCTGATTTCAGGGTTGGGGTATGGCGCTGTGGGGAAGTTACCATTAGGCAGCTCTTGCTCGGGTACAACAGTCACATTAGTAGCACCGATTTTATCAAGGATTGCACGAACAGGTTTGTTGCCCGAGCCGTGAAGTGGTGTGTAAACCACATTAAGGCTTGACATATCAAGGTCTAGGTTTACGCGGCGGCTTTCTACCGCGTTAAGATAAGCATCAATAACATCTTGACCTATGTATTCGATTTTACCTTCGGCTAAAGCTTCGTCAAAATCAACACGCTTAACACCGTCAAAAATGTCAACGCTGTTCATAATAGAAAGCACATAATCGGCAGCCTCAAGACCTAACTGACAACCGTCGTTGCCATAAGCCTTATAGCCGTTATATTTTGCAGGGTTGTGGCTTGCAGTAACTACAATACCTGCATCGCACTTTAAGTGGCGAACAGCAAAAGACAACATAGGTGTGGGCATAAGCTCGCAATATATATAAACCTTTATGCCGTTTGCCGCAAGAATTGCCGCAGCATCACGTGCAAAAACATCTGATTTAATACGGCTGTCATAGGCTATTGCAACCTTGCCGTTTTCGGTTACCGAATTAACATAAGCAGCAAGACCCTGTGTTGCTTTACCAACTGTATATACATTCATACGGTTGGTACCTGCACCTATAACGCCGCGAAGACCGCCGGTGCCAAATTCAAGGTCCTTATAAAAAGCATCGCTTATAGCCTCATCATTGCCCTCGATGCTTTTTAGTTCATTTACCAAGTCAACATCAAGTATTGCCTTTTCGCACCAAAGTTTGTATTGTTCATTAATCATTGCCAAAACCTCCCTTTTTATTTATATTAATTTTATAATTTATTGGCGTTGTTGTCAACAAAAATTTAAAGGGAGATTTCGACAAAATAACTTTTCACAAATTTTAACTAAAATCCGCCTAAGCCAAAGCTAACCGACAACGCCCTATCTACACGGTTCATAGCGGTGCTGTCTATGGTACCCATTTTTTCTTTAAGGCGTCTTTTGTCTATTGTGCGCACCTGCTCAAGCAAGACTATTGAATCTTTAGCAAGTCCACAGCAATCGGCATTTAAGCTTATATGCGTAGGCAAGCTTGATTTTTCTTGCTGGCTGGTTATGGCGGCGGCAATTACTGTAGGACTGTATCTATTGCCGACATCGTTTTGCACTATAAGAACCGGTCGCACACCGCCCTGCTCTGAACCGATTACGGGGCTTAGGTCGGCGTAGTAAATTTCTCCGCGTTTTACGGTCATTCCTGCTTCACACTCCAAGGTTTTGCATTATACTTTTGTATTAGATATTTTTGCCTATTTGCAGGAAAATAATCACACTAAAGGAATAAATTAAATTATCCCTCAAAACATTTTATGAAAAACCGTGTGTAAATGTTAGCATTAGATGACCAAAACCCTAAAGCGATTGCTTTAGGGTTTTGGTTTTATTGTTTATCTTTTCTACGAGCACTAACTGCACCTTCGGGATTGATTTCGCCTGCCTTGAGCAGTGAGATTTTTGTAAGCATTGGACCTATAAGTTCATAAATAAGCACTGCAAAAAGGGTGATATTTGCAACAATTTTGCCCATTTCACCTAAAGCTTCTGCCTTGATTGCCATACCCAACGCTACACCCGCTTGGGGAAAAAGAGTAACGCCTAAATATTTAACAATATTGGGGTCGCATTTTACGGCACGTGAGCTTATCAGAGCACCAAAATATTTGCCCAAACAGCGAACGATTATGTAAATAATACCGATTAAAACTATGGTTAAATCCTTGAAAATCGAAAGTTCAAATTCGGCACCGCTGATTACAAAGAAAAGTATAAATATGGGAGCTGTCCAGCGGTCAAGACGGTCCATAAGACGGTCAGAAAAATCGCACATATTGCAAAAAACAGTGCCAAGCATCATACAAACAAGCAATGACGAAAATGCCACGTGCACACCAAAAATTTTAAATTGCAGTTGCGAAAGACCAACCGTTGCAAGCACAAAGGCAACCGACATGGCAAGACGCTTTGAACGGGAATGGAAAAAGCGCTCAAAGAAGGTAAATATTGCCCCCATAGCAAAGCCAAGCGCTAACGAGAATACAACCTCTGCTAAAGGCTCTACAATGATGGAAACTATGCCAACGGCACCCTGTGTCATGGCCTTTGCTATACCAAAGGATATGGCGAAAAGCACAAGGCCGACAGCATCATCAAGTGCTACTATGGGAAGCAAAATATCGGTAAGCGGTCCCTTTGCCTTATATTGGCGAACAACCATAAGGGTTGCTGCAGGCGCAGTAGCGGCAGCCACGGCACCAAGTATTATTGCCGCAGGAAGGGGGAATTTATCGGGGATTATAAAATGCAAGGCTATAAGTGCCACATCTACTAAGAGTGTGGTGAATATCGCCTGAAAAATACCGATAACGGTAGCGGATTTACCTATCTTTTTAAGCTGAGCCAGACGGAACTCATTGCCTATAGCAAAAGCGATAAAGCCGAGTGCTACATCACTGATTATGCCGTATGACTTTACGTTTTCAAGGCTTGTAAAACCAACCCCCTCAATGCCTAATGCGCCCAATAGATACGGACCTATTAAAACACCTGCAATCAGGTATGCCGTAACAGCAGGCAGCTTTACCGCCTTTGCAAGACGCGATAACATAAGTCCTGCAAAAATAGCAACAGATAAACAAATTAAAATTTCCATAAATTTCGCCTTCTAAAACAAAAATTTCGTACGTGAGCAAGTATAGCACAACCGTCAGTTAAAAACAAGTGCTTTTTAGATATAAAGCGTTATTAATGCACAATTCACAATGCATAATGCATTGAACCTGTATAATAAAAATGGACACTTGAA
>JAUNAM010000070.1 GCA_030527615.1 Clostridia bacterium
GGGGTGCTCACATTTTGGGGACCTTTTGCACTAGTTCCATTTTACCGAAAACAGCTTTTCATATTATTTTTATTTTCTTTTGATAAGGTATCAAATTTTTCTTTGTTTGATGTTGCCGACAAAACAATATATCTGTTTTTTAAAATCTCATATCTTTCTTGTTCTGACATATTTGCTGATATCTTTTCACGTATACTGTTTCTAACCTCACCGCCTTCGGTTGAGGTTTTTTGTTATCAGCGCCCTTTTTGTCATTTTCGAGCGTGACAATCCGTTATCCTCTATCGCAATCGCTTCACTCGTTCCGTGATAAAACACCTTTGGTGTACCGTCAGCGTTTAATAATACAGGGTCTACAGGTTTTGGATTATAATTTTTATCTTTTGTCTTGACACACTTAACTAAATCAGATATACTAATTATAGAGGAATTGTTCTCGTTGCGATTCGGCTTTGAAAACCGGTTACGCTCCGAGAGTGGTTCCTCTTCTATTGTTTGTAAAAGATAATCGCGTCGTATAGAGTTGCCATCTTTTTCATTTACCAATTCTTCTACTCTTAACTTCAGCAGTGCAGGATAACCCATAGCTTCTGTATAAGCATAAAATGTGTGAAACATAACAGATAAATTATTTTCTTTATCTGAAATTTCGGAAATAAGCAAAACTGAATTTTGAGTTATATCCTCAATATACGGTAAATATTTAACTGCATTGTTTATCGACTTTGAACTTTGATGCAGAGTTTCTTTTGCAATTTTTCTTGAAATTATAATTTCCCATCCGGTATCAATATTAATGCACTTACCCCGCATATTACCTTTTTTATTAATTGTGTCAATTTCAGTGTTATCATAAGCACGCCAATCACCAAACCACGCCCTAAAAAAGGGTGATTTTACGCCCATTTCTTCAAAGTATCTCCGAGCAAAACGCTCGGTCTTTTTTATATCTGCAGTTGTAAAATCATTTACATTCTTTCTGCCTATACCTTGTATGGCATTAAGCTCGGAATCAGTAATTGATTTATCACTTACCAAAAATTGCTTGTTGACATTTTCGGTGTTGTTGGGTATACTATCTTTAGAAACAGTGCTGTTAATCTGGTTATCTTCGGAGCCGGACAGGGTTTTACCCGGCGCTGTTTCTTTTTTAGTTTTTTTCTTGACATCACTTATAAAGTTTGGTATATTACTCTCAGAGAGATTAAAACCGTCTTCCACCGCGGCCAAGTAGCCATAGGTCTGAAGAAAGGTGTTAGTCTCTTTTTCGTTATATACAACAAACTCGTAAAGCTGTTGGGCAATTGTAGCCCCTCACCCCTGACGAGTTGTGTGGTTCTTTTTATATACATACAAATAGCAACCCGAAAAAATTCAGGTTGCTATTTATGTTTTACTGCGAAAAATTTTCAAGATAATAGTTAGAGAACTTTGGCATCTCTTCCAGCAAGTAATCCATACCCTTGCGTTCTGTTAAAGTCTTTTTATCCGAGAAAAGATTTGTACCAAGCCCCAATCTGTCGCCCTCAATTTCACAACCCATGGCGGCAAGGGTTGTAGGCATCATATCAACACCCAAAAACTGCCTATTCTTGCTGTTTTTTGTTGCAACAGCAGAATTGATAATACAATTATATATGTAGCGATTATCTTCATTTTCAACATTATTTCTAATGTATTCCTTATCCATAGTTAAATGGTCGCCTGCCACAACTATGGTAGTATTTTCGTAAAAATCTTGTGCCTTTATCCAATTTACAAAATCAAAAAGCTGTCGGTCGGCGCATTTAAGCACGTTGTCATATTGTTGTGGATGCTCACCACCGCATTGGTTACACACGTATCCGTTTGGAAAATGGGTATCAACAGTTAGCATCGTAAATGCAAAAGGCTCTTGCTTTTTTGAAATTTCCAACAGTTCTTGTTTAGCATATTTATAAAGATACTCGTCCTCAAAGCCCCACCAAACATAGTAGTCCTCTTCAATAATTTTATCCTCTTTAGCAGTATAATAATCATAAATCTTATCTATACCATGCTGAACAAAATATTGATCCCTGTGACCATAGGTTGCGTCAGAGCCAACCATTAGTGTTTGATAATATCCGTTTTCTTTTAATAAGTCATTAAGCGTATAAACGCCCGGCAAAAAGTTATCCTTGCCATACGTGTTGCCGGCTTCATAAAATGTTTTTAGCGGTATACCCGAGGTCTGTGTAACCATGGCGCCCGCCGTATATGTACTGCCTGACACCTGCGAAAAACCGCCAACACCGTCATTATGCGAAAAATTGACATTTTCATTTGCCAAATTATATAGATTAGGCAGCAAATTATTATCAAGCTCGCCACCTAAATCCTTTGACATAAATGTGGTTTCCATTGATTCAACAAAAATATATATCAAATTTCTTTTTTGTTCGGGGAATGTAATTTTTGCATTTTGAGGGTCTACATATTCCTCTTCAAACACCGGTGTTTCTTGTGTTACATATTCAAGATAATCGTCAAGCTTTACTGTTTTTGCCGCATTTAATATTAAAACAACACTTAATATTAAACTTACTATTATAGAAAACACTCGGTTAAAAGGATATAAAACTATCTTAAATTTATCCTTAATTCTAAATCCGAATTTTTTCTTTATATTAAAAAACAAGATAAAGCAAACAACAAATGCAATAATTAGCGAAGGTGCCAAAGAATCGGTTAAATAAGAGTTTATTATACTTTTATCCACCGCACCTACATCATTTAAAAGGGTGAATAAAATTGAGTCAAAACCTATATCACCATAGGTTTTGTGATACCACTTGGCAGCAAAAAAAGCTACCAAAGCAATAAACAACACCAAACAGGATAGCGTTACAGCCAAAACCTTTAAACATTTTTTAAAATTAACCTTTTTCATTATTAAATATACCTTTTGATTACAATAAAATTCGTTATTAACCTATATCAATTTAACTGTAATCAATTTTATACTTTATTTATGTGTTTGTCAACACAGTTTTGGTCAATATATTAAAAACGCTCTATCGATTGATAGGGCGTTTTTGATTTTATGGCACATTTATAATTCTGTCTCAAGCCTTTTTATTATCCACGCTCTCATCATAAGTCTCTATGCAAAATCCCTTGTGGTTGCATTTAGGACATCTTAACCGGCGTGTATTTGGTGTGTGTGCCGCCCAAAACATTTTGCCAAACCTTGGCTTAAAGACCTCGTGACAAACAGGACAAATATACGCCACGTGTTTATAATAGTATACACTTATAAATACACCTAACGCTATAACTATAGGCAAGCCTACAACAAGAGGCCACCAATTACCTGTTTTAATACCGTAAATAACACTACCGACCTCAATTACATCCATTATAATCCCTAAAACAAGCATAATAGCCAATAGTTTTTTTCTTTTGTTTTGGTTTTTCATAATGTGTGCTATGTCGCCTAAAGAATTAACCGTTAAATTATCAAAATCCTTAAGACTGTGTTTTAATTTAGTCAGTTTTTGCAGCTTTTGCTGTTGGGCATCAATATCGTTTAAAAGTAATTTTTCTTGATTTTCGATAAGCATTAAAATAACCTTTTCAAAATTTTGGTCATTTAATAATTTACTTATGTTATCGATAGAAAAGCCCATCTCACGCAAAAAACATATTATTTGCATTTGGCGCAAATCATCTTCACTATAAAGCCGCCTGCCGCCTTCGCTTAACTCGCTTGGCACTAAAATATTGCGCGAGTCATAATATTGCACCGTTCTGACCGACACATTACACAGCTTTGCAATTTCTCCGGTTGTGTATTTTGACATAGCCTTCACCTACCTTTCGCTACACAGTTTAACACATTACGCAGCGTAACAATCAACCCCTTACGCAGGGGGATTTTTAAAAATATTTTTAATATATATATATTTTAGCATAATTTTATTTTAATACAATATACACTCAAGTTAAATGTAATTTAAAATAATATTTTTAAGGACTATGATAAAATCATAGCCCTTGAGTTTTCTTTATATTAATCAAAAAGTCTATTTTATTAATCCGCAAACGTAGTCTTGCATTTCGTCATAATGTTTTTCAAATTCCTCGAGCAGCTTCATCTGTGCATGAGCACGAACAAGGTTGTGCTCGGGGTATTTTACCTTAAAATACTCATCGCCATTTATGTAGTCGGTCAAGAAACGCATAGCCAATTCACAGGTGATAACCAAAACACCAAGGGGCAAATTTTCAATTTCAGCATCGGTAATGGTGTGATTAATCTCGGACACAAAGCCGTCGGTAAACAAGCGGAATAGATTCATATCAACACCGATTTTTGTAAGGTCTGCCTCGTCCTCAGCAGCGGTAGATGCACCATAGCGGATAGCATCACCGTAGTCATAAAGAATGGAACCGGACATTACTGTATCAAGGTCGATAACACACAACGCCTTGCCGGTAGTGTTGTCAATCAACACATTATTTAGCTTGGTATCGTTGTGGGTTACACGCTCGGGCAAAACACCTGCATCGGTAAGGGCGAGGATTTTATTCATCATCTTGCGACGGTCAAAGAAGAAGTCTATCTCTTTTTCAAGCGAAGCCACCCTGCCTGCCCTATCCTCTGCAACAGCGGCAACAAAGGCATAAAAGCGTTTTGTAGTGTTGTGAAAATCTGGTATGGTAGCGGTAAGCTTATCAGCAGGAAAGTCAAACAAATACTTTTGAAATTCGCCAAAACCGCGACCAGCTTCATAAAAATGCTGCGGGTCCTCGATAGAATCATACGCTACAGCATCATCAATAAATACATAAGAGCGCCAATATTGATTGTTATCATCATGATAAATATAGCTACCCTGCTTACTACAGATAAACTCTAACGTTTTACGGTCACAATCAACCTTTGAACGAGCCATAGCGGCAGTAATGTGATTAACCACCAACTGAATATTGGTCATCAGCTCGTGAGGATTTTTAAAAGCAACAGTGTTTATTTTTTGCAAAATATAACGTTTGCAAGAACCATCTGCCTGCTCATATTTTAATACATAGGTAGAGTTTATATTACCGGAAGTCAACTCCTCAGCAGATATATACTTCCCCTGAAAAGCAAATTGCTTAATTATGTGTTTTATGTCATTATAAATCATAATATGACCCCTTTTAGATTATTATAATTAATGCGAGTTAATTATCATTTTCAAAAAGTTTGAATTCTTTATAAATGTTTTGACGATGATTAGCACCTTTAACAGTATTTATATTATCAAGCTTTCTTTTGCGCGTTAGCACCAAAACAAAATAATCAAAAACAACGGCAATCCAACCAATCGGCAAAAGAATTTTGTGCTTTTGTGCAAAGGTATATTTTGTCTTTGCTTTAGCGTTTATGCTTGAAAAAGCCTGAATGATAGCACCTTTTTTACTTGGTTTGTTTGTTTCTCGGTTAGATATGTATTTTATTTGGGCGTATCTATCGGTATCTTTGTAGCCGAAATTGCCACCATTTAATACGTCAACGATAATATCCTCAAGCAGAGCATCATCTGCTTGACCTACCCATTCTTTTTTATCACAGCCTAAATATTTAATGCAACAAAGGGTTAAAAGCTGTGAAAAACGCCATAAACCTAATTCTTTTAGCGGATTTTCAAAAAGATTTATAAATTCTTCATTTGTAAAACTATTTGCAAACACTGCCCAGTCGCATAGATGGCGAAGACCTACACCTTCATGTGTCAAATGTGAAGCAGTGTGAAGTAGCAATATTATACCGTGGTGAAAATCACTTGCCACAACACATTCGCCGTTTGGTGTTTTTAAAAGCTTTGATTTAACAAAAATATCATCAAGATACTTATTAAACAAGTCAGTTTTGTCAGATGGTATGCCGTTTATTTTGATATGCACTTCACAAACAGAAACGGTTTTGCCTTTAGCTCGTTTGTAGGCAATGTGTTTAT
>JAUNAM010000071.1 GCA_030527615.1 Clostridia bacterium
TGAAATTACCCCTCTCATTAGACTCTTTTTTGTCTAACAAAAGGGGTTCACTTCAAATTGTAGCGGTTATTTTTTAACTTGTTACGGGAACAACCGTTGACTGCGGTAGTCCTTTGTCTATTTATATTATAACATACTTTGTTTGTTTGTCAAGATTTTCGAAAAAACAAAAATCAACATTTACAAATCCAACTAATAGTTGAATAAAAATATCTGATAAATTTGTATCATATCGTAACACAATATTACAGCTTTAATAAAGAGCACAAGTCTCTGCATTACGTAGAGGCTTGTGTTTTTATAATTATGCATTGTGCATTGTGAATTATGAATTAATCAAAGCGTTAAGCTTTTGCATTTGGTCGTGTGTTGGTTCGGGTAGATGCCCAAATGCAAATTTTAAATTCATATTGTCATACTTTGTTTGACAAATTTTTCTAAAGGGTAAAAGCTCGATTTTATCAACACAAGGGTGATTGTCTGCAATATCCTTTAATTTTTTAACATTTTCCTCATCATCTGTAAGGGTGGGTATTATAACCTGCCGCAGGGTGGTGGGGATTTTTTGCTCGTTTAGATAGTCCAAAAACTCAAGCGGCTTGTCCATTTCACAGCCGACAAATTCTTTATACTGATTATTATCGGTATATTTTATGTCAAGCAGCACACGGTCGGTGTGCTCAAGCAGTCGCTTTACACTATCGTTTAAAATACTGCCCGAAGTGTCAAGGCAGGTGTTAATACCCGACTCTTTACACAGCTTAAATATTTCATAAGCAAATTCGCTTTGCAGCAGCGGCTCGCCACCCGAAAGTGTGATACCGCCCTCGTCACCAAAGTATTCTTTATAACGAACGACCTTATTTAGTATATCCTCTGCCGTGTATTCGGTACCGCCGCCCATTTCCCAAGTATCGGGGTTGTGGCAGCAGCCACAGCACAGATTGCAACCTTGAAAGAATACCACAAAGCGCACACCCGGCCCGTCAACCGTGCCAAGACTGTGAATAGAGTGAACTTTGCCGCTTATCATAATGCGGTGTGGAAGGTACGGCTGATAACCTCACGCTGCTGCTCACGTGAAAGCTTGTTAAAGTTTACTGCATAGCCCGATACACGTATAGTAAGGTTGGGGTAATTTTCGGGGTTTTCGTAAGCGTCCATAAGTGTTTCACGGTTAAGCACGTTAACGTTAATGTGGTGAGCATTTTTAGCAAAGTAGCCGTCAATTATTGATACTAGGTTGCCGACACGCTCGTCGTCTGATTTGCCGAGAGCCTCGGGTGTAATAGAGAAGGTATTAGATACACCGTCACGGCAGTCTTGATAGCTGATTTTTGCCACCGAGTTAAGCGAAGCCAACGCGCCGTTTTCTTCACGGTTGTGCATGGGGTTAGCACCGGGGGCAAACGGTTCACCCGATTTTCTGCCGTCGGGGGTAGCGCCTGTGTTTTTACCGTACATAACGTTTGATGTAATGGTAAGAACAGATAGTGTATGTGTAGCGTGACGGTAGGTGTCGGTCTTGCGAAGCTCGGTGATAAACTTGTGGGTCATATCCTGAGCGATAGAGTCAACACGGTCGTCATCGTTGCCGTATTTGGGGAAGTTGCCGGTTGTTTCATAGTCAACTATAAAGCCCTCGTCGTTTCTAATCGGCTTAACAGTAGCATACTTAATAGCACTAAGCGAGTCGGTGACTACAGACAGACCTGCCACACCAAACGCCATAAGGCGCTCAACGTATGTGTCGTGAAGTGCCATCTGTATCTTTTCATAGCAATATTTATCGTGCATATAGTGTATGATATTCATTGTATTTACATAAAGGTGAGCAAGCCACTCAATGTAAATGTTGTAACGCTCCATAACAGCGTTAATTTCAAGGCGGTCACCTGCCATTGGCTCCATCTGCGGGCCAATGCGAATGCCGGTCATGGCGTCATAACCGCCGTTGAGGGCAATATTTAGCAGTTTTGCCAAATTGCAGCGTGCGCCAAAGAACTGCATCTGTTTACCCAGCTTCATAGCCGATACACAGCAAGCGATAGCATAGTCGTCACCATAAATGGGGCGCATTAAATCATCGTTTTCGTACTGTATAGAGTCGGTGTCAATAGAAATCTTGGTGCAGAACTTTTTAAAGCCTTCGGGCAAATCTTTTGACCAAAGAACGGTAAGGTTAGGCTCGGGTGAGGGGCCTAAGGTATAAAGTGTGTTAAGCACACGGAAGCTGCTCTTGGTAACAAGTGTTCTACCGTCTTCGCCCATACCGCCGACTGCCTCGGTAATCCACATGGGGTCGCCGCCAAAAAGCTCGTTGTATTCGGGTGTGCGAAGGTGACGTGCAATACGCAGCTTGATTACAAAATCGTCAAACAGCTCTTGAGCACCCTGCTCGGTCAAAGTGCCGTTTGCAATATCACGCTCCATATAAATATCAAAGAAGGTAGCCACACGGCCAAGTGACATTGCGGCACCGTTTTGCTCCTTGATAGCACCAAGATATGCAAAGTAGGTCCACTGTACGGCTTCACGTGAGTCACGTGCGGGTCCGCTTATATCAAAGCCGTGCTGGGCTGACATTTCCTTTAGCTTTTTAAGGAAAGAAATCTGTTTAAACAATTCCTCGTTATAACGGGTGTTTTCGGTGTTAAAGGGTTTGTCGCTTAGTGCATCCTTGTCCTTTTGCTTTTCTTCAATAAGGCGGTCAATACCGTAAAGTGCCACACGGCGATAGTCGCCGATAATGCGACCTCTGCCGTAAGCGTCGGGCAAACCTGTGATTACGTGACAACGGCGTGCCTTGCGCATTTCGTCGGTATAAGCACGGAACACACCCTCGTTGTGTGTTGTACGGAAACGGAACTCATCCTCAATAGTTTCAGAAAGCTTATAGCCGTAAGCTTCACAAGCCTGTCTTGCCATACGAATGCCGCCAAAGGGGCTAACGCCACGCTTTAGAGGGCGGTTGGTCTGCATGCCTACGATAATTTCGTTTTCTTTATCAATATAACCCGGCGAAAAGCTTGTAAGAGAAGATACAGTAGCGGTGTCAATGTCAAGTACGCCGCCAAATTGACGCTCTAACTTAAAGAGAGCCTCAACCTTTTTCATAAGTGTCTTGGTGCGCTCGGTAGCACAGCCCAAAAAGCTTGCGTCACCGGTGTATTCGGTATAGTTTGTTTGGATAAAATTGCGTACATCGATTTCATCCTGCCAAACGCCCGATTTAAAACCGTTCCAATTCTCGTGTGTCATAACAGACTTCCTTTCGTATATGTTAAAAATTTATCAATAACAAAAAATAAAGCAAATCAAAGCTTTACACTCTGACTTGCCCGCGGACGGGCAAAACCCGTCAGTTATGTAAAATATTTATTTGCAATAATATTATATATATAAAAGGACTTTTTGTCAATGTAAAAGGTGCATAAATAAAAACGAAAATTAAAAATATAATTATATAATAATTATTAATCTTGACTTTTGTTTGCGCTTTAAGTATAATTATTTTGCTTTTAAAAAGCAGTGGGTACAACTGAAAAGTAAGTTTTAACTGAAAGTAAGTTCCGCCTCGGATACCTCGCCGTGTAAAAACAGAGGATAAAATTTATATATGCACCTGTGGCGGAACAGGCAGACGCGCTAGATTCAGGTTTTTACACCATTTTTGACGAGTTTCCGAACTGCCGAAATATCCCGAAAAGACTGGCATTCTCAGCAGAAAAGCGGTGTGCGGTTGGCACGTAAGATTCAGGTATTCATTCTAAGAGTGAAAAATACTGGATTTTAGGTACAACTACGGAGGTGTTACCTCTCCGTCAGTAAAAATAAGGTAAACCTATATGCGGGTATGGCGGAATTGGCAGACGCGATAGATTCAGGTTCTATTGGTCGCAAGGCTGTGCAGGTTCAAGTCCTGTTACCCGCACCATACCGAGTGTTCTTATAGGATCTGAAAGTCCTATCTAAGAACACTCGGTTTTTTTGTGCCTTTTCCTACTGAAAAACTTAAAACAATATGCTTTCCCTGAAGATGCTCACCTCAATTTTAAAGCTAATGCCATTTCCGGTGATAGTGAATCAATTAGTGCCGCATCTCCTAACTCTTTATGCTCGGAAACACAAAACAGTTTTACATTATGTTTTATGAGTTTATCTACAAACTCTGCTGTGACTGAAAAATCGCGAGAGATTCGTGTGATATGCAAGCGAACAAAATCAATATACACGGCAATCTGTTCTTTATTCCTAAGCAGTATTTGACATTGCTTAATTTGCTTGAAGATTATATTTCTGCCATCGGCGAACATAATCTGAATGACGGTGTTGTGATGAGCAACAGTATGTTTGTGGTTGACGATGAACGCCAGCGTCAGAAAATGACGGAGGAGTTTTATACCAACTACAAAAAGGACATTGAGTTCTACAAGGAGCGTGTTCAGCATTTCATTGACAGCGGTTGCGAATCGAAGGCTGTTATTATGCGTTGGTTAGATAAAATCAACGCTTTGCAGCAAAAGAAAAAGACCTACGAAGAGGTCTTAAAGCGACGGCTTGATGATTTGAACAGCGATTATGCTATGCTTCAGATGCAGGCGGGCGAACTGTTCGTAAGACGAAACAAAGACCAACTGCAAATGGCAGCATAAGGAGAGCCTATGGACGATTATAAAGTAACAATTAAAGAAACGCTGGAAAGGACTATAACCGTTCCGGCAGAAACACCCGAAGAAGCCAAAGATAGAGTCAAGAGTGAGTATAGAAATCAACAACACATTCTTGATTCGAGCGACTTCACAGGCGTAACCTTTACTGCAAAGAAAGCATAAACAAATAAATCCCTCACAGGACTGCCGATAAAACGGTAGTTCCTGCGAGGGATTTTCTTATCCATAGATATTGTAACTTGCATTAATCATATTCATAGATTTCATCAACTTGTGACAATATACAAATGGTCCAATAATTATTAAAGAGCCAAGTACACACCAAAGCCAAAAATCGGCAGCGCCGAAATCATAATTATATCCTCTACGCTTAACCTCAGCACCTACTCTTGCAGAAAACTTATGTTGCCAAACAAATGCAAATATACCATAAGTAATCATCGTCAGCCATAATGTAGCAAAATAAGGACATGTTCTTTTTCCATCGTATCTACTGGCGACGATATTAATTTCACCAACAATTTTAGTCCATATTACTATGCCGTATATTCCAAAGGTGATTAGACTAAGAAATATCATTTTAACTAGGCTACGATTTATTGGTAACTGTAGAGCCGGGGCGTAATATTGAGGTGAATATGTATTTTGTTCAGCATTTTCCATTGCGTTTTGCTCTGCACCACATGAAGTACAATATTGTGCACCTTCTCTTATTTCAACTCCGCAATTTTTACAATTCATAAAAAACTCCTCTATTCTATTGGTAGTGGGAACGGATCTGAATGTTCAATCTGTTTAAACAGTTCTCTTATCCATTCTTGAATTAATGGTTTAATAATTTCAAAAAATAAGATAATCATAATAATGATTACAATTGCAATAATAGCTATAATCAAATATTTCTTTGTTTTCTTTTTTTCACCCGTAGCTTTTTGAGGGATGCTAAATCCGAAATTAGGATCATAATCTTGTTTTGAACCACAATGAGGGCAGTATCCATCATTTCTTCTTATTTCTTTTCCGCATTTATCACAATTCATATCAAACTCCATTATTCGGTAGGCAATGGTGGTGATGTATTAGAAATTATATCATTAATTTCACTCACTAACCATGGTCTAATTACAAAACAAAATAATAAAATAAGCAATACAACAGTGTTTTCGGTAAAATGGAACTAGTGCAAAAGGTCCCCAAAATGTGAGCACCCCA
>JAUNAM010000013.1 GCA_030527615.1 Clostridia bacterium
GTCAGGAGGTGTCAGCGTTAGCTGACGGAGGGAGAGAGTTATTTAATGTACAATCCGCCTTTCGTTTTATTAATGTTCGTCGGCTGTGCCGACACATTATCTCAACTCTCCACTCTCAAATCTTAACTCTAATTTTAATTTTTTTCCAAAATTTACTTGACAAGGCAAAACACTTGATTTATAATATGTAATTACTGATAATAGGGTCTTTTTCGGCTTTTTGACGGATTGAATGAAGTTTTAAGGCGCGAAAGCCCCGTGTTTTAGTGTATGCTATTTTATAAATAAAATAGCGCAAATTTTGATAGGAGTGATTAGTGACCTATGAATTTTGATTCAATGGTAAAACCTGTCCAAATGGGTAAAAACACTCGTATGACCTTTTCAAAAATCAATGAAGTTATCGATATGCCTAACCTCATTGAAATCCAAAAGGATTCATACAACTGGTTTATCACCGAGGGTCTAAAGGAAGTATTCAAGGATATGTCCGATATAACCGATTATAGCGGCAACTTGGTACTAAGCTTTATTGACTACCGCATTGATGAGCAACCCAAATACAGCGTTACCGAGTGTAAGTCTCGCGACACCACATACGCCGCACCCTTACGTGTAACCGCACGTTTGCTCAACAATGAAACCGGTGAGATTAAAGAGAGCGAAGTTTTCATGGGCGATTTTCCGCTTATGACCGATTCGGGTACCTTTGTTATCAACGGTGCCGAGCGTGCTGTTGTATCTCAGCTTGTACGTTCACCCGGCGTGTACTTTGCTAAAAAGGTTGATGAAAAAACCGGTAAAAAACTATTTTCATCTACAATTATCCCAAACCGTGGTGCTTGGATTGAATATGAGACAAGCGTTAACGATGTGCTTTTTGTTCGTATCGACAAAAACAGAAAGCTGCCCGTTACCACATTTATGCGTGCTTTGGGTCTTGCTACAAACGAGCAAATTCGTCAGCTTTTGGGCGAAGATGACCGTCTGTCAGCAACACTTGAGGTTGACGAAACAAAATCTCAAGAGGATGCATTGGTTGAGGTTTACAAAAAGCTTCGCCCAAGCGAGCCTGTAACAATCGAGGGTGCAAAGACATATTTAGAGCAGTTGTTCTTTGACCCACACCGTTATGACCTATCTCGCGTGGGCAGATATAAATACAATAAAAAGTTAGCTATCGGTGCACGTATTCGCGGCAAGGTGGCTTCTCGCCCTGTTGTTGACCCCATGACAGGCGAAATACTTGTTGATGCCGATACAGTTATCACACGTGAAATGGCTGACCTTATCGAAGCTAAGGGTGTAATGGAAGCATACATCAATGTTCAAGATGCCGAGGGCAACGCACGTGAAGTTAAGGTGCTTTCAAACGGTATGGTAAATGTTGCCGATTTTGTAACCCTTACCGCCGAAGAAATAGACGAGCTTGACAAGGCAGGCGTTAACGAAAAGGTATGCCTTAATGTTCTTAAAGAAATTATTGAGGAATACACCGACCACGAAGAGCTAAAGCAAGCCCTTATTGACAATGCGGCTGTGCTTATCCCCAATCACATTACTCTTGACGATATTTTTGCAAGTGTTAACTACTTCTTAGGTTTACCTCAAGAGGTAGGCAATATCGACGATATTGACCACCTTGGCAACCGCCGTATCCGTAGTGTTGGTGAGCTTTTGCAAAACCAATTCCGTATAGGCTTTAGCCGTATGGAGCGTGTTGTTCGTGAAAAGATGACTCTACAGTCACAAGACCCCGACAACATTACACCACAGGCGCTTATAAATATTCGTCCTGTTGTAGCGGCTATTAAAGAGTTCTTTGGCTCATCACCGCTATCACAATTTATGGATCAAACAAACCCGCTTTCTGAGCTTACTCACAAGCGTCGTTTGTCAGCGCTTGGCCCCGGCGGTCTTTCTCGTGACCGTGCATCATTTGAGGTACGTGACGTTCACTACTCTCACTACGGTCGTATGTGCCCGATTGAAACACCTGAAGGTCCTAACATCGGTCTAATCTCTTATC
Organism: Clostridia bacterium; assembly: GCA_030527615.1. Classification (GTDB taxonomy): domain Bacteria; phylum Bacillota; class Clostridia; order Oscillospirales; family Acutalibacteraceae; genus UBA737. The sequence continues at coordinate 2,030 of JAUNAM010000013.1, forward strand.
TTGCAACCTATGCAAGAATTAACAAATACGGCTTTATCGAGGCTCCTTTCCGCCGTGTGGATAAAACCACCGGTCAGGTTCTTGACGACGTTGTTTATATGACAGCCGACGAAGAGGATGAGTTTGTTGTAGCGCAGGCTAACGAACCTTTGGACGAAAAAGGCTTCTTTGTTCACAAAAAGGTTAATGCCCGTGTTCGTGACAACTATAGCGAGGTTGAGGCCTCTCGTGCCGACTTTATGGACGTATCACCTAAGATGGTTGTGTCTGTTGCTACCGCAATGATACCCTTCCTTGAAAACGATGATACCAACCGTGCGCTAATGGGCTCTAACATGCAGAAGCAGGCAGTACCGCTACTAAAACCCGAAAATCCGATTGTTGCTACCGGTATGGAATATAAGGCAGCAGTTGACTCGGGCGTTGTAGTATTGGCTCGCCGCGCAGGTCTTGTTACCTATGTTAGTGCTGATACAATCAAGGTTCGTGCAAAGAATGGCGAAATTGATGAGTATAACCTTATCAAGTTCTTGCGTTCAAACCACGGCACCTGTATAAACCAAAAGCCAATCGTGGCTGTTGGTGACCAAATAGAAGAAAAACAGGTTATTGCTGACGGTCCCGCTACCAGCAACGGTGAAATCTCACTTGGTCGTAATGCCCTAATCGGCTTTATGACTTGGGAAGGTTACAACTATGAGGACGCGGTTCTTCTTAACGAGCGCCTTGTACGTGACGACGTTTATACCTCTATCCACATTGAGGAATATGAGGTAGAATCTCGCGATACTAAACTTGGCCCCGAAGAAATCACCCGCGATATACCAAACGTTGGTGACGATGCGCTAAAAGACCTTGACGAGCGCGGTATTATCCGCATCGGTGCCGAGGTTAAGGCAGGCGATATACTTGTTGGTAAGGTAACACCTAAGGGTGAAACCGAGCTTACTGCCGAAGAAAAGCTTCTTCGTGCAATCTTTGGCGAAAAAGCACGTGAAGTGCGCGATACATCACTTCGTGTACCTCACGGTGAATACGGCACAATCGTTGATGTTAAGGTGTTTACTCGTGAAAATTCATCCGAGCTTAGCCCCGGTGTTAACGTTGTTGTTCGTTGCTATATTGCTCAAAAGCGTAAGATTTCTGTCGGCGATAAAATGGCAGGTCGTCACGGTAACAAGGGTGTTGTATCCCGCATATTACCCAGTGAAGATATGCCCTTCTTACCCGACGGTACTCCGCTTGACATAGTTCTTAACCCACTTGGCGTTCCTTCTCGTATGAACATCGGTCAGGTACTTGAGGTGCACCTTGGCTATGCCGCTAAAGCTCTTGGTTGGCATATTGCTACACCTGTATTTGACGGCGCACATGAGGATGATATCCGCAAGTGCTTTGAAATGGCAGAGGAATACACCAAGTCACCCGAATTTGCAAGCAATGAAGACGGCACAATCGACTTCTCACAAATTCCGCTTCAAAATCACGCTAAAACTCAACTGTTTGACGGTCGTACAGGCGAGCCGTTTGATAACCCTGTAACGGTTGGTTATATGTATTATCTTAAACTGCATCACTTGGTTGACGATAAAATCCATGCCCGCTCAACCGGTCCATACTCACTCGTTACTCAACAGCCTCTCGGTGGTAAAGCACAGTTTGGTGGACAGCGTTTCGGTGAAATGGAAGTTTGGGCACTTGAAGCTTACGGTGCGGCTTACACCTTGCAAGAGATTTTGACCGTTAAGTCTGACGACGTTGTTGGTCGTGTTAAGACTTATGAAGCTATCGTTAAGGGTCAAAATGTTCCTAAAGCAGGCGTACCTGAATCATTTAAGGTTCTTATTAAAGAGCTTCAGTCTTTGGGTCTTGATATCCGTGTGCTTGATAAATTAGGTGCCGAGGTTGACCTTAAGCAAAACTTTGACGAGGATGACGATATGGGACTTCGTCGTGCACCTGTAGATGACGGTGCATTTGAAAACACAATGGTAGAAGACGGCAATTTTGACGGCTTTGGCCTGCAGGATGAAAATGGTGAAGATATTGTTGAGCAATCAGACGATGACTACACCGATTCTGAAGAAATATAACGGAGGGTAAGAGATTATGGCAGATCAAAATAACTTAACATTTGAATCTATAAAAATCGGTCTTGCTTCTCCCGAACAAATAAGAAGCTGGTCTTATGGCGAGGTTACCAAGCCCGAGACCATTAACTACCGTACCTTAAAGCCCGAAACAGGCGGTCTTTTCTGTGAACGAATTTTTGGACCAACCAAGGACTGGGAATGCCACTGCGGCAAGTATAAAAGAATTCGCTATAAGGGCAAGGTTTGTGAACGCTGCGGCGTTGAGGTTACTCGTGCTAAGGTTCGTCGTGAGCGTATGGGCATCATTGAGCTTGCTGCCCCTGTTTCACACATTTGGTATTTTAAGACAATCCCATCACGTATGGGTCTTGCTCTTGATGTATCACCCAAAGCACTTGAGCACGTGCTTTATTTCTCACAATATATCGTAACCGACCCCGGTGATACACCGCTTGAAAAGAAACAGATTCTTACCGAAAAGCAGTATCACGAAATGCGTGAAAAATATGAGGACGCATTTGAAGCAGGTATGGGTGCTGAAACGGTTAAAAAGCTACTCAGCGAAATTGACCTTGATGCTACTTGTGCCGAGCTTCGCTCTGACCTTGAAAATGCAAGCGGTCAAAAGCGTACCCGCATACTCAAGCGTCTTGAGGTGTTAGAGGCATTCCGTCAATCAGGCAACCGTCCCGAGTGGATGATTCTTGATGTTATTCCGGTAATTCCCCCCGATTTGCGCCCAATGGTTCAGCTTGACGGTGGCCGTTTTGCAACAAGTGACCTTAACGACCTATACCGCCGTGTTATTAACCGTAACAACCGTCTAAAGAGACTGTTAGAGCTTGGCGCTCCTGAAATTATTGTCCGCAACGAAAAGCGTATGCTTCAAGAGGCTGTTGACGCACTTATTGACAATGGCCGTCGCGGCAAACCTGTTACAGGACCTAATAATAGAGCACTTAAGTCACTTTCTGATATGCTTAAGGGTAAGCAAGGTCGCTTTAGACAAAACCTTCTCGGTAAACGTGTTGACTATTCAGGTCGTTCGGTTATCGTTGTAGGACCTGAACTTAAGATGTATCAATGCGGTGTGCCAAAGGAAATGGCACTAGAACTGTTTAAGCCATTTATTATGAAACGCTTGGTAGAAACCAAAGCCGTTACAAATATTAAAACTGCCCGTAAGATGGTAGAGCGCGCTTCTGCCGAGGTATGGGATGCACTTGAGCTTGTTATTAAAGAACACCCCGTTCTTCTTAACCGTGCACCTACACTTCACAGACTTGGTATTCAGGCGTTTGAGCCGGTGCTTGTAGAGGGTAAGGCACTTAAACTTCACCCACTTGTTTGTACCGCGTACAACGCCGACTTTGACGGCGACCAAATGGCTATTCACGTACCGCTTTCTGCTGAGGCACAAACCGAGGCACGCTTCCTTATGCTTGCGGCAAACAACCTGTTAAAGCCTGCTGACGGCAAACCCGTTGCAGTGCCTACACAGGATATGGTTTTGGGTTGCTACTATTTAACAATCGTTAAGACAGAAGAGCCCGGTACCAATAAGGTGTTCCGTGATAAGGACGAGGCTATGATGGCTTATAACGACGGTGTTGTCGGTCTACACGCACCTATCCGTGTTCGTCTTACAAATGACGAGGGCAAATCAAAGCTTGTTTGGTGTACGGTTGGTATGCTTATATTCAACGAGTCTATTCCTCAAGATTTAGGATTTGTTGACCGCAGCAACCCCGACAACGAGCTTGACCTTGAATGGAACTTTAGTCTTGCTGACCCCACAAAGAAATTTGTAGAGTCAAATGACGACATTATTCAAAACAAGGTTGGTAAAAAACAACTTGGCAAAATTATTGAGCGTTGTATTGATACTCACGGTACAAGTCAGTCTTCAATAGTGCTTGATAACGTTAAGGCTACCGGCTTTAAATATTCTACCAAGGGCGCTATTACAGTAGCGGTTATCGATGCTGTTATTCCTCCCGAAAAGAAGGATATTTTGGCAGAGGCCGAAAAACAAATAGATACTATTACACGTAATTACCGTCGCGGTCTTATTAGTGATGATGAACGTAGCCGCCACGTAATTGAAATTTGGAACAAGGCAACCGAGGATATAGCCGATGCACTTAAGGGCAACCTTGATGAGTTTAACCCCATCTATATGATGGCTGACTCAGGCGCCCGTGGTTCTATGAGCCAGATTCGTCAGCTTGCAGGTATGCGTGGTCTTATCGCAAATACCGCCGGTAAGGTTATCGAAGTTCCGATTCGTGCTAACTACCGTGAAGGTCTAAATATTTTGGAATACTTCATTTCATCTCGTGGTGCGCGTAAGGGTCTTGCCGATACGGCGCTTCGTACCGCTGACTCGGGTTACCTAACACGTCGTCTTGTTGACGTTTCACAAGATGTTATTGTTCGTGATACCGATTGCGGCACAACAGAGGGTCTTAAAATTTCCGACATCAAAGACGGCAACCACTTGCTTGAAGCACTTGAAGAGCGTCTTGTAGGTCGTTTCCTCTTGCACGATGCTGTTCACCCCGAAACAGGTGAGGTTATCTGTGATAACCAACATATGATGACCAAAGAAGACGCAAAACGCATTGTTGATGCCGGCATTGAAGAAATCGAAATTCGTTCAATTCTTACCTGTCACAGTCATCACGGTGTTTGTCAAAAATGCTACGGTGCAAACCTTGCAACCAACAAGCCGGTTACTGTTGGTGAGGCTGTTGGTATTGTTGCTGCTCAGTCTATCGGTGAGCCGGGTACACAGCTTACAATGCGTACCTTCCACACCGGTGGTGTTGCCGGCGGCGACGTTGCCGACGTTACCCAGGGTCTACCCCGTGTTGAAGAACTATTTGAAGCGCGCCGACCCAAGGCTTGCGGTCTTATCGCCAAGATTGACGGTAATGTTCGTATGGTTGAAGAAAAGCGCAGCAACGTGCTTGTAATCAACAACCCCGAAACAATGCAAGAGGAAAAGACAGTTATACCTTACGGCTCACGCGTTCTTGTTAATGACGGTGATTTTGTGCATGCCGGTGACCTGCTTGTTCCCGGTGCTAAATATCCGCAGGATATCTTAGAAGCACAGGGTCACGAGGCTGTTCAAGAGTATATCATTGCCGAAATTCAAAACGCTTACCGTACACAGGGTGTTGACATCAACGATAAACACATTGAGGTTATTGTTCGTCAAATGATGCGCAAGCTTCGCATAACCGATTCAGGCTCTACCGAGCTACTTGCAGGCAGCAGCTATGAATATAAAGAGATTGCCGATGCCAATGCAGCCATTACTGCACGTATAGAAGCAGGTGAAGAGGGCTTGACCCTTGCTCAATATGAGCACACCTTGCTTGGTATTACCAAAGCATCTTTGGCTACCGAATCATTTATGTCGGCAGCATCTTTCCAAGAGACTACACGTGTTCTTACCGAGGCCGCTATTAAGGGTAAGGTTGACCCGCTGTTTGGTCTTAAAGAAAATGTTATTATCGGTCAGCTTATTCCTGCAGGTACAGGTATGAAGCACCCCGACATTAACCCCGAACCTGTTATAGAGGAATCAGTTGAAGAAATCGCAACAGATATTGTTGTTGAAGAAGCTACCGAAGCTATATCAGAAGAGGAATAAAGAAACAGAAAACAGGGTCCTTCGGGACTCTGTTTTTTCAGTTTTAAAAAAACCTATTGACAAATACAATAAGGTGTGGTATTTTATAGCTGTACTAAGTGCAATAATACAGTTAGCAAAGGTGAGGTGCATAATGATACAATTAGATTTTAAAAGCGGCGTGCCTATATGCGACCAAATAGTTAACAGCTTTATAAAGCTAAAGGCTTTGGGCGTGTTAAAGGGTGAGGAGCAACTACCCAGCGTGCGCGCATTGGCATCAAAGCTGTCGGTTAACCCCAATACTGTGCAAAAGGCGTACGCAATACTTGAATCAAACGGCATTATCTATTCGGTGAAGGGTAAAGGGTCATTTATTTCTGATGATGAGTCAGCACAGGCTGCGGTAATGCTTGCCGCTCGCAAGGATTTTATAGCGGCGATAAAATCAGCAAACGACTTAGGTCTTACCACCGACGAGCTTATACAGCTTGTTAAAAATCACTCTGACAAAAGGGAGGATATATTATGATTGTAGCAAAAGCATTAACCAAAAAATTTGACAACAAGGTAGCGCTTGATAATGTAACACTATGCATCTCAGACGGGTGCATTTACGGGCTGGTTGGTTCTAACGGGTCGGGTAAATCAACGCTTTTACGCTTGATTTCAGGCATTTATATGGCAGACGGCGGTGAGATTGGTGTTGACGGAGAAAAAAGCTTTAACAATCCACACATAAAATCACAAATTGCCTTTTTGGGTGACACACCATACTTTTTACCGCAATCAAATCTTAAAGAAATGGCGGTACTTTATAACAGTATGTATGCAGATTTTGATTATGATATTTATAATCATTTGTTAACCGTTTTTCCGCTTGACCAAAAGGCAAGACTTTCTACCTTTTCAAAGGGTATGCAACGTCAGGCGGCGTTAATATTGGCACTTTCGACCAATCCACGCTATCTGCTGATGGATGAAGCCTTTGACGGACTCGATGTTGTTATGCGTAAGGTGCTTGGTAATATTGTTATAGATGGCGTTGAAAAGCGCGGTATGACGGCAATTATTGCTTCCCACAATCTGCGCGAGCTTGAAAATCTTTGTGACCATGTTTGTGTTATACACGAAGGTAAAATTCTTTCAAACGGCAGTCTGGATACCATGCGCGGTAATATACATAAAATACAGGTAGCGTTTAAAAACCCACCTGAAACATCTGTGTTTGATAAGCTTAATGTTATGAAAATCGAGCGCACAGGCTCGCTGCTACAATTGGTGGTAAAGGGTGACCAAGAAAAGATAATGCAGTTTATAAATAGTCTCAGTCCGCTTTATGCCGAATGCATAGAGCCCACACTTGAAGAAGTATTTGTATATGAATTGGAGGTAATCGGTTATGACATTAAAAACATCCTCTCGTAGTATAAATCCGTTTTGGCGAATGTTTTCTTTTACGCTGCGCAAGAATTTGGGTGTAATTATTGTGCTGTGCATAGCGGCATTAATGTATTGCCCCGGTAGCTTTCTGTCGGTTATATATAACGCAAATATGCGGGACGATTTTACCGATTACACCACAATATTTGCAACAATGGTTGCGGTAATAGCGGGTGGCGTAGCTGTTATATTTAACACAATTAACTTTACGTTTTTATATAAGAAAAATGCCGGTGATGTATTTCACGCTTTTCCGCTTACAAGGCGAGAATTATTATTGTCGCGAACATTTGCAGGTGTGGTTGCAACCCTTATACCGGCAACACTTTGTTATATTGTATTTGCCGTTTTAACTGCATTTAATCCTTGGCTCGGCAACTTTGCGCTATTGGCACTATGCTTTTTAAATACACTGCTTATTGTGCTGGTGTGTTCGGCATTTTCACTTATATTTGTTGTGTGCGCCGGCAGTATGTTTGACCTTGGTGTATCGCTTATAGGTGTTAATCTTGCGATTATGTTAATAGGCAATATTTTTACCCACATATTAGATTGCACATTAATCGGTTATTCTGATAACTATACTTTTGGTATACTTTATAATCTGTCAATACCTTATTTTTGTTATAGCGGTCTTGAAAACGGTTTTGATATAATTGAGTATGGTATAAATTCTGCTGATATAGAATTTTATATTCGTTCCGTAATTTATATTACAGTCTTTGCTGCAATTTCCGTGCTGCTTTATAATTACCGCAAGGCAGAAAAGGGCGGAACAGCCTACGCATATAAATTTATGTATATTATATGCAGTGTGCTTGCAGGTATTTGCGGCGGTTATATTATAGGTTCATTATTTGGTTATGAACCTGACGAGATTGTTTTTTGGATATTTATGACCTTAGGTGCTGCACTAAGCTGTACTATTTACGGCGTAATAAGCCATCGTGGCTTTAAGCGGGTGTGGCGCTCTGTTGCAATGGGTGGTATAGCCGCGGCAATAACCGCGCTTGTGGCTGTAATAGGCGTTACCGGTGCATTCGGTTATTCTGGTCGTGTGCCTGATGCACAATCGGTAGAAAAGGTTTGGGTAGATTTTTGGGGTGAAAATATAGAATTAGACAATCCTGAACTAGTCATTACACTGCATAAAAGTATAATTGATAAAAATGTTGCAGAAGCTATTGATGATAATTGGGATAACAGTGTAAGATTTGAATATCAGCTTAAAAGCGGCAAAACAATGAACCGAACTTTCTATATAACTACAGAGCCGGTTGTTCAACAGTTGCTTGCCGTATACACCGACACCAAACGTATTGATAAGTACATTGAAACGGTTAAAAACGATCAATACGGTTATATAGTGCTTAATTATGGCTATGACCAAATTAATGAATATGGAGCCGTGACCTTAAATAAGGAACAAACAATAGAATTTTTAGAAGCCTATAAAAAAGACCTTAAAAATTGTGATAAATCAATTTTTACAAGTGCTTCGTTGGGTAACTACGATTTTAGCGGCGGTAACGAACATAGCGGTGAGAAAGGATATTATTATTTTAGTATTGAAACCTATAAAGGCTTTACCAATGTTGAAGAATATATATCAAACAGCGGCGTATTAAACGAATAAAAATGCACCCCGAATAGGAGACTTCCCATAAGGAAGTCTCCTATTTTTCGAGTAAAAAAGGGAAGTAGAAATTTGTAATTTCTACTTCCCTTTATAGCCTTTCGGTTTGAGATTCTTTTATAATCTATTATTCAATTATTGATACACCTGTCATTTCCTCGGGTTGTGTAAGACCTAAAAGCTTAATAATGGTGGGGGAGATGTCGCAAAGCTTGCCACCCTCACGAAGTGTACATTCTTTGCCGATTACTGCAAAGGGTACGGGGTTGGTGGTGTGCGCTGTAAAGGGTGAGCCGTCGGTATCTACCATTAAGTCGGCATTACCGTGGTCGGCTGTAAGCAGCATTACGCCACCCATTTTAAGGGTGCTGTCTTGTACGCGACCTACACACTCGTCAACCGTTTCAACCGCTTTAACAGCAGCGTCAAAAAAGCCTGTGTGGCCAACCATATCGCAGTTAGCAAAGTTTAGAATAATTACATCATATTTGCCGCTTTCAATGTGGGCGCAAACCTTGTCACAAACTTCATAAGCGCTCATTTCGGGCTGCAGGTCGTATGTTGCAACCTTGGGCGATGCGATAAGCTCACGGTCTTCACCCTGGAACATTACCTCACGTCCGCCGTTAAAGAAAAATGTTACATGTGCATATTTTTCGGTTTCGGCAATACGAAGCTGTGTCATATCTTGATTAGCAAGGAACTCGCCCAAAGTGTTTGTAAGGCTTTGGGGCTTAAATGCAACCTCAACATTTGGCATAGAAGCATCATACTGAGTCATACAAACATAATATACGTTTTGTCTGCCGCCGATACGTTCAAATCCGTCAAACTCATCATCAACAAATGTACGTGTAATCTCACGTGCACGGTCGGGGCGGAAGTTAAAGAATATTACGCTGTCGCCACTTTTTATACGTTCTGTGCCTTCAACTATTGTAGGCAGTACAAACTCGTCAGTAATAAACTTGCCGTCAGCATCCTTTTGTGTGTAAGACTCTCTTACCGCAGCAGCGGCATCGTCGGTTTTTACACCCTCGCCATAAACAAGTGCCGCATAAGCCTTGCCAACACGCTCCCAACGGTTGTCACGGTCCATACCGTAAAAACGACCCATAACGGTAGCCAGCTTGCCACAACCGATTTCAGCAAGCTTGGTGTTAAGCGCGTCAATAAAGTCAGCCGCACTTGAAGGCGGTACGTCACGGCCATCAAGCAAAGCGTGAATATATACGCGGTCAATGCCGTTATCCTTTGCCAGCTTTACAAGACCGTAAAGATGCTCGATATGGCTGTGTACGCCACCGTTAGATAAAAGACCCATAAGGTGTAATGCACTGTTGTTCTTTTTGCAGTTGTTGGCGGCGTTTAAAAACGCCTCGTTGCTAAAGAAATCACCGTCAAAAATTGCCTTTGTAATACGGGTAAGCTCTTGATAAACAACACGACCGGCACCAATATTTGTGTGACCAACCTCACTATTGCCCATTTGACCGTCGGGCAGACCAACATCTAAACCCGATGCGCCAATTCTTGTGGTGGGGCAGGTGGCAAAAATGCTGTCAAGACGGGGAGTTTTAGCAGCACAAATAGCGTTTCCGCAGTCGATGTCATTAAAGCCAAAGCCGTCCATTATAGTTAAAACTATAGGTTTTTTCATTGCTAAATCTCCTAATTTATTTGCTTGCAGCCTTTACGATTACCGCAAAATCAGCAGCCTTAAGTGAAGCACCGCCGATAAGACCGCCGTCAACGTTAACCTTGCCAACAAGCTCGTCAGCGTTAGCAGCATTCATAGAGCCACCGTACTGAATGGTAACAGTTTCTGCAATGTCAGCGCCATACATCTCGGCAATAGCGGCACGAACATAGCCGTTGCCTTCGTCTGCTTGGTCTGCAGTAGCGGTAACGCCTGTACCAATAGCCCAAACAGGCTCATAAGCGATAACAACATTTTTAAGCTGCTCGGCAGTTACGTTTGTAAGAGCCATCTTGGTTTGATATTTAAGTAGTGTCTCGGTGTAGCCAAGCTCACGTTGCTCAAGTGTTTCACCAACGCAAACGATGGGCTTAAGACCTGCATTAACGGCAGCAAGGGTGCGAAGATTTACGGTTTGGTCGGTTTCGCCAAAGTATTGACGGCGCTCACTGTGACCGATAACTACATATTCAACACCTGCTGCAAGTAGCATATCGGCAGAAATTTCGCCGGTGTATGCACCGCTTGCTTTAAAGTGTACATTTTCCGCACCGATTTTGATATTAGAGCCGTTTGCCGCCTCTATAGCTGCAGCAATGTCAATAAAGGGTACACAAAGTACAACCTCACAGTCAGCATCTGCTACCAAAGGTTTCATTTCGTTAATAAGTGCAGTTGTCTCTGCTGGGGTTTTGTTCATTTTCCAGTTGCCTGCGATAATAGCTTTACGAGTTGTTTTGTTCATTATAGTTTCTCCTTAATATAAAATTTCATCTTATGGCTCCCTTGCCTAAAGGGAGCTGTCACGGAGTGACTGAGGGATATTCTAATGATTAGATGTTGCTTTAAAAGTAACATTCAGCCTGTCTTTCGACAGGCTGATATTTTTATTATTTATCGTTAAGTGCTGCAATACCGGGAAGCTCTTTGCCTTCAAGGAATTCAAGAGAAGCGCCGCCACCGGTAGAGATGTGTGTCATCTTGTCGCCAAAGCCCAAGATATTAACAGCAGCCGCAGAGTCACCGCCTCCGATAACTGTAACAGCATCGGTTTCAGCCATAGCCTCGGCTACAGCCATAGTGCCCTTTGCAAGAATCGGGTTTTCAAATACGCCCATAGGTCCGTTCCAAACAACGGTCTTTGCACCCTTAACTTCAGCAGCATAAAGCTCTGCAGTTTTGGTACCGATATCAAGGCTCATCATATCAGCGGGAATCTTGTCTGCGTCAACAACGTCGATTTCGATAGGTGCATCAATCGGGTCGGGGAAAGACTTTGTAATTGTGCAGTCAACAGGGAGAAGAATTTTAACGCCTTTTTCTTCTGCCTTAGCCATCATATCACGGCAGTAGTCAATCTTGGTTTCATCAATAAGTGATGTACCAACGCCGTAGCCCTTAGCGGCAAGGAAGGTATATGCCATACCGCCGCCGATGATAAGTGTATCAGCCTTGGTAAGTAGGTTTTCGATAACAGGCAATTTGCTGTCAACCTTTGCACCGCCAAGAATAGTAACAAATGGGCGTACAGGTGTTTCAACTGCATTGCCAAGATATTTAAGCTCTTTGCCGATAAGATAGCCTGCAACAGCCTCTTTTACGTGTGAAACAACACCTACTGTTGAGCAGTGTGCACGGTGAGCGGTACCAAAAGCATCGTTTACAAAGATATCAGCAAGAGAACCAAGCTCAGCAGAGAAAGCCTCGCCGTTTTTGGTTTCTTCTGCGCGGTAACGTGTGTTTTGAAGAAGAACAACATCGCCGTCGTTCATAGCAGCAACTGCAGCCTTTGCATTTTCACCAACTACGTTGTCGTCAGCGGCAAAAACAACCTCTTTGCCAAGCTTTTCTGAAAGAGCAGCGGCAACAGGTGCCAGTGACAACTCGGGCTTGGGTTCACCCTTCGGCTTGCCAAGGTGTGAGCAAAGAATAACCTTACCACCGTCAGCAATAAGCTTTTTAATGGTGGGCAATGCTGCGTTAATGCGGTTTTCGTCGGTGATTACGCCGTTCTTTAGCGGAACGTTAAAGTCACAACGAACGAGAACCTTTTGACCTTTAACATTAATGTCATCTACGGTTTTTTTGTTAAGTGCGTTCATTTTGTATACTTCCTTTCACATTGTTAAAAATTATACAATTTCATACAGATATATTTTACCACAATTTTCAAATATTTCAACAATTATTTATATATAAATATAAATAAAATAAAATCAGTCTTCCCATTTGTAGTTGTGCAACTGCCCAAAGTTTTGCAAAGAGGGGTAATCCCATTGACGTAAAACCTCATAAACGGCAATAGCTACCGAGTTTGAAAGATTAAGGCTGCGAATTTGACCCTCCATTGGTATGCGAACACAATTGTCGGGGTAACGGAGCAACAATTCCTCGGGTAGACCCTTGGTTTCTTTACCGAAAATAAGATAACAATTATCGGGGTAGGCGGCATCGGAATGAACGTGTCGGCCTTTAGTAGTAAAGTAAAAAAATTCACCCTTGCCCTCATTTTTATCAAAAAAGTCTTGCAAATTATCGTAATAGGTAATATGATACTGCCAATAATCAAGACCTGCACGTTTTAGTTTTTTGTCGTCAGGCTCAAACCCCATGGGTCTTACCAAATGTAGTCTTGCCCCCGTAGCGGCACAGGTGCGCGCCACATTGCCCGTGTTTTGAGGTATTTCGGGCTCTACCATTACTATGTTTATTATAGACATTTTACATCACCGCCAATCATTATATTATCTTTAATTAACTCTTGTCAAGCCATTTTATGTGGTGTATAATATATTAAATAAAAACAAAGAGGTAAAGCATATGAAAAAGAATGCAAATATTTTAGAATACGTTGAAAAATACAAATACAAATACGGCATAAAATATGCCGAAGAGGGAGGTAAGCTGGTTAAAACCTTGGGTGTATTGGCATCAATTGTTTGGGTTTACTCATTTTTTATGATAGTGTTTTCTGTTTTAAGCTTTTCAATAAATTTTGCTGCAGGCATATTTAATTACAGTGACCATAGTAATGTTTTTATCAGCACAATTATAACTGCAATTATTATGATTGCCGCAGCCGTGCTTTATGTTTGTAAGCAAAAAATTATAGCATGTATTATTGCTATAGTAGCGCAAATTTTTGTTGTGCTGACCTATGCGCCGATATCTGTTTACGGCGCAGGTTATATGCCAAGCTTTTATTGGCGATTTGTAATTCCTGCTGCTTTGCTTATTATTTTTGCCGCATCTTTACTTATTGTTTTAATCCGTGCAAATATTAAAACCAATAAGCTTTATAACACTTTAGTTGAAGGCCTTTATAAGCAATATGGCACTAAAGACGGTGAAAAGCTTACCGACGAGCAATGGAACGAATTTTTAACCAACTACAACCCGTATAAAATAGTAGATTGATTAATATAACAAGTATAAAATTTGTGAATTATCGTTTTTAGATAGTAATTTTTAAAACGAATATATGATTTGTAATGGTTTAATTATGAAAAAAAGACCGTAAGGAGCAAAAATTTCTTACGGTCTTTTTTTTATTTCGCTATAAATCTTAATAAATCCTCGGTGAATTGTTCTTTACAGGTATCGTTATGTATTTCGTGGCGGCAGTTTTCGTATAAAAAGAGTGTGACATCGTTTTTTTGTGCTGCTTTTAGTCGGTCATAAACCTGTTTGACACCCTTGCCGTAATTGCCTACAGGATCCATATCACCGGCAACAAGTAATATCGGCAAGCCTTGTTTTACCTCTTTAAACCATCTTGTGCTATTGCTGTCTTTGTTTAACTTTATAAGGTCGTGCATAGCCGATACCGTAAAGTGAAATTTGCAAAACTCATTCTTTTCATATCTGGCAATCATATCACGGTCTTTGGTAAGCCATTCGTATTTTGTGGGGCCGTCAAAACGCTTGTTGTAAGAGCCAAATGCCATTGCCTCAATAAAAGGAGATATTGCACGTTCGCCGCGAAACAGCTTTATAATTTTGCAAAGCAAAAGCCCCATACCTGCAGCAGCATTTTTTCCACCTGTGCCGCAGCAGATATATTTGTCGGCAAGATTTGGGTATTTTGTCACTGCCAAACGGGTGATAAATGACCCCATACTGTGACCCATTAAATAATATGGCAAATTTGGATATGCTGATTTTAGACTATCCGCAAAGGCTTTGACATCGTCAATTAAATATTTATCACCGTCTTTTGATGCGATAAAACCAAGATCACCGGTCTTGGCTGTGTTTCCGTGACCTAAATTATCAAATCCTGCGCACAAATAACCTGCGCTTGCGATTTGCTCGAATAGGGGTGCGTATCGACCGATATATTCGGTCATACCGTGCACTAAATGAAATATACCGCGAATTTCGCCGTCGGGTACATACATAATGCCATGAAGAGTGTTTTTACCGTCGGTTGAAGGAACTGTTTTTTTCACTATTGTAAAGGTCATAAAATATCACTCCTTGGTAAATTCTATGGTGCTTTTAATGGCACTTTTCCAACCGTTTAAAAGTTTGTTTCGGGTATCATTATTAATTTGCGGGCTAAAGACGGTTGAGGTTGAGTTTATATTTTTAATATCTTTGGTGTTTATTATCCCTGCTGTAATGCCTACAAGCAGCGCAGCTCCCAGTGCCGTTGCTTCGGCATTTTCGGGGACCGATACAGTAGTATTTGAAATGTCTGCTTGAAACTGCATTAAAAAGCGATTTCTTGCGGCACCGCCGTCGGCTTTAAGCGTACCTAACTTGACCTCGGCATCGTTTTGCATAGCGGTTATTAAGTCGTTGGTTTGATAGGCTATTGACTCAAGTCCTGCACGGACAATGTGATTTCTATTAGCACCTCGGCTTAAACCACAGATAGTACCACGGGCGTACATATCCCAATAAGGTGCGCCAAGGCCCGAAAAGGCGGGGACTATATATACACCTGCACTATCATTTACTGCACGGGCACAATCCTCGCTTTGAGCGGCATTGTCAATTAGCTTCATTTCGTCACGAAGCCATTGTATTACAGCACCACCTATAAACACGCTGCCTTCAAGCGCGTATTGTGTGGGGGTGCCCTCTACCGTAGCAGCAATGGTGGTGAGCATTCCGTTTTGGCTGCTTACTGCCGTTTCACCTGTATTCATAAGCAAAAAGCACCCTGTACCATAGGTGTTTTTTAGGTCGCCCGCATTTACACAATGTTGACCGAAAAGCGCCGATTGCTGGTCGCCTGCAACACCGCAAACAGGCAAGGATACGCCCATAATATCGATGCTGCCGTAGTTGCTGCCGCTTTTTTGAACAGTTGGCAGCATACACTCTGGTATATCCAAAATTTCGAGTAGCTTTTTATCCCAATAGAGATTATGTATATCATAAAGCATTGTGCGGCTGGCATTGGTTTGATCGGTGGCGTGTATTTTGCCACCCGACAACTTCCACATAAGCCAGGTGTCAACCGTACCAAAAAGCAGATCGCCGCGCTGTGCCAATTCACGTGCACCCTCAATATTATCGAGCAACCATTTTATCTTGGTGCCGCTAAAGTAGGCATCGATTTTAAGACCGGTTGTATCGGCAATATATTGTTCGTAGCCGTCACGCTTTAACTGCTCACAAATACCGGCAGTTCTACGACATTGCCAGACGATTGCGTTATAAATAGGCTCGCCTGTGTGGCGGTTCCATACAACTGCTGTTTCGCGTTGATTTGTAATACCCACGGCTGATATTTGGTCGGCAGTAAGACCTGATTTTATAATACACTCGGTAATAGCGCTATACTGTGCCGATAAAATCTCGATAGGGTCGTGCTCGACATAGCCGGCTTTAGGGTAAATTTGAGTGAATTCATTTTGAGCGAGTGAGACAATATTGCCGCACTCGTCAAATATAATAGCCCTAGCGCTGGTTGTGCCTTCGTCAAGAGTAAGTATGTATTTTTTCAAAGTGAAAACTCCTAAAAATTATCTTTTACTTTATTTAATTCTTTTAAAATAGGACGAACACCACAAGTTTTGCAATAGGAATATCCATAATTATAATTTTTGCAACAGGGGCATTTCCATTCGTTTTCTATTATTGATACAGTTTCAGAATTATATTTGTGGAATTTTTTTAATGTTCTTCTTTTTAGTGTGCATAATAGGTAAATTCCTATTGTTATAAATATCAAAGCAATAAAAAAACTTATGGTATCAGCAATATTAAGCAAGAAAGCTAAACCAGTTACTATAAAAAATATTCCTGCACCATATTTATGTAGTGGATGCCAAATTAAGCCTGGCATTAGTCCAACCATATAAGAACGTTTTTTGCCTTTATATTCAAAATATAAATCATTGTTTGGTTTGAAACTCTCAGGTGTTTTCGAAGGATTTTGCGGTAGGCTTTTTCTTGAACATTCAAAGCATAATCCATCTTTATTAAGACCTAAATGGGTGCCGGTTTTTCCGCAACCTTTGCAGGTTTGTGTTTCTAATTTGATTTCTTCAATATTGTCAAAATCAAATTGTGGTGTGTAGTTTTCTTTCTGTTTTTTAGCCATATATTAAACCTCCTTAAATTTATAAAAACGGGGCAATAATGCGCATTATTGTCCCGTTGCAATTCTCTTTACACGCGGAGATACACCGCATACTAATTCATAATTAATTGTGCCGCAAATTTCGGCTAAATTTTCTATCGGTAAATCTTTGCCAAAAAGCAAAACCTCATCACCGACCGAAACATCTAAACCGGTAACATCAACACAGAATTGGTCCATACAAACGCGACCGATTATGTTAGCAGGTTTGCCATTAATTAACACATAACCCTTATTTGACAGCGCACGTGGATAGCCGTCGGCATAGCCGGCGGTAACGGTGGCGATTTTAATATCTCGGTCTGCAGTAAAGGTTCTGCCGTAGCTTACGGTATCGCCCGTGTGAATGGTTTTAATCATAGATATTACAGATTTCATCTCCATAACGGGGATAAAATCTTGTTGTAGTGTAAGGTCGGCAGAAGGGGTAAGACCATAAAGTATAATGCCTGCACGGCACATAGCAAGATGCTTATTCGCATCTTGACAAATGGCAGCCGAATTGCAGCAATGGTTAAACGGCGCGGTGACACCGTTTGATTTTAAATAATCTACTGCTTTACAAAAACGGTTATACTGCTCATCGGTAAAGCCGTCATCGTCGCACTCGGTGCGGTCAGACACGGCAAAATGGGTGAAAATCCCCTCAATATAAAGATTTTCAAGCTGTGCAGATTTTAAAGCTAAATTAATGCCTTCAAGACTATCATTTCGGCAGTCAAAACCAAGTCGTGACATACCCGTATCAAGCTTTAGGTGAATTTTAAGTGTTTTGTCGAGTGATTTAGCACCGGCAGATAATTCCTTTGCAATTTCATAGCAATACACACATTGTGAAATGTCATATTTAATAAGCTCTGCCACCAAATTACTTGGGGTATAACCTAAAATAAGTATAGGTTTTGTGATGCCATAATCGCGAAGCTCGATAGCCTCTTCAATATTAGACACACCAAAAAAGTCTGCACCGTGAGCCTCAAGTAATGGTGCTACAATATCGGCACCATGGCCATAGGCGTCAGCTTTGACAATAGCCATAACGGGTGTAGTGGCAGTTTTCTTTATGATTTTAAAATTATGTATAAGGGCGTTTGTGTCAATTTCTGCCCATGTTCTACGTAAAAAATCCATAAAAACCTACCTTTCAAAGTGTTTTTGCAATCTGTCTGCAAAAGGAATAAATATAAAACTTAAAACAACCCAAAATAATGAGTATAAAGCGCATATTTGACCGCAAAAATTAAGCGGCATACGGCTGTAATCCCAAACATTTTTCTTTAAAATGATATTAAATACAATGCCGTAAACAAATTCGATAGTGGTGATAAGCGCACTGCCTGCAATTGCTTTTGCAAGCAGAGAACAAAATTTCATTTTTTGGGATATTTTTGATAGTCCCCAAAATGCTGTGCCGCCTGCAAGCAGCATAGACCAGTGTGTGCGACCTCGCCATAATATTTCTATCAAACCGTAGCCTACAGCACCTATAGAAAAAATTGTAAGATTTGCCTTTTTCAAATTGTGTCACCCAAATATATTTTGAGTGATATTTAATTTGTTATACATTAAATCTGAAAAGAACAATATCTCCGTCTTTTACAATGTATTCTTTACCTTCACTTCTGACAAGACCCTTTTCTTTGGCGGTTACCATATTGCCACCGCAAGCCATAAAGTCATCAAATGCGATAACCTCGGCACGAATAAAGCCGCGCTCAAAATCGGTGTGGATTTTGCCGGCCGCCTGAGGTGCCTTGGTGCCTGTGGTAATAGTCCAAGCACGAACCTCATCTTTACCGGCGGTAAGGTAAGAAATAAGACCTAAAAGACTGTAGCATTTTTGTATCATACGGTCAAGGCCCGAACGTTCAAGACCTAAATCCTCTAAAAACATTGCCTTTTCTTCATCGTCAAGACCTGCAAGCTCGGATTCTAAAGCGGCACATATAGGCAATATCTCGGCGTTTTCACGCTCGGCAACTTCGTTAACCGCCTTAAAACTTGCGTTTTGGTCAATTCCGTCTTTAAAATCGTCTTCACTCATATTGCAAGCGTAGATTACCGGCTTTGCCGAAAGTAGGGAAGTGGTAGCAAGCACCTCTGCCTCGGTGTCGCTGTTAACGTCAATAGAACGTGCAGGCAGTCCCTCTTCAAGATGGGCAAGTAAACGCTTTAAAAAGTCAACCTCGGCTTGCATACTCTTGTCGCCTTTAAGTGCCTTTGTGGCTTTATCAAGGCGGCGCTGTGCAATCTCCATATCAGAAAGTATAAGCTCAAGGTTAATAGTTTCGATATCGCGAATGGGGTCAACCGAGCCTTCAACGTGGATAATGTCGGTGCTGTGGAAACAACGGACAACGTGAACAACAGCGTCAACCTCACGTATATTGCTTAAAAATTTGTTGCCAAGACCCTCGCCCTTAGAGGCACCCTTTACAAGACCTGCAATATCAACAAATTCAATAACTGCAGGGGTGAATTTGTTAGGCTGATAAATTTCAGCCAATTTTTCAAGACGGCTGTCGGGCACGCTAACCATACCTACATTTGGCTCTATCGTGCAAAAAGGGTAGTTTGCCGACTGTGCACCGGCGTTTGTTATTGCATTAAAAAGGGTTGATTTGCCAACGTTTGGCAACCCTACCATACCTAATTTCATAAAGTGAAAAACTCCTTAAATTTATTAACTATCAATTACATATTATAACTTATGTGATGTGAATTTTCAACCTATTTGTAAAATAAAACCCAACCTAAATGGCTACTTCTTATAAGGATATTTTAGACCCCGATGAATTTCACTGGGGTTTAATTGTATATCACCTATTGTTAGAACCAGCATCGCATTTGTACGTACAAATGCATTGGGCGGTTGCCCAAACCCACAAAACAGAGAGAAAAATGTTTTTAGTTTTATTCTGTACTCCATACAGAGTTTTATTTTTGCCTTGCAAAAGTTTTATTGAAACCTTGCGGTTTCAGTTTTATTTTATTCGCATCAAAACTGCCCGAAGGGCAATAAAACTATGCGAAGCATAATAAAACTGCGTAGCAATATAACTCGCCATAGGCGAATAAAACTGAAGAGTGTCCTCACGGGCACTCTTCTAAAGGACACTGATTTTGTTCTGTTATGGATTAAGGCATGCTCCGCTTGCATTAAAGCGGTATATCTTGCCACTTATATTTTTTGATGTATTCGACAGCATTGCACCACTTGTTTCAAAGTAGTACCATACGCCGCCTATCTTTAACCAACCAGTCTGCATAGCGCCGCTTGAACCAAGATAGTACCACACACCGCCTATTTTTTGCCAATTGGTAAGCATAACACCTGATGCATTAAAGTAATACCATTTACCGCCGATCGCCTTCCAGCCGATTACCATTGCACCGTCTGTGCCGAGGTAATACCACTCGTCTTCAATCAACTGCCACTTAGTAAGCATTACACCGTCTGTGTCAAAGTAATACCACTTGCCGCCAACCTTTGCCCAATCATCGGATACCATAGCACCGCTTGTACTTAAGTAATACCACTTGTTGCTTAATTTTAACCAACCGGTCTGCATATAGCCGTTTGCATCAAAGTGATACCATACGCCTTTAATTTCTTCCCAATTGTTTTTTGTATAGCTGCCGTCGGTGTGTCTATACCACCATTTGCCATTATTTTCTTTTTTCCAACTACCCTCTTGAATTACCTCAAACGGTATGTTTTTATTAATAGCATACTCATGCATAAAAGAATTTTTATACACATAAAGAATTAGGTTTGGACAATCACGAAACGCATAATTACCTATATTTGTTACACTGTCGGGAATGGTGATTTTGATAAGGCTTGTGCAACCAAAAAATGCGTTAGAACCTATACTTGTCACACTGTCGGGAATTGTAATTTTAGTAAGGCTTGTGCAATGGCCAAATGTAGATTTCTCTATACTTATTACACTGTCGGGGATTGTAATTTTGGCAAGATCAGTACAACGATAAAACGCACAATCGCCTATACTTGTTACACTGTCGGGAATGGTGATTTCGGCAAGGCTTGTGCAACCCCAAAATGCGCAAGAACCTATACTTGTCACACTGTTAGGTATCACAACTTCTGCAATGGTTGTACATTCCATAAACGACTGATACCCTATGCTTCTTACGCTGTTGCCGATTGTGATTTTGACAAGACTTGTGCACCCTGCGAACGCAATATCCCCTATATTTGTTACACTATTGCCGATTGTGATTTCAGCAAGGTTTTCACAATTGTAAAACGCATAGCTGCCTATGCTTGTAACACCTTCGGATATTTCAACTTTTTTTATAAATTCTTTATATGAATACCAAGGAGTATTATTGTAGTCGTAATCAATCATATCACTGCTGCCGGATATGACCAACGTACCTGTTACAGCATTAAAAGTATATGTAAGATTTTCACCGCAATTATCGGTAAATTCATACCAGTTAACCGTATCGGCATAATAAGCAACATAGCCATAATCACTGCTACCCTTAATAATATAAAGTGTTGAGTAGTTGTTAACTGTTTTTAAGCTCGTACAACCATAAAATGCATCATTGCCTATATTTTTTACTTTGCTACCAATTATAACATTGGTAAGGCTTGTACAATCTTCAAACGCATTTTCACCTATATTTAGAACGTTGTCGGGGATGGTGATTGTAGTAAGGTTACTGCAAGCGTAAAATGCACTATCTCCTATGCTTGTCACACTATCTGGGATTGTAACATCGACAAGACTTGTGCAATAGCCAAACGTATAATCACCTATTCTTGTTACACTATCGGGAATTATAATTTCGGTGAGGCTTGTGCAATTATAAAACGCATACATACCTAAACTTGTTACATTGCTACCTATCGTAACTTTTGCAAGGCTTGTGCAATTATTAAACGCTTTATCACCTACACTTGTTACACTATCGGGAATTATAATTTCGGTGAGGCTTGTGCAATCTTCAAACGCATTTTTACCTATATTTAGAACGTTGTCGGGGATGTTAATTGTAGTAAGGCTGCTGCAAACGTAAAATGCATTATCTCCTATGCTTGTCACACTATCTGGTATTGTAACATCGACAAGGTTTGTGCAATGGTCAAACGTATAATCACATATTCTTGTTACGCTATCGGGTATTGTAATGCCTGTCAACTGTTGACAGTTACTAAATGCACTTGATGCGATTAACTTTGTACCCGACTTTATAATGTATTCGCCGGAAATATTAAAATGTTTTGTATCGATTAAATTTTGACCTATATAAAGAACATTGTTTTCCCAATTAGAATAGTTGTTATAATATGCAGTATCATAAAAAGCACCGTTGCCAATATAGTTTACACTGTCGGGTATTGTTATTTCGGCAAGACTGTTGCAGACGTTAAATGTACCAGCACCTATACTTGTCAGGCTATTTGGCATTACAACCTCTGTCAGCCTTGTACACCCTTGAAATGTACCGTCAAGACTTGTAATTCCTTCAGGTATTATAACCTTAGTAAGGTATTGGCAATAACTAAATGCAATATCAGCAATGACCTTTGTTTCAGGCTTAATGCTATATTCACCCGATAACGATCTTTGAGCACTAATCAAATATTTACCAATATACAGCACATCATCTTCCCAATTATCAGGGTTATTAAAATATGCCGTATTAGCAAATGCAACTGGACCTATTTTTGTTATGTTGTTTGAAAGCGTAATGTCAGATAGGTTGGTGCAGTTATAAAACGATTCACCTTCTATATAGACTATGCTATCGGGGATTGTAATTTTTGTAATATTTCTACAGTAACTAAATGCACCTCAATCAATTTTTTCTATCGTGTATCCGCCTAATGTTGAAGGTATAGTAACATCACCGCTAATGTCAGTACTACAGTCCGTAATAGTTGCCTTTCCATTAACTACAGTATAGGTATAGTAACCGTCTGTAATCTTGGTCTCTGCACTTGCTGTCATTGCACCCATAGGTAATACACAAATCAAAATTGCCAAAGATAAAATAATTGCCAATAATCTTTTAATATTTTTCACACTGACCCCTCCAATTTTATTTACCGTGTAATTGTACTACTTTTAAAGATATTTTTCAATAGATTTTGTAATGATGTTTAATTTTATTTGTAAAATAAAACCCAACCTAATGGCTGGGGTTCATTTTATTGCTTTTTAATTAAAAACCAAAGAATTGTCAACACCTGAACAACGGCGGCCACAATAAATATAAGTGTTATTTTTGGCACAGCAGCGGTCAGCACAATACACAATGCCACCGACCAAATAAGTGCCGAAATTGAAGCAAAGAGATGTATCTTTTTCCACCAAATTGCAGAAAACACAATTGCCACAATAGAGCTTGCGGGTATAGCATAAATGTAAAACAGCCACCAACCCTTAATATCGGGAAATATAATTTCAAAAAGGAAGAACAGCACCGTGGCGACAAGCCATGGAAGCCCTACAGACATTAAGGTGATGATGGTCTTGTTACGGGTGGTAAGCAAATGCTTGCGCGGTTTTTCGGCAATGAGGTCATTTACCGTAAGAC
Organism: Clostridia bacterium; assembly: GCA_030527615.1. Classification (GTDB taxonomy): domain Bacteria; phylum Bacillota; class Clostridia; order Oscillospirales; family Acutalibacteraceae; genus UBA737. The sequence continues at coordinate 25,721 of JAUNAM010000013.1, forward strand.
CAAAAATAGCCGCAATTTGTGCTGTGACCGCAAGGTCGGGCAGACCCTCGCCGCGCTCCCATTTAGAGACCGATTTATCAGAATAGTTAAGCTTTTCGGCAAGCTCAATTTGGGTCAGCCCCAAGGCTTTACGATAGTGGGATAAATTTCGTGCAAAGCGCCCACGTAAAATTTCTTCATTTTCGGTCACGGTGTCACTTCCTTTTGTTTTGGCCTGTTTTATTAAATAATACCATAAGAGCTATGAATTTTCAAGTGTAAGATGTAGGTTTGTCAATGATGTGTTACAAAATTAGAAAACTTCACCATTTTGAATA
>JAUNAM010000072.1 GCA_030527615.1 Clostridia bacterium
CAACAAAAAAATTATTTTTCCTAAAATTTACTCTTGACTTTTATTGGCAGGTTTCCTTATAAAAGTCACTTTTAAATCTCCGCTAAAATAAAAAAGTGCGCCTACCGAAGCAGACGCACAAAAAATGCAAACTCCGATAGTCGCCAAACCAATTCAATATAACAAGTATTACTACATATTAATACTGATGGAATTTGCATTTTTATCAAACTCACAGTATTAATATATGCGAAAATAAGGCATATTAATGCCTTGGTGTAAAATACTTGTTATATTATTTAATTGATTTGGCATTAATTAGTATAACACAAATTTTTTAATTAAGCAACACAAAAGGTATTTTTTGTTATTGCCTCCATCTGTCAAGAGAGGTGGCGAGCAAAGCGAAGTCGGAGGGGTAGTTCGTTTTTCTCTCCCTCCGTCTTTTGCTACGCAAAATCCACCTCCCTCGTCAGAGGGAGGCTTAAATTTCAACTTGTGGAAAGGACTTCCGCAAGTTGAATAAACCCTTATATAATCAAGGTTTCAGAGCTTGCTAAGCAAACAAAAAGAGCTGTTTTTACATTTAAAACAACTCTTTTTGATGAAGTATGACAAAAGCCATACCGCTATATTAAAAATCATACCAACAAAACACCGCCCGAAACTCTGTTTTAAAGCCGTAATTAAGCCAAAAGTATGACGGCTATTCCTGCCTTACCTAAAATATGGTCAATCAAAACAAAGGTTTGTCCCTTTTGTATCTCAACTTTATCATACACTCGCTTAAAAATCAATATTAAAAAATCGAGCCAATTTGACAAATTGTTTATTTACAAAAAATGCGGTAGCCGAAACTACCGCATTTTTAATTATACATTGTGCGTTATGAATTATTTATTAAGCGCTTCATTAACTGCAACAGCACAAGCAACGGTCATACCAACCATTGGGTTATTGCCCGCGCCGATAAGTCCCATCATCTCAACGTGAGCAGGAACCGAAGAAGAACCTGCAAACTGAGCGTCAGAGTGCATACGACCCATTGTATCGGTCATACCGTAAGAAGCAGGACCTGCAGCCATATTGTCGGGGTGAAGTGTACGGCCTGTGCCGCCGCCTGATGCTACAGAGAAATACTTTTTACCCTGCTCGATACATTCTTTTTTGTATGTACCTGCAACAGGATGTTGGAAGCGTGTTGGGTTGGTTGAGTTACCTGTGATAGATACGTCTACACCCTCTTTGTGCATTATAGCAACGCCTTCACGAACGTCGTCAGCACCGTAGCAACGAACCTTTGCACGCTCGCCGTTTGAGTATGCGGTTTCGTTTACAATGTTAAGCTCACCTGTAAAGTAGTCAAACTTGGTTTGAACATAGGTAAAGCCGTTAATACGTGAAATGATTTGTGCAGCGTCTTTGCCAAGACCGTTAAGAATAACGCGTAGTGGCTCTTTACGTGCTTTGTTAGCGCTGCGAGCAAGACCGATAGCGCCTTCAGCGGCAGCGAATGATTCGTGACCTGCAAGAAATGCAAAACACTTGGTTTCTTCACGAAGAAGCATTGCGCCCAAGTTGCCGTGGCCGATACCTACCTTACGGTCGTCAGCAACAGAACCGGGGATGCAGAATGACTGAAGACCAAGACCGATTTTTTCAGCAGCCTCAGCCGCAGATGCAGCCTTGTCTTTAAGTGCGATTGCACAACCAACAACATAAGCCCAAGCAGCATTTTCAAAGCAGATAGGCTGAATACCCTTAACGATACCGTAAGCGTCAACGCCTGCATCGTCGCAGATTTGCTTTGCTTCTTCAATAGAAGCGATACCGTGCTTATTAAGCTCGGCATTTATTTGATTAATTCTTCTTTCATAGCTTTCAAATAATGGCATTGTCTGTTACCTCCCTAATTATTCTTCACGGGGGTCGATAAGACGAGCTGCATCGTCAACACGACCGTACTGACCGCTTGCTTTTTCTAAAGCTTCGTTAGCGTCCATACCCTTTTTAATCATTTCCATCATTTTGCCAAGGTGTACAAACTTGTAACCGATGATTGTGTTGTTTTCATCAACGGCACACTTTGTGATATAACCCTCAGCAAGCTCGAGGTAACGAGGACCCTTTGCAGAGGTAGCGTATGTAGTACCTGTTTGTGAACGCAGACCCTTGCCCAAGTCTTCAAGACCTGCACCAATTGGTAGACCGTCTTCACTAAATGCAGTTTGTGTACGGCCGTATACGATTTGCAAGAAAAGCTCACGCATAGCGGTGTTGATAGCATCACAAACAAGGTCGGTGTTAAGTGCTTCAAGCAAGGTTTTGCCAACCAAGATTTCAGAAGCCATAGCAGCCGAGTGTGTCATACCCGAGCAACCGATTGTCTCAACCAAAGCCTCTTCAATAATGCCTTCTTTAACATTAAGGCTAAGCTTGCAGGCGCCCTGCTGAGGTGCACACCAGCCGATACCGTGGGTAAGACCCGAGATATCCTTTACTTCCTTAACCTGTACCCATTTGCCCTCTTCGGGAATGGGAGCCGGACCGTGATATGCGCCTTTAGCTAAAGGACACATATTTTGTACTTCATGTGAATAATTCATAAGTAAAACTCCTTCCAAATTTTCATACAAAATGATTATAACAGTTTTTCGACAAAAAAACAATAGTTAATTGATAAAATTTTAACTAAATAATTAACAAAAAACACCACAACTAAAAACAAGCTGTGATGTCTTTTGCTAAATGTGTATAAAGGTGTAGTACAAAGCTTATGCGTTTTTTTGTGACGGATAATAGCTTTTGGCAACATTGCTGCCACCGTCAATCACCTTAAAACGGCGACGACGAAAGCGCGCGATAATGCGATCCTCAAAATCGACAAAAACATCCTCATGAAAAACTGCCCATATAACACCGGCTGCAAGTGCAACCTCAAATATTGTAAGTAAAGTTTGACCAAAATTCATAATTTTTCCTCCGCCGAACATTTGTTCGTTTTCTGTAATTTTATTATAATCAAGTATTCGACATTTGTCAAGCACTTTTTACAAATTTATTTTAATTTTTTTGATGTGACAAAATACGGACAGTAAAAACGTTTTTTTGTATTATTTTATTAACGAAGCATTTAATATATTCTCACCTTTTAAAATTTAGGTTAATAAAAAACATATAAAATAAAAAAATAATATTTTTTGGTTGACAACTGCCCTGCTTGGTGATATAATAATCGGGCGCTCAAGAATATGTGTGCGTTATATGCGAGTGTGCTGGAATAGGCAGACAGGCACGTTTGAGGGGCGTGTGTCCATGACGTACGAGTTCAAGTCTCGTCACTCGCACCATTGCGAGTGTTCTTATAGGATTTCAAATTCCTTTGAGAACACTCGCATTTTTTATTTCCCAATAAGTATTACTTTTTAAAAAGCCGATTGATCGTTAAGGACTTTTCAAGAATTTTTTGAAAAGTCTTTTTTGTTTTTTAATATATTTTTACATCTGTATAACAAAGTTTTATGTTGTATTTCTATATCCGGTTAAAAATCTGTTGATTATCAGAATTTTATGTGATATTCGAGATATATTCTCAATTACAATTAGTTTGGCACCCATTTTTCTTGCACATCTAATTACTTTTCTCGATTCCAGTCGATTAAGACGATTTTCTGTTCTTTTATCACAAACTATAACTACTTTTGATTTGCTCATAATTTCTCACCTCTACATTATCTTTTTCCTTTATTGCTGCTGTTCGTGACCGCTCATTATCTAGTTGTTCTTGCGATGCGACTCTGCAGTATTATATCGTTTTATCACACATCACGATATAGCTACGAACATAGTAGCGCCGTCAAGCTCATACGGCATGTCCCATTATGACCGATATCATGGCAGACTACCGTTTGTCGAACGGTAGATTTATCGTTGTATAACGCTGCTCATCGGATTGTTATGCAGTGAATTACTATTAAATTATCAAGGTTCGATATATGTAATTTTCGTTTGGACTAATCAAACTGTTGCAATAACAACTATCATGGATTGACTTTCCGTACAAGACCTCAATAATATTTTACGAAGTGCAGGTAAACATTTAGCTACTGCAATCCGGATTTCTTGTGCTAAATCTTTTGCATCCTCATAAGAAAAAGTGTCGCTTATGTTTTCATTTGCAACAGCTATTATGTAATTTTCATAAAATTCCAAAATTTCATCTTGAGCAGTATCATTTTCATTTAACACATTCAAAATAATATCCGCGGGAGGAATTTTTTTGTTTTTCTTTTTAGTATTCTTCATTACTTGTCCTCATCCTTTCTCTTAAAATTTTCATGGCTTTTTGCTTGTGCTTTTCAGCCATTCTTTTACTTATTCCAAGCGATATTGCTATTTTACTTAATGGAATATTTAACACTATATTTCTTAAAATTATGGAACGTTGTTTGTCCGTTAAACACAAAATTGCTTCCGCAAGTTGAGTGTTTTTTACCGGAATCTTAAATCCATTTTCATTTATATAGCAGCAGTATAATTCTTCAAAATTATCATCATTTGAAGCCAGAAAATCTTCATATGATTCTATATTTAAAAAAATAATCCCTTGTTTGTTCAATTGCGATTTATTCTTAAAATAAGCATTGCGAGTATTTATTATGACTTTTTTTATATACTTGTCCGCAATATGAATAATCTCTTCATTGATTGAGGTTATATGTTGTTTTTTCATTAACATCACCTGTTTTGCCCCTTCACAAATACAACAAGTGCTTTTTTTCGAAAAAACCGAACCTTTTATCCAAAAAAATAGTGTAGTAATAACATTTTTTAATTATTACTACACTATTTTTCTTCTCAATCAATAATGCCTATCCGTTACTTATAAATGCCCAACTGTTAACAAAAGAAGGCAATCCCCACCGAATAGGTAATTTAATGTATCAAATAAGCCAAAACCATTGAAATAACTTTCTTATTACATACAATATATAATTATTGTTATTTGCAAAATCCTAAATAATTAAAATAATTTATTTCGATAATTATACTTATTTAATACTTGTTTTTTTCTTTTAATAGTAACTTCTGTATATATTTCGGTCGTTGACACACTACTGTGTCCAAGTATTTCTTGAACCGAACGCAAATCTGCCCCATTGGCGAGTAAATTTGTAGCAAATGTATGCCTTAAATAATGAGGCGTAGAATTTATGTTAATATTAGCTTCAAGTTTGATTTTGTTATATATGTATTCAATGCCATGTATTCCAATTTGTTCACCCCCTCGATTAACAAAAACCTTATCGGTATTAATTGGCCGCATATTTCTCATTTTTAACCATTGAGACAAATTTGACCATGTTTGAGAACAAGAAATATATATAAGACGCTGCTTCCGTCCCTTACCATGAATTAACACAGTATGCTCTGCTGAAATTATATCATTTAATGATATTTCTGCCGCTTCAGCTATTCTAATTCCCGTGCTTACAAGAATGTCTATTAATGCAAGATTTCTTGATGCTTTCCAAATTTCAAAGTCACTTTCAGCATGTAAAAGCCGATTCTCTGCGCAACGCAATAAATTAGCAGTTTCTTTTACTGCCAACGTTTTGGGCAATCTACGTTCCTTTTTAAATTTATAAGGATGAACTTCAAAATAATTTTTATCCAAATATTTTTTTGAAAAAGCATACTTAAAAAACATTTTTAACACAATTAACTTTCTCATTATTGTGCTGTCTTTTAATTTTTTCCTTGTTTTCGGTAAAATGGAACTAGTGCAAAAGGTCCCCAAAATGTGAGCACCCCA
>JAUNAM010000014.1 GCA_030527615.1 Clostridia bacterium
GGGCGAGGAATCAAAGGTATCTATCCGCAATCAGCGCCGTGATGCACTTGATAAGCTAAAGGCACTTAAAAAGGGTAACTCTATCACCGAGGACGACGAAGCCAACGGTGAAAAAAAGATACAAAAGCTGACCGATAATTTCTGTAAAGAAATTGATGAGCTATCAGCTGCAAAAGAAAAAGAAATAATGGAAATATAACAATTAAAGCGGATTTTTAAATCCGCTTTAATTGCCAAAAAGAGGTTTTTATTATGCCTATTTTTAAAAAGCATAAATCAGAGCGTGTGTTGCCTACGCACATTGCCATTATTATGGATGGTAACGGTCGTTGGGCAAAAAAACGTGCTCTGCCACGTACCGCAGGTCACGCTGCGGGCAGTAAAAATTTTAAAGACATTGCCCGTTATTGCAACAAAATCGGTCTTAAATATCTAACCGTTTATGCCTTTTCTACCGAAAATTGGAAACGCCCTAAAGAAGAGGTTGACAACATAATGAAAATCTTTAAGGAATACCTTGAAGATGCCAAAAACTTTAAGGACGAAAATATTAAGGTGCAGTTTATAGGCGACCGCTCTGTTTTAGACCCCGATATCATAAGACTTATGAAGGAGTCAGAGGATGCTTCACGCGATGCTACCGGCTTGCATCTTAATATTGCCATAAATTACGGCGGCCGTGACGAAATTGTAACCGCCGTAAAGCAGATAGTAAAAAGCGGTATATCGGCAGACAATATAACCGAGCAGACCGTTACCGACAATCTTTACACTGCAGGTCAGCCCGACCCCGATTTTATTATAAGACCCAGCGGTGAGTATCGATTATCAAACTATCTTATTTGGCAGTCGGCTTATGCCGAATATTGGTTTTCTGATATTTTATGGCCTGATTTTAAACCCAAGGATTTAGACAGAGCCATTGATGATTTTAATAAAAGAAACCGTCGCTTTGGCGGAGTATAGGAGTAGCGTTATGAAACAAAGAATAATTTCCGGTGCTGTTATGGCAGGTATAGTAATACTTGTACTGTTTTTAGGTCTTAATTTTAGTACTCAAATAATGATAGGTTTTCTTGCTATTGTGGCGGCTTTAGGTGTATATGAGCTTGTGGCAAACGCTGCAAAGGTAGAAAACATTGTGCTGAAAATATTGCCCTCAATCTATACAATAGTAATGGTTTTCTTGTTTAGCACTATGTGCCCCGAGATTTACCAGTTAAATACCAATATCAGTCAAACAGGCTTTCTTTCTATAGAAGCGTTGGTGCTGCCGATAATTATTACGGTGGTATATGTTATTGCAATGGGTATTTTATGTCTTGTTTTTCAAAAGGATTTAGACCTTGCAAAAATCGCCGTGCTTTGCGGTTTTCCGCTTATATATTCTTTTGCTTTTTCGACAATTGCAAGTATTATAATTATCGCAAGCGGAATATACTATTTACTGCTGGCACTTAACTTCGCCTGTGTGTGCGATATCGGCGCATATTTTGTAGGTGTTAAATTCGGTAAAACCAAGCTTTGCCCCGAAATCAGCCCCAAGAAAACGGTAGAGGGTGCTTTAGGCGGATTGGCTTCAGGCATTATTGTGGCATTAATTATTGTTTTGTGCTACGGATTTTATAACAGAATTTTACCCACACTTTTATTCACCGTACCGCTCTGTGTTGTCGGTATGGCAGGCGATTTATTTGCATCAATAATCAAGCGCAAGGTTGGTCTTAAAGATTACGGCAATCTTATCCCCGGTCACGGTGGTATACTTGACCGTGTAGACAGTCTGTTGTTTGTTGTACCGCTAATGTACTGCTTGATAGTGGTGGGTCTGTTATAATGAAACGCTTGATAATATTAGGCTCCACCGGTTCAATCGGCACCCAAGCACTCGATATTGTCCGTGCTAATCCCGATAAATATACCGTTGTTGCTCTTGCCGCGGGCAGCAATGCAAAGCTGATTGAATCTCAAGCACGAGAATTTAATGTCAAATCGGTGGCACTTTTTGATGAAAAAGCGGCAGCAGAGCTAAAAATTAAACTTGCCGACACCGACATAAATGTTTTGTCTGGGGCAGATGGCGTGTGCGAGTTAGCAACTCTTGACGGTGATATGGTGCTTAATGCCATTGTCGGTATTGCGGGTCTTCGCCCGACACTTGCTGCAATTGATGCCGGCAAAACCATAGCACTTGCCAACAAAGAAACACTTGTAACCGGCGGCGAAATAGTAAACCGCAAGCTGCGTGAAAAAGGGGTTAAACTATTACCTGTAGACAGCGAGCATTCGGCTATTTTTCAGTCGATGCAGGGTGCACCTGCAAAAAGTTTAAAAAAGATAATTTTAACAGCCTCGGGTGGCCCCTTTTTTGGCAAACTCAAAGAAGAACTGCAAAACGTAACGGTTGCCGAGGCGCTTAACCACCCCAATTGGTCTATGGGTGCTAAAATCACCATTGACAGCGCATCTCTTATGAACAAGGGTCTTGAGGTGATTGAGGCGGTGCATCTGTTCCACGTTTCGGCGTCGCAAATAGAGGTTACCGTTCATAGACAAAGCATACTGCATTCGGCAGTAGAGTTTACCGACGGTGCGGTAATAGGGCAGCTGGGCACCCCCGATATGAAGGTGCCTATACAATATGCCTTAACATATCCCGATAGGGGTATGTGCTTTGAAAAACTTGATTTAATGAAAGTGGGTACATTGACTTTTGAACGACCCGACACCGACACATTTAGGGCGTTGCCCCTTTGTATAGAGGCAATAAACCGTGGCGGACTTTATCCCACAGCCGTAAACGGTGCCAACGAAGAATCGGTTAAGCTTTTCCTTGAGGGTAAAATCAAGTTTTTACAAATCGCCGAGCTTAATCAAAAGGCAATGGATGCCTGCATTAACAAAACTGACTTTACAGTCGATGATATTTTCGCCGCCGATGCGGCTGCACGTGCAGTTGTACGAGCGAGCATATAATAATTTTTAGGTAGTGATTACAATTTCTCAAGTTTTAAATGTATTAAATAATATTTGGCCCTATCTTGTTGCAATACTTTTGTTTTTATTGCTTATCCTTATTCACGAATTGGGTCATTTTATCGCCGCAAAGCTTTTGGGCGTTCGTGTCAACGAGTTTGCCATAGGCTTTGGTCCCAAGCTTTTAAAGTGGGGCAAGGGTGAAACAAAATATGCCATAAATGCGGTCCCCCTTGGCGGATATTGCGCTATGGAGGGCGAGGATGAGGAAAGCGGTGACGAGCGTGCCTTTTGCAATAAAAAGGCGTGGCGCAGATTTTTAATCGTTGTTATGGGTGCGGTATTTAATCTTTTGCTGGGTCTTTTGCTTGTGGCAATCATATTAATACCCGACAAGCGTTTTACCACCACCGTGGTTGACTCTTTTCACGAAAAGGCAACAAGCTCGCAACACGGACTCCGTGAGGGTGACAAGATTGTTGCTGTTGACGGCAGACACATTTTTACTACCTATGATTTAAGCTATTCTTTTAGCAATGTAAAGGATGGCACAATTGATATAACCGTAAAGCGTGACGGCAAAACCAAGGAGTTAAAGGATGTTAAGTTTGAAAGTCAAAAGGTAGATGGTATAAATTATCTTACGGTTGATTTTTATGTAAAGGGTGAGCAAAAAACCTTTACAAGCTATATCCGCCATACCTTTGATACCGCAGTATCTTATTGTGCGGTTATCTACCGTTCACTTGCCGATTTAATTACCGGTCGCTACGGTATAAGTGCTATGTCGGGGCCTGTAGGTGTTACGGTGGCAATAGGTACCGCCGCAAAACAAAGCCTTATGAATTTGTTGCCTATAATGGCACTTATAACCATAAATTTAGGTCTGTTTAATTTGCTTCCGCTACCGGCACTTGACGGCGGCAGACTGGTATTTATACTTTTTGAAATGATATTTAAAAAACCCGTTCCTCAAAAATACGAGGCAATAGTGCACGCCATTGGCTTTGTGCTGCTTATAGGGTTTATGTTAATTATAACCTTTAAGGATATTTGGACACTTTTTGCGGGGTGAAACAATGTACACAAATGATAAAACCAAAAAAGTTATAGTAGGCAATACAGCCATTGGCGGCGGTGCACCTATTAGTGTGCAGTCAATGCTTTGTGCACCCGCTCACGATGTCGAAGGCAACGTAAAACAAGCCCTTGCTTTACAGCAGGCAGGCTGTGACATTGTGCGCGTATCGGTACCCGATATGCAGACTATAAAAACGGTTGAGGCATTAAAAAATGCCATATCAATACCGCTTGTTGCTGATATACATTTTGATTGGCGATTAGCGATTGAAAGTGTTGCCGCAGGGGTAGACAAGGTGCGTATTAACCCCGGCAATATAGGCGATGATTCACATGTAAAAGAGGTAGCACACGCCTGCAATGCAAAAAATATCCCCATACGTATAGGCGTAAACTCCGGCTCACTTGAAAAGGAAATTTTAGCCCGCTATGGCGCTGCTACACCCGATGCCATGGTTGAAAGCGGACTGTATCATATATCCCTTTTGGAAAAATATGATTTTGATAACATTGTATTATCCCTTAAATCATCCGATACAAAGCGTATGTATGACGCTTATGTAAAGGCAAGCGAGGTGTGCCGTTATCCGCTGCATCTTGGCGTTACCGAAGCCGGCACCGAAAATATGGGTGTTATAAAATCGGCGGCGGGTATTGGCGGACTGCTGCTTCGCGGCATAGGTGATACACTGCGTATTTCACTTACCGATGACCCCACCCGCGAGGTTGAGGCGGCAAATAAGCTGCTTAAAGCGATTGGTATAAGGCAGGGCGGTATAAAGTTTGTGTCCTGCCCGACCTGCGGCAGAACCGAAATTGACCTTATAGGATTGGCTCACGCCGCTGAAGAACGCTTTGCCAATGTGGATAAGGATATTACCGTCGCTATTATGGGCTGTGTGGTAAACGGGCCCGGCGAAGCATCGGCTGCTGACATAGGCATTGCCGGCGGCAAAGATTGCGGTGTTATATTTAAGTCGGGTAAAATACTTTATAACAAGGTGCCCGAAGATAAACTTTTAGATATTTTAGAACAAGAAATCAACAAAATGTGAGGAATATAAATGTACTCTTTTAAAGAACTGTTTGCGGCATATTTATCCGCCGAAACGGTAAGTACCTTTGAAAATACAAAGATTGAAAACTGTAATATAGACAATAACAGTCGAAGCATAAATTTAATGCTGTCAAGCAATACATATATATCGACTGCCTCGAAAAATCTTTTGCGCGATGAGATTTGTCACGCACTAAAGCTTGATAGTGCAAATATTGCCATAACTTTTAACAGCGATGCATTTTGCCTTGCTGCCGCAGAGGATACCGTCGCTGAAATTCGCAATAAAAATATAATTTTTAACGGATTTTTGGGTGAGGCGCAATACGCTCTTGACGGCAACACATTAAATATAACCTTAAAATATGGCGGTCATTCTAAAATAATTGACGGCGGATTTGAGCAGCTTTTTAAGGCAAGCATAAAAAACCAATTTGGGTTGGATATTAATATTAACTTTGACGGTGTATTAGAGGATGCACCGATAGTTTTACCCGAACCCGAGCCGTATGAGGCACCAAAACGTAAAAAGTCTGATTCTGCAGATAAGTCTGCAAAAGAAGCGGAAATAGTATATGACTACAAGCCGCGTGACGGTCTGCCTGTATATCTTGAAAGTGCAAAGCTTTTTTACGGTAGAAAAATAGACACCAACATTAAAAAGTTAAGCGAGATTACCCCGCCTATGGGTGAGGGCGAGAGCGTCTATGTTGCCGCTTGGGGCGAGGTGTTTGGTCTTGAAAGCAAGACTATCAACACTCGACGCGGCGGTAAAATGGTTAAGGTGGAGTTTTGCTTTAGCGATACCACCAATTCATTTCGTGCTTCGCTCACCAAATTTTTTGACCCCAAATATACCCACGATATGGATGCGGCGGCAGATGACTTTTTGGCTTCGGTATCGGCGTTAAAAAATGGCGGCTGTGTTATAGTAAACGGCGACTATTCTTTTGACAATTGGTCGCGTGATTATATTCTTGATGTGCGTGCACTTGCTACCATTAAAAAATATGAGGAAACCGACGATTATGAGGGTGAAAAGCGTGTAGAGCTTCACTGCCATACCAATATGTCGGCAAAGGATGCCGTTGCCCATGCGGGCGATATTATAAACCAAGCATACAAATGGGGTCACAAGGCGGTAGCCATCACCGACCACGGTGTTGTGCAGGCATACCCCGCCATTGCCGACGCTGTGTCAAAAATACAAAAATCAGGTGGCGAATTTAAAGCCATATACGGTGTTGAAAGCTATTTTATAGATGATACACGTTATGATATATCGGGGCTTACCCGAAAAGAGATAGGTAAGCTGCGCAATCATCAAATAATACTTGTTAAAAATCTTGTAGGACTTAAAAATCTTTATAAATTAGTTTCAGATTCTCATCTTAACAACTTTTACGGTCGACCGGTTATATTACGTTCGGTATTAGACCAGCACCGTGAGGGTCTGATACTCGGCTCCGCTTGTGAGCAGGGTGAGCTTTATAAGGCAATAGTTGACGGCGCTGACGACCAAACACTTATGCAGATTGCCGATTATTATGATTATCTTGAAATTCAACCCCTTGGCAATAACGAGTTTATGGTGCGCAAAAGTGCCGAGCCTGATAAGGTTGACAAAAAAGGCAATGTCACCCCCAATCACTTAAGACACGTAACAAGCATAGAGGTCGTAAAAGATTTTAACCGCAAGGTTGTTGAAATTGCCGACAAATCGGGCAAGCCGGTAGTTGCTACGGGTGACGTACACTTCCTTAAAAAACAGGACGGCATTATCCGTCAAATTGTTATGGCAGGACAGGGCTTTGACGATATTGAAAACCAAGCACCGCTTTACTTTAAAACAACTACCGAAATGCTCGGTGATTTTGATTATTTTGGCGAGCGCGCGTATGAGTTTGTTGTAGAAAACCCCAACAAAATTGCCGATATGATATCCGATGAGGTTATCCCGGTGCCAAAGGGCAATTATCCGCCCGTTATTGAGGGTTCTGACCAGCTGCTTCGTGAAATTTGTTGGCGTAATGCCCATGCCATGTACGGCGACCCCGTGCCCGAAATTGTAGAAAAGCGTCTTAATAAAGAGCTTAACTCTATCATTAATAACGGATTTTCTATAATGTACATATCCGCCCAAAAGCTGGTAGCCTATAGCGAGGAAAACGGTTATTTGGTAGGCTCGCGTGGTTCGGTAGGCTCGTCCTTTGTTGCTACTATGGCGGGCATATCCGAGGTTAACCCCCTAGCACCCCACTATGTGTGCCCCGGTTGTCAGTACAGTGAATTTTTTACCGACGGTAGCGTGGGCTCGGGCTTTGACCTGCCCGAAAAAAACTGCCCCAACTGCGGTATGCCGCTAAACCGAAACGGTCACGACATTCCCTTTGAAACCTTTTTGGGATTTAAGGGTGACAAGGTGCCTGATATTGACCTTAACTTTGCCGACGAAGTGCAAAATCAGGTGCAGGAATACACCAAAAGCCTTTTTGGTGCCGAAAATGTTTATAAGGCAGGTACAATATCTACCATAGCCGAAAAAACAGCCTTTGGCTTTGCAAAGGCTTATGCTGAAAAAATGGGTGTCGAGCTGTCGGGTGCCGAGCTTAACCGTCTTGCAGGACTTGTAGAGTCGGCTAAAGTAAAAAGCACCACCGGTCAGCACCCTGCGGGTATGATTATCGTGCCAAATGACAAAACCATTTATGATTTTTGTCCGGTGCAGCATCCTGCCGATGATGTAAACAGCGAAATTGTTACTACCCACTTTGATTTCCACTCTATACACGATACCATACTAAAACTTGACGAGCTGGGTCACGTTGTACCCACTACATATAAATATCTTGAAAAATACTCGGGTATTAACGTCAACGATGTCTCTATGAGCGACCCTAAGGTTTACAGCCTATTTACCTCTACCGAGGCTTTGGGTGTAACCCCCGAGGATATAGAGTCAAATACAGGTACATTTTGCCTGCCCGAATTTGGCACAAGCTTTGTTCGCGGAATGCTTACCGACTGTAAACCTCAAAACTTTTCAGACTTGTTGCAGATATCCGGTCTTTCTCACGGTACTGATGTGTATCTTGGCAATGCAAAGGATTTGATTGATAACGGCACCTGTACCATTTCCGAGGTTATCGGTACCCGTGATAACATTATGGTATACCTTATACATCAGGGTATGGATGAGGGCAGAGCCTTTAAAATCACCGAAACGGTGCGTAAAGGTTTGGTTGCCAAGGGCAAGGTTTCTAAAGAGGAATGGGGCGCTATGGAGGATGATATGCGTGCTGTCGGTGTGCCCGAATGGTATATTAATTCTTGTTACAAGATTAAATATATGTTCCCCAAAGCACACGCCGCCGCCTATGTTATATCTGCCATCAAACTTGGATGGTACAAGGTCTACCGTCCGCTTGAGTTTTATTGCGCTTATTTTACCGCCCGCCCCGAAGATGTCGATGTGCCTACCATAATAAAAGGTAGGGGCGCTGTGTTATCAAAAATGAACGAGATAAAACTAAAGGGCAAGGAAGCTACCAAAAAAGAAAACGATACTTATGAAGTGTTGCTTATTTTTAATGAGCTTATGGCACGAGGTATCGAGGTATTGCCTATTGATATTAATCATTCACACGCTATGCAATTTATACCTGAAGACGGAAAAATGCGTCTGCCGTTTGGTGCGCTTTCGGGTGTTGGCGATAAGGCGGCATATACAATATATGAGACGGCGAAAAAAGGCAACTTCATATCGCGTGAGGATTTTGCTATTGAAGCGGGCGTTTCAAAAACAATTATCCAAAACTTGTATGATTTGGGTGCTTTTGCCGACCTGCCTGATACAAATCAAATGTCTCTTTTCTAAAAAGTAAAAAAATTTTTAATCCCCAAAAACCGCTTGAATAGGCGTTTTTTGGGGATTTTTACTATTTGAAAAACAAATTTTTTATAAAAAATTTCAAAAAAAGGTTGCAATTTTGTAACCTTTGGGTATAATAGTAAAGGAAATTGTTACAAAATTGTAATCTTTTGAAAGGAGAATGCGCTATTTTAGGTGATGTAATTACACAGATTTTAAACTGTGCAAAGGTTTTAGCATCTAATATAAAAAATAGTTCCGGCCGTGTAAAGCAGGGCTTATTTGCCATAGTTGCAGTAGTAGCAATTGTTGCAAGTCTTTCTTTTACCGGCACTCGCATTGCATATAAAGTAAACTACAGCGGTAACATTATTGCTACCGTAAGTCACAAAAATCATTTTGATGCAGCACTTAAATTGGTTGTCAGAATGGTTGGCAACGATGAGGTTAAAACTGCTGTTGAGCAGCCCAGCTTTAGTACAGCAATAGTTCTTAATGATGAAATTGATAATGCTCAACAGGTGGCACACGCTATTATAGATAATACCGATGCTATTGTTGAGGCTTCAACTCTTTATATTAACGGTAATCCGGCAATCACAGCCGAAAAGGCAACAATCGATGTCGCAATACAAAACCGTCTTGATGATTTTGATGTTGAGGGTGTTAAGTGTGACAGTTATTTTGCAGATGAAGTAACTACTCAAATCGGCTATTATATGGAAAGCGAAATAGAGGATAAGAATGATGTATCAAATGTTGTCAATTCGCTTTCGGTAATTACCGAAATGAATCAAACAGAAGATATTGTAGTTCCTTATGAAAGCGTTGTTGAGGAATCCGATAAATACCAAATGGGTTACAGCAAGGTAAAGATTTCAGGTGTTGCGGGTGTAAATCGCATAACTCGTAATCTTGTTATGTTAAACGGAGAAATACAGTCTTCTACCGATATTGGCACCGATGTTGTAGTGGCACCTGTTAATGAGGTGGTTTTAAAGGGCACAGCCAAAATAGCCTCATCATCAGAGGTATCCGGTGCGGGTCAAAATTCAGGCTTTATTTTTCCGCTTCCTGCAGGTGTATGGCAGTTAAGCTGTGGCTTCGGTGGCAACGGTGGTCACAAAGCGATTGACTTTAGAGCCCCCAGTGGCACACCTATTTATGCGGTAGCTGCAGGACGTGTTGTTTTTTCCGGTTGGGATGGCACTTATGGTTATTGTGTGGTTGTAGAACACGCAGACGGAACACGCACACGTTATGCACACGCTCGTCAGCTTTGTTGCAATGTGGGCGATATAGTATCACAAGGTCAGGTTATTGCACTGGTTGGCACTACCGGTTTATCAACAGGCAACCACCTGCACTTTGAGGTTATAGTGGGCGGTCGTTTGGTAAACCCTGCACACTATATAAATATAAGATAATAACGATTAATACGAACAGATGCATCTTGTGTATCTGTTCGTTCTTTTTTATTGACATAAAAAAATATATAGTTTAAAATAATGTTGTAATATAGTTTAGAAAGTCGGTAGTAAGATGAAAAATTTTAAGAGAACATTATCGCTCTTGCTTGTGATTGTTTTGATGATTGCGGCATTGCCGCTCACTGCATCGGCATACACCGCAAGTGTAAAATTCACCGGTACGACCACCATTAATTATTACAACTCTGATTATGTAGATAACACAAAGATTGAAGAGTTGGTAGATATTGATTTATTTAAAGAACGTGTAATTAGTGCTTATAAAGCTTCACAGTCGGTCATAGATGTTTCTGATTTTAAAATACGTTCTACTAATGTAAATTTTAATCTTATCACTTCCTTTATGTTTTATAATATGCCCGAATCGTTTCATATTGAAGGCATTAGCGGTGAAGAATCAAACGGTTATCTTACCTCTCTTATAATAAGTTCCGACATAAAGTTAACCGATTATACAGTAATGTATAACCAAATGGTTGCAGTCGCTGATATACTGCTTGAGGATATTGAAAACAATACGAATCTTACTGAGCTTGAAAAGGCGCTCTTGCTCCACGACCGACTTGCCCTTTGGAACGAATATGATACCGAAAATTTTAATGAGGATACTATTCCGCTGATTTCACACACCGCCTACGGTGCGCTTGCTAACCGTATATCGGTTTGTGACGGTTATGCTAAGGCATATATATTTTTGCTTAACCGCGCCGGTGTAAGGGCAGAATATATTTCCTCTGATATGCTTGTTCATGCGTGGAATATTATTTTTATAAACGATATCCCCTATCACGTAGATATAACTTGGGATGATAGTGATAATCCTACCGAGGTATCACACGAAAACTTTTTACGCTCTACAAATGGTATAAAAGCGACCGGACACACTAAATACGGTCAAATAGATTATGTTTCTTTTGCAGACGACACAACCTACGACAATTATTTTTGGCAGGACATATATGATGGCTTTCAACTTGCAAATAACGATTTGTATTATATAGATATTATCGATGCTAATGCGCTGATTAAAAAATATGACAACGGCATAATAACCGATGTTTTAGACGTTACAGACAGCTGGCCTCATACAGACCCTGAGTATCACTATCCAACAATGGCACAGCTTGGCAGTAACGGTGAATTGTTGTTTTATTCTGCACCTACCGATATATATTCATATAATCCTGCAAACGGTGACAGGCAAATCGCCTATACCCCCGAGTTAACACAAAGCGGCAATTACATTTGGAATTTTAAATATGAAGAAGACTTTTTTGTTTGTTATTTAGGCAAAAATTATTCTGACGCATACGATTATACCCTTCAAAAGCAGTACCATATACAGCATACCTGCGATTATCACGAAAACATTGATGATAAATATCACATTAAAGGTGCAACCTGTATCAGCAGTTCGATTTATTATAAATCTTGCACAGTGTGCGGTAAAAAATCACAGGATACTTTTAGCGCGGGTGATTACAATCCAAATGTGCACCAATTAGTTAAGGTTCCGTATAAACCAGCTCAAATCGGTGTTACCGGCATTATGGCTCATCAAAAATGCATTGATTGTGGTCGTTTGTTTATAGCCGGTATAGAGGTAGCGTCCGATGATGTCATATTGCCGGCAAAATACATTACCGAATGGAAACGTATAGGTGACAAATGGAAATACCAACTTTCTGACGGAACTTATATAACACAGCAATGGGCTAAAATTAAAAATGTGTGGTATTACTTTGATGCTGACGGTTGGATGCAAACCGGTTGGATAAAGACAGGCGGCAGGTGGTATTATCTAAACTCAAGTGGCGCAATGCAAACAGGCTGGGTAAAGGTGAGCGGTAAATGGTATTACCTTAATGCAAGTGGCGCAATGCAAACCGGTTGGCAAAAAGTAGCCGGCAAGTGGTATTACCTTAACTCAAGCGGTGCCATGCAAACCGGTTGGATTAAACTTGGCAGCACTTGGTACTACCTAAACAGTAGCGGTGCAATGGTTACAGGTCGGCAGCAAATAGGCGGCAAATGGTATTATTTTAATAGCAACGGCAAATGGGTTTATTAAAATAAAAAATTAATTTAAAAGCAAAACAAAAATGTAATAATCTTCAGAGGGTGAAAGTGTGGAAAATTTACAAAGACAGGGTATGACCTCTATCAAAGAAATTTATAAAATAGGCAGAGGTCCCTCAAGCTCACACACAATAGGTCCTGAGCGTGCTTGCAAAATTTTCAAAGAAGAAAATAAGGGTGCCGATAGTTTTAAAGCAATACTTTTCGGCTCGCTTGCCAAAACAGGCAGAGGTCACGGCACCGATACCGTTATTAAAAAGACCTTTTTGCCATTTGAGTGTGAAATAGTCTTTGATATTGATACCAATAATTTACCACACCCCAACACAATGCAGCTAATTGCCATAAAAGACGGCAAAGAAATTGCAAAAATATTTGTCTACAGCATAGGCGGCGGATATATACGCTTTGAAAATCAAGACGAGCAAAACGAAGTGCTTGTTTATCCACATAATAAGTTTTCTGATATTGCCGACTACTGTGAACAGCACTCTATAAGGCTTTATGAGTATGCAAAACAGTTTGAAGATGGCGACTTAGACCAACATATAATGAATATATGGGAAGCTATGAAGGCTTCAATAAAGGCAGGTCTTAATAGCGAGGGTATACTACCCGGCGGTCTTGATGTGCAAAAAAAGGCTAAAACCCTATTTGGCAGCCAGCATATTGACGAAACCGCCGAAACCTGTCAAAACCGAATGGTATGTGCCTATGCCTTTGCTGTAAGTGAGCAAAACGCCGACGGTGAAACTATAGTTACGGCGCCTACCTGCGGGGCTGCCGGTGTAGTGCCTGCCGTGCTTTATTATCATCAGCAAAAAAACGGCTTTAGTGACTATGAGATTTGCAATGCGCTTATAACCGCAGGACTAATTGGTGACCTTATAAAAACCAATGCATCAATTTCGGGCGCCGAGTGTGGTTGCCAAGCCGAGATAGGCAGTGCTTGTGCTATGGCAGCAGCAGCGCTCGCCGAGCTTTTTGGTCTTACCATTGACAAGATTGAGTATGCGGCAGAGATTGCAATAGAGCACCACTTGGGTCTTACCTGTGACCCGATTTGCGGTCTTGTGCAAATACCTTGTATCGAGCGCAATGCCGTAGCAGCCATGCGTGCTATAAATGCGGTTAACCTGTCAAGCTTTTTGTGGAACACCCGAAAAATATCGCTTGACCGCGTAATACAGACCATGAATGAAACAGGACTTGACCTACACGCCCGCTACCGCGAAACATCAGAGGGCGGACTTGCAAAAATCAAATTGTAAAAAACACCCTCACGGGTGTTTTTTAATGAATAATGAATATTGAAAAATGAATAATTAAAAATTGTTGTGTGCCTTTGGCACAATCTATATAAATTTCAAAATATACAATCAAAACCTTGACGAAACCACAATATTTAGTGTATAATATACTCTGTATAATGGTGAATTATGTATAATAACGATTTTAAGGAAGTGTGCATAAATTGGCTAAAGCGAAAGCACAATATGATAATAGCAGTATTCAAAAGCTTGAAGGCCCCGATAGGGTGCGCAAACGCCCGGGTGTTATTTTCGGCTCTGACGGTCTTGACGGCTGTGAGCACTCGGTTTTTGAAATAATTTCAAACTCAATAGACGAGGCACGTGAAGGTCACGGCAAAAAGATTGTTGTAACCTCATACACCGACGGCTCGGTAGAGGTGCAAGACTTTGGGCGAGGTTGCCCTGTGGACTATAATCCCAAAGAAGATACCTACAACTGGGAAATGGTTTTTTGTGAGATGTATGCCGGCGGTAAATATAATACCAACGACGGCTCTAACTATGAGTATTCGGTAGGTCTTAACGGTCTTGGTCTTTGCGCTACACAGTATGCCGCCGAGTGGATGGATGTTGAGGTCAAGCGTGACGGCTTTAAGTACAACCTGCACTTTGAAAAAGGCTTTAACAAGGGCGGGCTTGAAAAAGCCGAATACAATGGTCGTGAAACCGGCACAAAAATTCGTTGGAAACCCGACATTGAGGTTTTTACCGATATAAATATACCACGCGATTATTTTATCGATGTGCTAAAGCGCCAAGCAATTGTAAATGACGGCTTGCTGTTTGAATTTCGCGAGCAGCAGGGTGCACGTTTTATAACCCAAGATATAGTTTATCAAAACGGTATCACCGACTATGTAAATGAAACGGTTGGCGAAGAAAAACTGACCTCGGTCCAGTTTTGGAATACCGAGCGTAAGGGTAAAGACCGTGAGGATAAGCCCGAATATAAGGTGAAGATTAACGTGGCGTTAACATTTTCTAACCGCCATACATTAAAAGAATATTACCACAACTCAAGCTGGCTTGAGCACGGTGGCGCACCCGAGCGTGCTGTGCGAAATGCATTTGTTTATCAAATAGATGCATACCTTAAACAAAACAATAAATACAAGAGTAACGAGAGCAAAATAACCTTTTCTGATGTAGAGGAATGTTTGGTGTTGGTTATATCATCATTTTCAACCGTTACTTCTTACGAAAATCAAACCAAAAAGGCAATCACCAACAAGTTTATTGGTGACGCTATGACCGAATTTTTACGCCATCAGCTTGAAATCTATTTTATAGAAAATAAAGCAGAGGCGGAAAAAATTGCCGAGCAGGTGCTTATAAACAAGCGCAGCCGTGAGCGTAGTGAAAAGGAACGAATTAACCTTAAAAAGACATTGTCTACCGGCAACTCTATGGCAGACAGGGTGCAAAAGTTTGTTGACTGCCGCAGTAAAGATGTAGCCGAGCGTGAGCTTTATATAGTTGAGGGTGATTCGGCTTTAGGCTCTTGTAAGCTTGCACGTGACGCCGCTTTTCAGGCAATTATGCCTGTTCGCGGTAAAATACTTAACTGTCTAAAGGCAGAGTATGATAAAATATTTAAAAGCGAGATTATCACCGACCTTTTAAAAGTTTTAGGCTGCGGTGTAGAGGTTAAGTCAAAGGCAAATAAAAACCTTTCTAACTTTGACCTTGGTAACCTTCGTTGGAACAAGGTTATAATCTGTACCGATGCCGATGTTGACGGATTTCACATTCGCACCCTTATCCTCACAATGATCTACCGCCTTATGCCCACCCTTATAAGCGAGGGCAAGGTGTTTATAGCCGAGACTCCGCTTTATGAAATAAACACCAAGGCAAAAACCTATTTTGCCTATGACGAAAATGAAAAGATTGATATTTTAAACCAAATAGGGGACGAAAAATATAATCTTCAGCGTTCAAAAGGTCTTGGTGAAAACCAACCCGATATGATGAACCTGACCACCATGAATCCCGAAACACGTCGCCTTATAAAAATTATGCCCGAGGATGCCGAGCAGACATCACAGATGTTTGACCTGCTGCTTGGTGACAATCTTGCAGGACGTAAGGACTATATCGCCGAAAACGGCTATCTTTATATGGAAGATGCCGACATTAGTTAAAGGAGAAAACAAAAATTGGCTCCACGAAAGAAAAAAGAAACCGAACAAAAGACAAAAAGACCGCAAAGCAATGCATATATTGCGGGTGCGGGCACAGTGGTTGAAAGTCTTGTCACCGACACGCTAAAGTCTAACTTTATGCCCTATGCCATGAGCGTTATCATTTCGCGTGCCATACCCGAAATAGACGGATTTAAACCCTCACACCGCAAACTGCTTTATACAATGTATAATATGGGTCTGCTTAAAGGCTCTACCATAAAATCGGCAAACATTGTCGGTCGTACTATGCAGCTAAACCCTCACGGTGATGCCGCTATTTACGAAACAATGGTGCGACTGAGTGAGGGTAACGAGGCTTTACTTCACCCTTATGTAAAATCAAAGGGCTCGTTTGGCAAAGCCTATTCGCGTGATATGCAGTGTGCCGCATCTCGTTACACCGAGGCGAAACTTGCACCCATAGCAGAAGAACTTTTTGTTGATATTGATAAGGACACCGTAGATTTTGTAGACAACTACGATGCTACTATGAAAGAGCCTACACTCTTTCCTGTAACATTTCCGTCAATACTTGTAAATGCAAATATGGGTATTGCCGCCGGTATGGCAAGCAATATTTGCCCCTTTAATTTGCGTGAGGTTTGCGAAACCACCATCGCTTATATCAAAGATAATGATATAAATGTTGCCGATACACTTTTAGCACCCGATTTTCCAATAGGCGGCGAGCTGCTGTATAACCGCGCCGATATGGAAAAGATTTATGAAACCGGTCGCGGTGGCTTTAAGGTGCGCGGCACCTATCAATACGATAAGTCAAACAACTGTATCGATATAAAGTCAATACCGCCCACCACCACAACCGAAGCAATTATTGAAAAGGTAATCGACCTTGTAAAGGCAAAAAAGATAACCGAAATTAACGACATTCGTGATGAAACCGACTTAGGTGGTTTGCAGATTACAATTGACCTTAAACGTGGTGTTGATGCAGACAAGCTTATGAAAAAGCTTTTCAAGATGACACCGCTTCAAGACAGTTTTTCTTGCAACTTTAATATTCTTATAGCTTCAAGCCCTATGGTGCTTGGCGTTAAAGATATTATTGCCGAATGGGTGGCTTTTCGTACCGAGTGTGTGCGCCGCAGGGTTTACTTTAAGCTCACCAAGGCAAAGGCAAAGCTACACCTGCTAAAGGGTATGGAGAAAATTCTGCTCGATATTGATAAGGCTATCAAAATTGTTCGCGAAACCAAAGAGGAAAAAGAGGTTGTGCCCAACCTTATGATTGGCTTTGGCATCGACGAAATTCAGGCAGAGTATGTAGCAGAAATTAAACTTCGCCACCTTAACCGTGAATACATCTTAAAGCGTCTTGACGAAATCGAGGGACTCGAAAAAGAAATCGAAGATATGCAATCTATCCTTGATTCTAAAGCAAGGGTTAAAAAGATAATCGTAAAAGAGCTTGAAGAGGTAATAAAAAAATACGGAAAAGACCGCGTTACACAAATTATTTCAGCCGAGCAGGAGGAAGATTTGGATGAAGCCGAGGTGCTTGACGATTCACCCGTAACCTTATTCTTTACAAAAGACGGTTACTTTAAAAAGATTACTCCGCTCTCCCTTCGTATGAGCGGCGAGCAAAAGTTAAAAGAGGGCGACGAAATCACCCAAACGGTTGAGTCTAGTAATGATAAAGACCTATTGTTCTTTACCACAAATTGTCAGGTTTACAAAAGCCGAGTTATCGATTTTGCTGATGGTAAGGCAAGTGTTTTAGGTGACTTTGTCGGTGGCAAGTTAGGCTACGACGAGGGCGAACAGAGCCTTTATATGATTGACACCAAGGACTATAGCGGATTTGTTATATTTGTGTTTGATAACGGTCGTGTTGCTAAGGTTCCGTTAAAATCGTATGAAACTAAAACCAACCGCAAAAAGCTTATCAAGGCATACAGCGGCAAATATAAGCTTCACACCATTATGCACTTTACAGAGGATTGTGACATACTGCTTAAATCTACAAACGGCAGAATGTTGCTTGTAAATACTGCATCGGTACCCGCAAAGAATACCAAAGATAACGGCGGTATTGCAGTTATGACACAAAAAAAGGGTCAGCGTATATTCACCGCCGAGCCTTATATAAAAGATACTTTTGACAATCCACACCGCTATCGCACCAAAAATTTGCCCGCTGCAGGTGCATTACCGCAAAAGGGCACAGCCACACAAACCACCCTTGACATATAACACCGTTTAGGGTAAAATAAAAAACCGTCTAAAACACGTTATGCCAAGACGTTTGTCAAAACAATTTGCATTTCAGGCGGTTTGTCCGCCTAAAGATGCAAACGCTGTTTCTTTTGGCTGACATTATTAATATTTACATTATATTTTAAATTATACTTACTCGGAGTTGGTAAATTTATGAATAAAGAGCTTGCAAAGCAATATGACCCCAAAGACGTTGAAGA
The DNA here is from genome assembly GCA_030527615.1 of Clostridia bacterium. GTDB lineage: Bacteria > Bacillota > Clostridia > Oscillospirales > Acutalibacteraceae > UBA737. The sequence goes on from JAUNAM010000014.1 coordinate 18,494, forward strand.
CCGCATTTATAAAATGTGGCTTGACGGCAAATATTTTCACGCCAAGCGTGAGCAGGGTAAGGATACCTATACTATAGTTATTCCACCACCAAATATCACCGGTCAGCTTCATATGGGCCATGCGCTTGACAACACTTTACAGGATATTTTAATTCGCTTTAAGCGTATGCAGGGTTACGATACACTCTGGCTGCCCGGCACCGACCACGCGTCGATTGCAACCGAGGCTAAAATCGTTGAAGCAATGAAAAAAGAGGGCATTACTAAAGAGGATATCGGACGTGAAGGCTTTTTAGAGCGCGCTTGGGAATGGAAGCGTCAATACGGCGGTCGTATTATTGAGCAGCTTAAAAAGATGGGTTCATCATGTGACTGGGACCGTGAGCGTTTCACACTTGACGAGGGTTGCAACAAGGCAGTAAAAGAAGTGTTTGTAAACCTTTATGAAAAGGGACTTATATACCGTGGTGAGCGTATCATTAACTGGTGCCCGCACTGCAAAACCTCTATTTCTGATGCCGAGGTTGAGTATGAGGAGCAGGCAGGCCATTTTTGGCATTTGCGGTATCCTTTCACCGACGGCAGCGGTTATTTAGAGCTGGCTACCACTCGCCCTGAAACATTGCTTGGTGATACAGCTGTTGCTGTAAACCCCAACGATGAGAGGTATAAGCACCTTATTGGCAAAGAACTTGATTTGCCAATAGTTCACCGCAAGATACCGGTAATAGCAGACGACTATGTTGAAATGGATTTTGGTACAGGTGTTGTAAAAATCACACCTGCACACGACCCCAATGACTTTGAGGTTGGTCTTCGTCATAATCTGCCCGTTATCTGTGTTATGACCGACGATGCAAAAATCGTTGACGATTACGAAAAATATGCCGGTATGGATAGATACGAGGCAAGAAAAGCAATAGTTACCGACCTTGAGGCAGAGGGTGCCCTTGTTAAAATAGAGGATTATTCTCACAATGTTGGTATCTGCTACCGTTGCGGCACTACTGTAGAGCCTGCTGTTTCAAAGCAATGGTTTGTAAAAATGAAGCCTTTGGCTACACCCGCTATTGATGCCGTTAAAAATGGGGACACCAAGTTTGTACCCCAACGTTTTGAAAAGGTGTATTTCCATTGGCTTGAAAATATCCGTGACTGGTGTATCAGCCGTCAACTTTGGTGGGGTCACCGTATACCCGCTTGGTACTGTGCTGACTGTGGCGAGATTACAGTATCTCGTGATGATGCTACTGCTTGTGCTCATTGCGGCAGCAAAAATATCACCCAAGACCCCGACACACTTGACACTTGGTTTTCTTCGGCGCTTTGGCCATTCTCAACCCTTGGTTGGCCCGATCAAACAGAGGATTTAAAGCATTATTATCCCACAAATACACTTGTTACCGGCTATGATATTATTCCTTTCTGGGTAATGCGTATGATGTTCTCGGGACTTGAGCAAACGGGTGAGGTGCCCTTTGATACCGTGCTTATTCACGGTCTTGTTCGTGACTCGCAGGGCAGAAAGATGTCAAAGTCGTTAGGCAACGGTGTTGACCCGCTTGAGGTTATTGACAACTACGGCGCCGATGCACTGCGCTTTTCGCTTGCTACAGGCAACAGCCCCGGTAACGATATGCGCTATATACCCGAGCGTGTTGAGGCAAGCCGCAACTTCGCCAACAAGATTTGGAACGCCGCAAGATTTATTATGATGAATCTTGACAGCGATGAGGTTTTACCGATAAACGTTGCAGATTTTGCGCTTGAGGATAAGTGGATAATCTCAAAATACAATTCACTCGTTCGTGATGTTACCGACCACCTTGAAAAGTTTGAACTTGGTATGGCGGTGCAAAAGCTGTATGACTTTATTTGGGATGTATTTTGTGATTGGTATATTGAAATTTGCAAATCTCGTCTAAACGGTGATGATGAAAATGCTAAAAATACTGCACGTAGCGTATTGTGTTATGTGTTTACCAATACGTTAGCACTGCTTCACCCCTTTATGCCATTTATTACAGAGGAAATTTGGCAGACAATGCCTCACGCCGATGCACCTGCACTTATGGTGACCGAGTGGCCCCGTTTCTGTGACGAGTTTAACTTCTCGGCAGAGGAAGCAGAATTTGAAAAAATTATGCTTGTAATAAAGGCTATAAGAAATCGCAGGGCAGAGATGAATGTTCCACCCTCTAAAAAAGCAAAGGTTTGTATTCAAACCGCTTTTGCCGACACTTTTTCTACAGGCACATCTTATATCTGCCGCTTGGCTTCCGCATCTGAAGTTGAAATCGGCGATAACTTTGACAGCGAGGGTGCTGTTCGTGTAGTTACCGATGCTGCTACCGTTTATATGCCTATGAAGGAGCTTGTTGATATTGAGGGTGAGCTTGCACGTCTTAATAAAGATTTGCAAAAGGCTATCGTCGATAAAGAATTCTTTGAAAAGAAGCTTAACAACGCAGGCTTTGTTGCAAAAGCCCCTGCTGCTGTTATCGAGCAGCAAAAGGTAGGCCTTGCCAAGGCGCTTGACAAAATTAAAATGATTGAAGACAGCATTAACGAGATTAAAGCTCTCTAATAATCAACTTAAAAAGAGAGTCGATATTATTTCGACTCTCTTTTGTATAGCAACAAATTTATGTTCCTGATTATTTAATAAGGCTTATATATATTTGTTGCATAAAAAGGGCAGTTCACACAACCCTTGATAGTATTGTGTGAAATATTTTTGCAAAATTTCAAGTAAAATTTTGGTGTTTTATGAATTATAATGAAACTTTAAATTATATACATTCTTTAGGTGCTTTTTCGCACAAGGCAAGCCTTGAACGAATAGAGAAGGTAATGTCAAAGCTTAATAACCCGCAAAATGATTTTAAAGCAATACACATTGCGGGTACAAACGGCAAAGGCTCGGTCTGCACATTTGTGTCAAGTGTACTTAAAGAGTCTGGGTATATGGTTGGCAAATTTGTGTCGCCCTATATCACCGATTTTTGCGAGCGAATACAAATAAACGACCGATTTATCAGCCGCGACGATTTGTGTCGCCTTTCACAAAAGGTGATTGACACCGGTGTTGCACTTACCGAGTTTGAGTTTATAACGGCTGTTGGTTTTTTGTATTTTAGCGAAAATAACATAGATGTTGCCGTGGTTGAAACGGGCCTTGGCGGTCGGTTTGATGCTACTAATGTATTGCCGTCACCGCTCGTTTCGGTCATTACCAAAATCAGCCTTGACCATACCGCAGTTTTGGGTGACACGATAGAGCAAATCACGCCTGAAAAATGCGGAATTATAAAAAATAATACTGTGGTCACCACGCCAAATCAAGATAGTGCTGCATTAGCAATTATAAAAAAACATTCAGATAATACTATTATTCCCAAAATCAACCTGTTAGAAAAGGTTAATATCTCACTTTTGGGCAACGCCTTTATTTATGATAATGCGGAATATACGACAAGTCTTGGCGGTGAATATCAAATAGATAACGTCCTTACCGCAATAGAGGTGCTTAAAAACTGCGGACTTAATATAAATCAAACAGATATGCAAATAGGTCTATCTAATGCGTTTTTGCCCGCACGGTTAGAGGTGGTATCTCAAAATCCGCTTATAGTTGTTGACGGTGCGCACAATCCCGACGGTGCAGAGGCACTTTCGCAGGTTTTAAAAGAGCATCAAAACAGCACTGCAATAATCGGTGTAATGAAAGATAAAAACTATGGTGAGTTACTGCACAAAACCCTGCCGTATTTTAAAAATATAATTTGTATCACGCCCGATGTGCCGCGTGCATTACCCGCTGATGAGCTTGCAGAGTCTGCAAAGCCGTATTGTGATAATGTCTTTGCTGAAGATAATTTTGACACAGCAATAGCACTTGCAAAACAAAAATGTGACGGCAAACCTATATTTATTTACGGTTCGCTGTATCTTGCTTCGCAAATGCGACCTTATTTTAAAAAATAAGTATATAATTTGACAACCGAATATGACAAAAAATTTAAGGACAAACCTTTATATTATTATATAAGGCTTGTCCTTTTTTATTTTAGTTTCAGAGGTGTTTTTATGTCGGTAGAAATAAGTGTAAACGGTGAGGTTATGACCGCATATTTAAGCGGCGAACTGGACCACCATTCGGCAGCAGCAATCAGAAAACAAATCGACAATTCGGCAGACCTTAATATGCCGTCACTATTGGTTTTCGATTTTACCCGTGTCAGCTTTATGGATAGCTCGGGCATAGGGCTTGTTATGGGGCGTTACCGCAACCTGTCACGTCGAGGCACAAAGTTTCACATAACAGGTACATCACCGCAAATTTACAAGGTGATGAAGCTGTCGGGTATCAGCAAACTTGCAACAATAGACGAGGTAAAAGGAGATTAATATGGAAATAGTAAATAAATTTAGCCTAAACATCTTATCACGTTCGGCAAACGAGGGCTTTGCTCGCAGCACCGTGGCGGCGTTTGCAAGCCAACTTGACCCCACACTTGAAGAGATAAACGATATCAAAACTGCCGTAAGCGAGGCGGTCACCAACTGTATTGTTCACGCATACCGTGAGGGGTTAGGAAAAATATACATAACCGGTGAAATAACCAACACAGGTGTTATAAAAATTAAAATTCGCGACAACGGCTGCGGCATAGAAAATGTCAGTAAGGCTATGGAGCCACTTTTTACCACCGTTGGCGGTGAGCGTGCAGGACTTGGCTTTGCCGTTATGCAAAGCTTTATGGATAGCATTCGTGTTCGCTCACGTGTGGGCGGAGGCACCACGGTAACACTGGTCAAAAAAATTGCCCCTCGGTACAGCGTAAATGGTTGACACAAAAACACGTGACCGGTTTATTGAAAGCAATCTGCCGCTTGTGCATTCGCTTTGCAAACGTTTTGTAGGCAGAGGTATAGAGTACGATGACCTTTATCAAGCGGGTTGTGTCGGTCTTGTTAAAGCGACCGACGGCTTTGATGAAACTCGTGGTCTTTGCTTTTCTACCTATGCCGTGCCGGTAATCTTGGGCGAGATTCGCCGCCTTTTTCGTGACGGCGGCTCGGTCAAGGTGTCGCGCAGCTTAAAAGAACTGTCGCTAAAGGTTACCCGTGCAAAGGCATCGCTTGAGTTTAAGCTCTGCCGCGAGCCAACAATCGGCGAATTGGCAACAGAGCTTGGTGTTTTGCCCGAAGAAATAACCGAGGCGCTCTCTGCTGCACAGCCAACGGTATCGCTCACCTACGAAAGCGACGACGGCATAGTCGAAACCGATGTTGCAACCGAAGGCCCCGAAGATTTGCTTACAAACAAGTTGCTGCTTGAAAACGCCTTTAAGGTGCTTGACCAAATCGAGTATCAAATTATCTGTTACCGCTATTTTAGCGGTCTTACCCAAAACGAAACGGCGGCACGCTTGGGACTTAGCCAAGTGCAGGTGTCACGCGCCGAAAAGAAAATACTGCTTAAGCTTCGCGGCTGTATCGGTACGGTCGCTTGACAAAAAATGCAAATAGTTATATATTTATATATAATCAGTCGAAAGGGGAAATGATGTGCAACCCATAATCTATATTGTAATACCCTGTTATAACGAGCAAGAGGTTTTGCCGCTTACTGCACCGCTTTTTTTGCAAAAGCTAAACGACCTTTATATCGATGGCAAAATTTCAAATGACAGTCGCATACTTTTTGTGGATGACGGCAGTCGTGACAATACTTGGGATATCATAAATTCCTTGTCACAGCTTGACGAGCATTATATAGGCATATCTTTAAGCCGCAACCACGGTCATCAAAATGCCCTGCTTTCAGGGCTTATGACAGCGGCAAAGCATTGTGATGCCGCAATATCGATAGACTGCGACGGTCAAGATGATATTGATGCCATTGATAAAATGGTTGACGAGTACCTATCGGGCAGCGAAATTGTCTATGGCGTGCGCTCTGACCGCACGCGTGATACCGCTTTCAAGCGCGGCACAGCTCAATTCTTTTATAAATTAATGAAAGCCTTTGGCACCGATATTATCTATAACCACGCCGATTACCGACTTATGTCAAAGCGCGCACTTAATGCATTGGCAGAGTATAAAGAGGTCAATCTCTTTTTACGCGGCCTCGCCCTAATGGTCGGCTTTAAATATTCTTGTGTTGAATATTCTCGCAAAGAGCGTATAGCGGGCAAAAGCAAATATCCCTTTAAAAAGATGCTTTATTTCGCACTCGACGGCATAACAAGTCTTTCGGTAAAACCCATACGCCTTATAACCGCATTCGGCCTTATAGCGGCGCTACTTAGCTTTATAGGCATTATCTGGTCAATAATCACCGTTTGCATCGGCTCGGCTATTGCAGGCTGGGCATCAACCGTCAGCATTATATGCTTTTTAGGCGGCATACAGCTTATCAGTATCGGTATAATCGGTGAATACATAGGCAAAATTTATTTAGAGGTTAAGCACCGACCCAGATATATAATCGACAAAACAACCGAAAATTTAGAATAACGCACCAAAAAAAGGAACGGCGAATGCGTCGTACACTTAAGGACAGTTTCCGAAAGGTACGAGCATTGCGGGCAAGAGAATTGAGAGAAGTTAGTCTTCTCTCTTTTTTCTTGCCCTTTTCTTTTTATATCGGTACATTCGACTATTTAACCTTCTTGAAGTACAATTATTATGAAACTTAAAGGAGGTTATTTTTATGGGTAAGTTTATTGAAGAATTTTACTACGGCAACATTGACCCGCAGGCGCGAAGTACCAAGCAAAACAAGATGGTGCAAAAACAGATGGAGGTGTTAATGCTCAACGAGGATTTCTTAACCGAAGTCCTCACGGGTGAGAACAAGAAAAAGTTTCTCGATTTCGTCAATGCTTGGGGTGTAGTTAATGGTGAATCGAATCTCGACAGTTTTATTATGGGTTTTCGACTCGGAGCCAACTTCACTTACGACACCTTTGTAAATAACGATGCACCGTTTCAGGACTTATTAATGGAGGCGTAATTATGGAACAGTTAGCAAAATTTATTACGGATGAAAGAACGGGACTCGAATACGAACTGTGCGGAGATTATTATATCATTGCCGGTGAAGATGAACCCGAACGTGAGCCGATTGGTGTATGGGGTCAACGGCATTTAAACTATATCCAAAAGCACTGCAAACACTTCTACAACAAAATGCTAAGCGAACATACTCTTTACGATTACCTTCTACAACTTGATAAGGATGCCGAAGATATGTTCAATCGTTTGGTAAAACAAATAGCGGAACGCGATGGCGTAACAGAAAGACTCAAAGCAGAAAATCAACTTGAATGGGTTGGCAGGATGAATAACATTCGCCAAAGGGCAACGGAAATTGTAAACACTGAACTTGTTTATGCATAACAAACACGGCGGCAGAGAGATTTACATCTC
>JAUNAM010000073.1 GCA_030527615.1 Clostridia bacterium
ACGTACATTAGCGGAACTTTCTCTTGCGAGCTGCTTCCGACTTTTTCTTACGCTTTACAGAGGGCTTTTCATAGTGCTCTCTTTTACGAACCTCTTGAATAACACCGTCTTTTGCGGTTTGACGCTTAAAACGACGAAGTGCGTTGTCTAGTGATTCATTTTCTTTAACTTTTACCTGACTCATTAACATTCCCTCCCTCCGCGAAATTGCAGGGGTATAAACTTACAAATGTCATTATACTACAACTAATATGCTAATGTCAAGTTATATTTTTTAATTTATCATATTTTTAAATTCTTGCTCGTCAATTACCGTAACACCCAAGGCGTTTGCCTTGTCAAGCTTGCTGCCCGCCTCTTCGCCTGCCAGCACATAGGTGGTTTTTTTGCTAACCGAGCTTGACACCTTGCCGCCTAATGACTCGATAATCTCGGCAGCGGCGGCGCGGGTATAAGTAGGCAACGTGCCCGTAAGCACAAAGGTCATACCGGCAAAGCGGTCACCCGCAGCAGTTTTGGTTGATTTGGTATTAACACCCAATTCTTCAAGTCGTTTTATCATTTGGCGGTTATCTTCCACCGCAAAATATTCAAGCGTTGATTTTGCCAAAATGTCGCCAAAGCCATCGATTGACTGCAGCTCGTCAAATGTGGCATTCATAATGCCGTCAATATCACCAAAACGGCTAGATAACAGCTTTGCCGCCTTGGTGCCGATGTGACGAATGCCAAGCGCGGTAATTAACTTTGATAGGTCGTTTTGCTTTGATTTTTGGATAGCGTCAAACATATTTTGAGTTGACTTTTCACCAATACGGTCAAGCGCCATAACCTTGTTAAAATCAAGGGTATAAAGGTCAACTATATTATGCACCAAATCGGCATCTACCAATTGCTCAAGCACGGCAGGGCCTAAGCCCTCAATATCCATAGCATCACGTGAGGTAAAGTGAATAAGATTGCGCAGCAACTGTGCCGGACAATCGGTGTTGGTGCAGCGTATTACCGCCTCACCCTCGGCACGGAATACCGGTGAGCCGCAAGAGGGGCAATGTGTGGGCATTTTAAACACGACAGAATTTTCGCAGTGACAACTTACCGACAGCACCTCGGGGATAATCTCGCCCGCTTTGCGAACAACAATTGTGTCGCCTATACCTATCTGTTTTTCGTTTATAAAATCCTCGTTATGCAGCACGGCACGGCTTACGGTGGTGCCCGCAAGCTGAATGGGTGTAAAGCTGGCAGTAGGAGTTAGTGCACCTGTTCTGCCGACGTTTATTTCGATATCAAGCAGCACCGTTTCCTTTTCTTCGGGTGGATATTTAAAGGCAACCGCCCAACGGGGGTATTTTGCTGTACTGCCAAGTGTTTTTCGGTATGAAAGGCTATCGGCTTTAATAACCGCACCGTCAATATCAAACTCAAATTCTCCACGTTTTTCGCCTATGCGGTCAACTTCATATATTGCCTCGTCAATAGTGTTACATTTGGTATAAAAGGGCAAGACACTAAAGCCTAAAGACTTTAAAAAGTCAAGACTTTCTATATGAGAGTCAAAATTTTTGCCCTCAATGCTTTGAATGTTAAATAAAAATATATCAAGCCCCCGGCTTGCCGTAACGGCTGAATTTTTTTGTCGCAAACTGCCCGCCGCCGCATTGCGTGGGTTTTTAGCCGGTTGCTCACCCAAAAGCTCTTGACGCTCAACAAGCTTTAAAAATGATTTTTTAGGCATATACACTTCGCCACGAACTTCTAAAGCACCGTCAAAGGCGATTGTTTTAGGTATAGACTCAATCTGCAAAAGATTGGCAGTAACGTCCTCTCCCGTAGTGCCGTCACCGCGGGTAGAGCCGCGTACAAGCTTGCCGCCGTCATATTCAAGCGATACCGAAAGTCCGTCAATTTTAGGCTCTACCGAAAAAACGGTTTTTGTGTTGTCTATTTTGTCGCCAAACTCACGAAGTTCCTCTACGCTGAAAACATCTTGCAGGCTTTCCATTTTAACGGCGTGCGCTACAGGGCTAAACAGCTTTAATGCCGCGCCGCCTACCTTTTGTGTAGGCGAGTCGGGGGTGATAAGCTCGGGATACTCTTTTTCTATCGACTTTAGCTCACGGGTTAGTGCATCATATTCAAAGTCAGAAATTTCGGGTGCATCTTGATTATAATAAAGCTCGTTATGATGCCTTATCTGCTTGGTCAGCTGTGACGCTCTTTTTTTAGCTTCTTTAAAATCCATTTTACTCTCCTTATTCTACATCGGCATAGTTAAATATTTCATCGGCTATATCGTCATTTGGGTGTTCTATTACATTGGTGAATGAATCGGGCACCGCACCCGCAATTACCGTTTGTGCCGCTATGGCGGTGGTACTGACACTAAAGCTGTCGGTGCACCCCATCATCAGAACACTTGCATTTATTTTCATTGTTATAAGTATTTGATGCAGCACGTTGTTTATGCCCGCCGCCGTAAACGAGCTTTTAAAATCGACTATCGCCGTCTCGGTAAGCTGCATTTTAAAATGTATACGAGGACCATAACCTGTGGTATACTCGCTGCCGAAAAGCGTACCCAACGGTATATATAAATCGTATTTATTGTTTTGCGCTACAATACGTGCTAATTCATTTGAAATTTGGCTTTTTAGCAAATTGATTTTTTCAATATCGATTTCAATACCGGTGATGTTTTTATCGTCACCGCGCGAAATTTTTGACACATCGCTATAGGTAATATTGTTTTGCTTTAAAACATTAAGCACCGCCGCATTTGCGGCATTTAAAATTATTGTTTCTGCCTCGCTTTTAGCGTAAACAAACACAAACGGTTTTACGCTTATAAAGCAGAGCGAAAAAATCAAAAAAACACAAATCAGCACCACAAACCAACGTTTTGCCACCGAAAAACGCCGTTTTTTAATTTTTTTCACGCCCTCACCCCCTGCTTTATCTTACGATAAAACGGGGATTTTGTGAAAGGTCAGATTACATAGAAAAGAATACAAATAAAGTGCATAAAGCTGGCAAGCACTACAAATATATGAAATACCGAGTGTATATATCGGCATTTAGAGCCAAAGCCAAACAGCACTGCACCTATGGTATACATTATGCCGCCCAGCAGCAGCCACATAAAGCCCACGTGGGTAAGTGCCGTATAAGCCTGTTTTATGGTGCCGATAATACACCAACCCATACCAATATAACAAATCATTGAAAATACATTGTATTTTTTAAGGTCAATAGCGGTAAGCGTTATTGCCAATGCCGCAATACCCCACACTACACCAAATACTACCCAAGCAATGACGGGGTTGGTTTTGCGAAGTAGCGATAATGTGATAGGTGTATATGTGCCGGCAATCATAAAATAGATTGTGCAGTGGTCAAGCACCTGCAATACCTTTTTAGCCATACCGGGCTTTAGACCGTGATAAACACTTGACATTGTAAAGAGTGATATAACCGATGCGCCGTATATAGCCGATGACACAACACCCCAAACATTGTGGTGCAGTGCCGATACTATAACGCAGATTACCAAATACACAACACCCAGTCCCCCACCGACAATGTGGGTGACCATATTAAATATTTCTTCACCGTTGGTGTAATCGGGCAAAAGGCGGTCAATTAACTTTGTTCTTTTCATAATAAATTACCTTTAGATTTTGCTTAAATTTGTATAATTATTATACCATAAAATTATAAGTTTGTGTAAATTGCAATACAAAAGTGTATTATAGCCTCACGTAAAGGCCCCCTTGCCTAAAGGGGGCTGGCAAAAATCTCTGATTTTTGACTGGGGGATATTTAAAGGGAGGCTCTTTAGTTACTTCTAATATAAAGCTGTGTCAAATTATAACACAAAAAGCCTTCCCTGTAAAGAAAGGCTTTTTAATAAAAATTATATTTATGTTCTTAAACTGTTTTCTTTTGCCATTTGTTCAAGTAATTTAAGGTCGGGCTTACCCATATTGGTAAGGGGAATCTTGTCCAACACATAAATGCTTTGTGGGCGTTTATCCTCCGTTTCATTTGCCAAATATTGGTCTTCAATATTCTTTATAATATCTTCACGGCTATATCCCTCATAAGGCTCAACAAAAAATGCAGGCATAAAATACCCTTCGTGTTCTTTATCAGGCTCGCCGACAACAGCGACTGCCTTTATTCCCATTACCTTTGAAAGTGAGGTTTCCATATCGGCAGGATATATTTTTGCAGTATGGTACAAGAAAAGCATATTATTCATTCGACCTTTAATAAACACAACTCCATCTTCATCCATATATCCCAAGTCGCCTGAGTGTAGCCATACCGTTCCGTCGTTATGAGTGTGAAAAACTTGCTTTTCAAGTTCAGGTTGTTTCCAATAACCGTTCATAAATTGGGGGGATTGTATACAAATCTCACCTATTTCGTTATAAGTTTTTTCTTTGCCCGTTTCAGTATCAAAGACACTTACAACAGTATGAATAGCAGGAATCCCTACCGAAGCTATTTTTGCTGTTTCATTATTTATATTTGCTGTAGCATTAGAGGCATTTTCTGTCATACCATATCCCCGTGTTAATTTTCTCTTAACATTATGTTTTAGAAAAAACTTATTTGCCCTTATTTCAAAATCTTCTGTCATTCCACTGCCGCCAACTCCGACAACTTTAAGAAATGATAAATCTTCATTCTTAACCAGCGGACTCGCCATAAGCTGTTCAATCAGCATTGGAACAGCTCCAAGTGATTGGGTTTGTATTTCATAACCAAATTATCAAAATCCTTAAAATCCTCAAGCATATCAAATGTATTGTTCATTCCAACGCTTAAAGGTAAATGGATAGCTGCAGCTGCAACCGTTGCAGAAAATGCAGGCCATAACCTTAGCCACCTGTCGCCCGTTTTATACTCTTTTACTGCGGTTATAATTTGGTCAACTGCTGCGTTAAACGCATTATCGCTAAGCATTACACTTTTAGATACACCTGTTGTTCCACCTGTTTTAGCAATAAACATTGTATCTTTTGGGTTTTTCTTCGTCTTATATCCTTTCTTATCACATTTGTCAGCCATTGATAAAAAGTTATCCCAAACAAGTGTATTTGTGTTTTTATATTCCATAATGCCTTGCGTTAATATGATATTTTTACACTTTGTGTTATCATAAATATATGCCTCATCTTCTAAAAAGAACGGGAACGCAAACAGAAATCTTGATTCATGCTCATTCATTATGGCACAAACCTTTTCCTTTGGTGTTGCAGGCATAATGAAATTGGATATTGCACCGATTTTGTTAATAGCATAGAACAAAAACACTTCTTCGGGGCAAACAGGGATAAGCATAGTTATGACTTCGCCCTCGCTGACACCAAGAGAAAGCAAAGCATCGGCAGCTTTATCAATAATCTCAAAAAGCTGTGCGTATGTATATTCCTGTCCCATAAAGGTAATTGCGGTTAAGTTCAAATTATTCTTGTTTCTGTCACGCATATAGTCATACACTAACTTTTCGGGAATGACAGAATTGATTTGTTCCTCTGTATAATATTTTAGCCAAGGCTTGTCAATTGACGGATAGCCGGTTAGATTGTTATTCATTTTTTCGTCCTCCAAATTTAGTTGATAGTATATCGTTTATTAAATAAAAATAGGTTATTTTTATTCGGTATCAAATTTTTTAAATGGGCAAAGGCTTCAGCCGTAAAGACAATGTTTT
>JAUNAM010000015.1:0-16601 GCA_030527615.1 Clostridia bacterium
GGGACACAAAGCCCTCACACGAATTTGCCGCTAAAAAGAATTTTGGACATTCTATTTTCATATACAAAGCCCTCCAAAATTTGAATTGTGGTCTTTTACATACTATTCTTTTTATATTTCTTTGACACAAAGCAAATTTTATGCTAAAATACACAATACAAGTTAGTTACACGGTTGCGTAGGATTGTTTTACAAGGATGCAGAATTTGACTTTTTTACCCCGAAGGCGTACTAAGGTACCCCGAGAGGGTAAAAAGTCAAAGAAAAAGTAAAACTTGTTTTACTTTTGGTCTGCGCCTCGTAAAGCAATCCTATGAGGAAAGTCCGAGCCCCGCAGGGCAATAATAGCAGCTAACGGCTGCCGAGGGTGACCTTAGAGAGAGTGCAACAGAGATATACCGCCGCATTTGCGGTAAGGGTGGAAAGGCGAGGTAAGAGCTCACCTACCGAATGGAGACATATCGGTACTGTAAACCTTATTTGGAGCAACGCTGAACTTGGCTATACATCTGCCCGATGTGCCATAAAAAGCGGCTTGAGCGTGCAGGCGACTGTACGTCGAGATAGATGACCGTGCACGACAGAACTCGGCTTATCGACTAACTTGCTATATAAAAGGAACCTACGTTTTTAAACGCAGGTTCCTTTTTGTTTTATGTCATTTGCGAAGATAAACTAAATTTTCTAAATTCTACCACCGGTAAAGTCGTCTTCATCATCTACGTTAGCACCGGGGTTATCTTCATCTTCATCGTACTCTCCGTCGTCCTCTTCGGCAACATTATAACGTTCATCAAGTGTCTCAATGTAGAACAACAATGCCTTTAAGGCTTCAACGCGGGTTGAATAATATGTGCAGGGCACTTGCTCGTAAGCCGCCTGCATAGCGGTTGCAAAGCCGGCAAGGCTAAACACACCGAAATTATTTTCATTGCCGTTATATACTACCTTAACGGTAATTTCACCCTTTAAATCAAGAACAGAGATATCGGTCAGTCGGTAAAGGTGATATCTGCCGGCTCCTTCATTATTGGTCCAGCCTGCAGATACGCCGCCGTTGCCGTCACCTACCGTTGTTTCAATAACCTTTCCGCTTGCGGTGGTGAATATAACCTTAATATTATCACGGTTTTGCTTATATTGGCCGTTAAAGGCAAAGGTGAACGCGATATAAGGATTAGCCTTAAGATTAACCGATGTAGCATATACACCAAAGGTGTCTTTAACACCGTCGCCGTAATTATCGGTAGCATTAACGGTAAAGGTGTCATAGAGTGCTTGTATATCAGAAGGCATTTTGTATACCGTTTTGCTAAATTGAGGATAATCGTCACCGAGGCCTACAAACCACGTGTCATTCCAATCAAGGGTTTTGCAAGTGGCTTTAGCATTAGCGCCCATAACATCAGAAGCCGCTATTTCGATAATCTTGCCTTCATAGTCTGCCCAGGTAGCCTTGTTATCTTTAATGGCATAAGGGTCGGGCGTGACGGTATCGGTGTAAACATTACTAAATACCTTTGGCATTGATGCACCCCTCTGAGCGGCGACTATATAATATGGTGCGCAGCCGAGAATAATTGCATTTTTTAGACTGTTGGTATCGGAGTTGTTGGGTTCGCCGTTAAAACCAAATGCATTTGATGTGCTGTTGTTATAAGCGTCGTTGCCATAAACAATGATATTATTAATATCAAAATTATCACCGTCATAGAAACTACCTATAACAACACCGACATTACTGTCTGAGCCATTTGAACGCATATAGTTGTTTTTAACGGTACAGTTTTCTATTGTAACAGTGCCAAGGCCGCTATTGTCGGTGGCATTCCATTTGACGTTGGTTTGAGCAGCTTTGCCTGCAATGGCACCCATCATACCGCCTTTGGTGATAAAATGTGAGTTTGCAACGGTAATGTTTTTAATTGTTGCACCTTGGTCTACAAGTCCAAATAAGCCGCCGTAATTGTCTTTCAAATAATCGTTGCCGCTGCTAGCGTCGTTTAAATATTCCGGCCAGTTACTGTACATACCGTAAATGGTAGCACCGTTACCGTCAAATGTTCCTTGGAATGGGTATTTACCCTCATAACCTATGGTTTTCCATTCTTTAAGGTTTTCTGCCGAAGCAAAGAATGCTTGAACAGCGGCAGCACTTGTTTTATCTTTGATTGCACTGTTATCTTCAAGCTGCATTACAAAGGCTGCTATGTCGGAATTTACCTTATAGGTATTGCCATAGGTTTGGTAGCCGTTTACAGCCTGTGCAAGATATGCTATATCTGATGCAGCATCTATTTCATAGATACCGTCACCGTTGCTGTCTGCAGGTGCTGTGGTTGTGCCGTCCCAATAAAGAATCTTTGTTTTAGGTTTAGCATCCGGGTCATAGCCTGTATTTAGTGCTATATCCGACGTAGAGCCATAATACATTGCCGATGCGGCAAGCTTTTTATCGGACGCCTTTTGGTCGTCAGAAGTGCCTTCGGGATAGATTGTATTGTTGCCGTTAATAACATCTGTGAAATAGCTCTGTAAGGAAACATTTTGCGGCTCACTAACGGTTGTATTGTTAACAACACGCGTTACAACAAACTCTTTATAAAGGTCAGATGCCGAAAGATTTTTCAGCACATACATCTTTGAGCCTGCGGGAATTTCTGCTACGGTGCCGGCATAATAAGAATCCACAAATGTTTCGCTGTTTGCAACTATGGTGCCGTATTTTGATACAGTACCGTCTACGTTTTTAACTACAAGCTTTTCGGTTGCTTGTGGGTTGGGGCAGTGAATGTTTATACTCATTGTGCCGTCTGTTTCATATTTAACATTCATACCCGCAATTTTTATAGAGCTGTCAAGCTCATATTCCACACCCGTTATAATTTCGTCAACAAAGGTCCATTCGGGGTCACCCTTATTGGGAGTCTCGCTGTAATTGCCAAGCATTTCGGCGCTATCGTCAAAGCAGATTACCGCCTTAATATAGCCGGTTGTCATTGCAGGTATGGTAAGCATCTTTTTAACAAGCTGCGTTGTAGTAAATTCACCCTCGTGAAGCTCGGCTTCGATTTTGCCGGCGTAGGTCCAAGTAGTAGCCTTGCCTATGCCGATTTCGCTTGCGGTATAGAACTTAACATCGGGTGGATATGCACCAACACTTGGCATAGAGCCAAGCGAATAACCTATGTCGGTTATTTCTTGTGTACCGTCAAGTGCTACGATAATTTCGATATTGTCGGTGTTTTTCCAAGACATAAAGCTTGGGTTAGAGTGAGGTGCCCCTTCCGGAGCATATAGGTCATCGACCAGTATTTGTGCCTTATCCATCTTGTTGTGTGAGTCAACATCATCTATAGACGGTGTTGCCGCTACAACGTGCTTTGAATTTAAGCTGTCAAGCACGTGAACATTGGTTGTGGCAGTGGTTGTGGCGCCGTTTGGTGCGGTAACGCTGTAGGTCACGGTATATGTGCCAACCGATGCCGCTATGGTGCTTGTATATGTAACATCGGCTGTAATATCAACGCCGTTCATATCCTTTGCTACAAGGTCGATACGTGGGTCAAAGGTGAGTGCGTTGTCCTTTGCTACATACAAATCCTTCATACCGGTAATGGTGGGCATCTCCTCATCGGCGAAGCCAACATAGCTTATAACAACATTTTGTGCTGATGTAACATTTGGTATTGTGAAAGAGTTGTCTTGTACCGAAACGGCATTTCCGTTTACGGTTGCGGTTTCCAAAACGGCGTTTTTATTGGGTGTTATGCTAAAGGTAACATCCTTGCCGTATATTGCACCTAAAGCGCCCACGGTGTTGCCGTCGCTATCGGTCATATCAACGGTTGCCTTTTGTGTAGTGAGGGTTATTGGGCAGAATTTGTTAATTAAAATTTCAGAAAGATATAACCATTCTGACTTTTTAAGAGAACCATCTACTGTAAGCTCGTAGTCGCGGCAGTTAGAAAATACAACCTTAACATATCTACCTTTGCCACCGTTTGCTGCGGCGGTGAGGGTTTGATTTTCGGCCGTAGCAGGGTCGCTGCCCTTGTGCGCTGTACCGCTTATATAACCTACCTGTTGCCAACCGCCGTCAGGTGAATCGCTTACATAGTAGGTGGCGTTTTGCATATATATGCCCGAGTTTGGTCTTGACTGTGCAGAGTAACCGACAGCCATAATGCTTGTAGACTCGCCCATATCTAAAATAACATTGATACCTTCTACAGGCGTGTCGGTTGCACTGGTAAGAATTATCCAACGAGCCGCTTCATTGGCATAGTCTCCGTCAAGAGCGCTGTTGATGCTCGGCCATGTGCCGCTGTTTGTATTTGCGGTTGAAGAATTAACTGTTATGGTTTTTGCATCCTTTAGTCCCTGCAAAGCGGTTTCAAGTGCGGTATATACGTTTTTTAGCTTGACTGCGGTTGTGCTACCAGAATTATAAAAGCTTTCGGCATCGGTAAGAGCGGTGTCAAGTGCCAACACACTGTCAACCTGCTTGCCCGAGGTGTCGGTAGCCTTTGCGGTGTCGATAAGCGCCTTTAGCTGCTCACGGGTGTAGCTTGTAATGCCAAGCTCAATTTCGTCCATACCAATCCAAGTTTTTGCAATGGGAGCACCGCCGTTATGGTATGCACCACCTGTATATGATTGCATTGGGTTTTTAACTACTATTTTTACATAACGGGCAGATACGATTTGATTTAATTGTGTTTTTATACGCTCTATCTTGATTTGACTTGCATCGTTTGTGCCATTGTTGTACCAAGCATCATATTTTGCCTGAACGCTGACACCGGTTTCGTATTTGCCTACTTCGGTATAATCAGTACCGTTATCAGAGGTGTAAACGGTAATTGACTCAGGTATACAAATACCAACCTGCATATTTTGATTAAAGCCTATGGTTACATTATCAAAGGTCTTCTTTTGACCGTAGTCAAGGGTAAGAGTAATGTCTGTGCCCTCGGCACCTGCCCATTTACCATTGCTGTAATTTGCAGCATCGGTAGCATATATGCCGTCAGTAAGAACATCTTTTTGCCCCATTTTAAATCAACGTCAGATGTTATTGTAGCGGTGGGTGCTGTGTATACACCGGCAAGCATTTGTGTTGCGGTATCTTCAAAGCAGTTGCCTATGGTTGATGAGCTTGAATAATCCCAAATGCTTGAGTCCATTTGCTGAAGTGCAAGTGATGAAGCTATTTGCGCATTGGTCCAACCGGTCTCGGTATCCCAAATAGGCCAGCCCGAGTCGGCGGCACTGCCGTAAACTTCCCACTTGTCGTAGTCAAAGCCACGGAACCACGCGCCATTATATTTGCTGCTGGTGCTTGACTGTTGAATACGAACATGGAAATTTGCAAGCTTGTTGCGGTAGCCCTCTATTGTGGCGGTGTCTTTACCTGCTTCCTCTAAAGCGGTAACTGCCTCGTTAAGTGCGGTGTGCGCAAAGCCCGAAACGTATAATAGGTCGGTAGCAGGGTCATCGGCATTATGAATAACGGGGGCTTCCTTTGTGCCGTATTCGGCGTTTGTTTCGGGGGCATCACAGTCACCCGAGCCTTTTTTATCGTCTAAATCTTCAGCAATGGCACCGGTTTCTTTTTGATGAGCCATCATATCGTTAACCATTGTGTTAAGCCAGCCGATATGCTCATCGGTTGGGGATACACGAACAAGCCAAGCAAGCGTCCACGCCATTTTTGCGCGGTCAGCCTGCAGACTGTTGGTCCACTTCCACTCGCCTGAGGTGCCATCTTCTTTACCGTCAACGGTGTCTTCATAAGCGGTCATCATAATGCTAATAGCATTTTTGCTACGTTCATAAAGCGGTTCATAGCCGGTTTTTTCATAAGCCCACAAATAGCACGCCCACAAAAGCGCTTGGAAGTGGGCACGTAAATCTTCATCCGAAGCATTATTATAGTAGGTTTTCCAGTCGTTATTCATACTGCTGCCGTTTAAATTAGCTGATCTAAAGCCGTTTGTACCGGTTGTACGGAAGTTACCCATAATGGCTTCAAGTATGCGCTCGTCAAACTCGTCGGTTTCAAGCGCCGATGCTGCCAATATAAGACCTAAAATAGCCTTGGCGTTATCATCGCCGTAATATGAGATAACGTTTGATGCCTGTTCAGCGTCGTTCCAATCGTCATACCAACCAAACAGACCGTACTGTGAATTGTTGGGGTCGTTATGGCGGTCGCCGTTTGCCATATTAGACTCATTAAGCATCCAATCCATGGCGTTATAGGCGATTTGGCGGTATTCGTCATTATCAAGCAGCACGCTTGCAATAGCCATAGCACCAATACTTTCACCTGTACAGTCGGCACAAACCGAATTGTCTAAATCCTGATTACCGTCAGCTAACCAGCCCCACGCGTCAGAGCGATAGCGTTGATAAAAGCCACCCCAGCCTTTTTCTTTACCCTCAACGCTTGGCACCATATTGTTATAATACCACTGCATATTTGCAGCTACCGCATCGTTGTATGCGGTAGTGGGCAGAGCATCGTCCTTTGTGTAGGCGGCGGTCATTAGCGGTGTGTAATCAAAGGTGGTTACTGCAGTACCGTCGATAAGCCAAGACAATATACCTTTCCACAGTGTGCTCCAAGCAGCTGTAGGTGCATAACGGCCGGTTGCAAAGCCGCTAAGCTTTGTAGCGGCGATAAGCACGTCGTCGTTAGCATTTGTCTCTAAGAAGGAATATTTTGTAGAATTAGCGTGTGTAAAGTCGGTACATGCTAAAGTGTCATAGCCTGCAACCTTGGCATGAGTAAGCCAAGCGTTGGTTGTGTCAAGCTTTTTAAGATATCTTGCACCGTGAGCATATAAAAGGGTATTTTGGGCAAGGCCAATATTTTCAGCACCCTTTTCGGTTACAATAGCACGTCTATACTCGTTGCTCATATTTTTTACAGCATCGGTTTCGCCGTATTGGGTATAGCCTGTGATACCGATAGCCGAGTTGTTTTTGGGGAATTCGACATAGAGCTTAACGCCCTTACTTTGAAGGGTTGCATACACATCGGCAGTTATGTAGTCGGTGCTGGTGTTTGCATATTGATAGTTTACACCTGCGCCGGCAAGCACCATAATAGCCTGTGTGCCGTTGGTGTCAACAGCCGCTACTGCAGCCTGAATACTGCTGTACTGCTTAATGCCGTCATAATTTGCCTGCATTACTTTTAGCAGGTCGTTACCCGTATCGGTTGTTACAACCTATATGTTGAGGGTTTGCTTTGACTCGGCAGCATTTGTACCAATTACAACCGAAGATACGGAGGTCACAAATACTGCAACAACTAAAAGCAGGGATAAGACTTTTTTGATTTTTGACATAAATTTTCCTCCCAAATTTCAAGCTATTCGCTTTTTTCTGTTTCCGATGATTTATCTGCTTTATCAGAATCGTCGTTTTCTTGAGTTTCACCATTGGCTGTGGATTTTTGAGAAATCTTTATACAAGCAAATACCGCACCCGCTATTGCCACAACGGAAACTGCGGCTGCCGTAATCCAAAGCCAAAGATAATTCTTTTTGTCGGCAGAATCGTCATCATCTATTGTTATATAACCGTCATCTGTGTATTCTTCAGACTCTTCATCAGCTTTATTAAATCCGTTGTCATACACATCGGTGTTGGTGGTGCTATTTGAGGAATCGCCCTTTATACCTAAAGCATCATTAATTATTGCAAGCTCTTTACTTAGGTCGGGTTGATAATCGGGTATGGCAAACTGATAATTAAGCATTGTTTTTTTGACCGAATCAAAATGCTTGCCTATGCTTGACTTGCTTGTGTAGTCCCACATATTTGTTCCCATACTTTGCAGTGACAATGAATAGGATATAAAGGATTGTGTCCAGCCGCTTTCAGTAACCCAAATGCCCCAGCCGGCATCTCCGTCGCTGCCGTAGGTTTCCCACTTTTTGTAGTCAAAGCCTCGGAACCATACGCCGTTGTATTTAGAGTCGGCACTTGCTTGCTGAATACGCACAAGGTAATCGGATGTTGATTTTACATATTTTTGATATTTTGAGGCAAGCTTGCTGTTTTTTGCCGCCTTTACCGCCGAATACGCCTCGTTAAGCGACATAGCAGCAAAGTTAGAGGTATATAACGCGTCGGTACAGGGGTCGCCGTTGTTTTGAATTACGGGAGACTCATGTGTGCCGTATTCGGAATTTTTGGTAAAAGGCCCACAGCTGCCGTATCCCTGCCACTCTTCACCTACTGTGTCACGTATGGCACCGGTTGAAGAGTCTTGTGTTGCCATCATATCGGTAACGATTAAATCAAGCCATTTTATATGCTCTTCGGTAGGCTCAATACGCACAAGCCACGCAAGCGGCAGTATAAGCTTTGCTCGGTCTGCCTGCAGGCTGTTGGTCCAGTTCCATTTTTCGTAGTAATTTAAATCAAGAATATCGGGGTCTTGCATAGTTTTTACATAAGACGCCATCATCATTGTAAGTGCGGTTTTTGTTCGTATAAGGAAGGGCTCATAGTCGGTTTTTTCGTAAGCCCACAAATAACACGCCCATATAAGTGATTCAAAGTGTGATGCATAGTTTTTGACATTGCCGTTAAAGTAGTTTTCCCAGCCGTTTTTGTCAAGGTCATCAGCATTTAGCACCGAACCTCTAAAGCCGTTTTGACCTGCTGTTCTAAAGTTTGCGGTTATAGCCTCTAAAATACGCTTGTCAAATTCGTCGGTGCCCAAGGCCTCGGTTGCGAGGATTAATCCGATAATCGCCTTAGCGTTATCGTCGCCGTAATAGCTGTTGATGCCGTTATACCAAGAAAACAACCCGTATTGCGAGCTGTTGGGATTTGCACGGTCACCGTTTGCCATATCGGACTCGTTTATCATCCATTTCATTATTTTATAGGCATTGTCCTTGTACTTTTGGTTGCCTGTAACCGCACCTGCCATAGCCATAGCACCCACCGTTTCGGCAGTGCAGTCAGCGCGAACGCCTTGATTTAATGTTTGATTGCCAAACGGGTCAAAATTGCTGCCCGACTGATAACACTGATAAACACCCTTGCCGTCAGCAGGCAACATATTGTTTATGTACCACTGTGAGTTTAAGTTAACAGCATCCTTATAGGCGTTAGCAGATAATGCTTGACCTTTGTTGTATTTCGCCTTTACCGAAGGTGTCCAGCTTATATTTGCAACCCTTGTACCCGATAGCCAAGATATAACGCCAATCCACAGCTTTTGCCATCTTTCATAAGGGGCGTATCTGGCGCTGATAAATTGACTGAGCTTGGTAGAAGCAATAAGCACGTTGCCCGAGGCATTTGTTTCTATCATAGAATACGCCGTGCAATCGGTAAGGCCAAAATCTGCCGTATCGTAGCCTGCGACGGTTGCATTTGCAAGCCAAGTTTTTGAGTTTTTTAACTTTGCCTTATATTTTGCGCCGTGCACATATAATATGCTGTTTTTAGCCATACCCATTTTGTCGGCATCGGTTACAACAGCACGGTCAAAGTCCATTACCCTTGTATCAGTATAGCCGGTTATGCCAAGCGATGTGTTATTTGAAGGGTACTCTATGTATAATTTGACGCCTAAAGAATTTATTTTGGTGGCTTGGGACTCGGTTACAGCGGTATCCGAATCGGGATAATTGTCTGCCAGCACCATAATACCTTTTGTTTGATTTGTAGCAGCATTGTTTAATGCATCATCAAGCGATGTGTAATGCTTGACACCCTTATAATTTGATGTAAGTGTCAACAGTAAATCGTTTTTTTCATTCTTTGTTACAACCGAAATATTAAGCGTAGCCTTTTGTGCCTTGGACTTAATAGAAAATGCAAAAGGATTCAATGCAAACACCACCGTTAAAGCCGACAATAAAATTGCTGCGAATTTTTTAATCATTGTTTTCTCCTTTTTACCATTTGACAATTATGGCAGGATATTATACAATATAATTATAATATAATTTATCATTCATTTAATAGGCGTATTTTGACAAAAATTATAACTATATTGACATAGGGGTAATATTATGCTACAAGATGGGTTTAAGGCAAGTTATATTAATGTTCCGTTTGCGTATTACAAAGAAAGCAAACACGATTATGTTATGAATCTTATTTCGCACCATCATAGGGCGGTTGAGCTTATAGCAATGACCGAAGGCAATGCTGATTTTTACATAGATAATGTGCGCTATTCTCTTGCAGCCGGTGATGTTTTGGTGATTCCGCCGTACTGTATGCACAGGGCAGATATAGCACCTCAAACAAGCTATGACTGTGCTTGCTTTGATGTTTCAATTTTATGGGATAAATCGCTGAGTGTTGATCTTGAAAACGGAAATCTTACGGTAGCAGGTCATCTTTCAAAAAAACAAGCATACACACCGACAATAAACAATTATGTGCGCCATGCCGTTTCGGCTCGTCAAAATATGCTAAACGGCTGGGAGATGGAGGTCATAGGCAATTTATCCTTGATGTTCAGTGAACTTAAAAAGCACAATTTTTTTATAAAATCAGGCAAAACCGTACCTGAGCATAAATTTGCAAAGGATACATACAGATATATAAAAGAGCATTTTAACGAAAATATTACCTCACGCACAGCCGCCGAAGCATTGCATATAAACAACTCATATTTTTGCAGATTGTTTAAAAAGACCTTTGGTCGTTGCTTTGCACAATATCTAATAGATTTTAGAATTGCAAACGCAAAAACACTTTTAACCGATACACCTATTTCCGTTTCGGATATAGCCATAAAAACAGGCTTTTGCAGCTTTAGCTATTTTAGCAAGGTTTTTAAGAAATCGGTTGGTGTTACGCCATCAGAATACCGTAAGCAAAACAGACAGCCGTAAAGCTGTCTGTTTTAGTCTTTATCTAACGCTTTTCGGTTTTTTGACTGGGCAGTCCCTGTGCGATTTTAGGAAAATCGTTATCGCTGTCGGCTGTCGGCTGTATCTCGTAGGTGCCGTATTTGTTTATAAGCTCGGTTGATGTTTGCGGCTGACCCATTACAGGGGTTGCCGCTATTTCTTTTAATACTTTTTTATTCTTTTCTTTCATATTTATCACCGTACTTATTTTTATCAAAAAATTTACAGTTATACCCTTTGACAGATAATATGTTGTGTGATATACTATACGAGTTAAAGTATCCATTTTTGGAGGAAGTAAAATGTTAGACATAAAGTTTATTTGCGAAAATCCTGACCTGGTAAAAGAAAATATTAAGAAAAAGTTTAAAGATAGCAAGCTGCCTCTTGTAGATGAGGTTATCGCACTTTATAACCAAAAGAAAGATGCCAACCAACGCGCTAACGAGCTTCGTGCCAACCGCAACAAAATAAGCAAGCAAATCGGTATGCTTATGGCACAAGGTAAACGTGACGAAGCAGAGCAAACCAAACGCCTTGTTACCGAGCAGGCAACCGAGCTTAAAACGCTCGAAGAAAAAGAAACCGAGCTTGAAGCAAAGGTGCGCGATATTCTGCTTAAAATACCCAACATTGTAGACGATAGCGTGCCTGTTGGCCGTGACGACAGCGAAAATGTTGAGGTAACACAATACGGCGACAAAACCGTTTGTGATTTTGAGGTGCCCTATCACACCGATATTATGGCACTTTTTGACGGCATAGATAAAGAGTCTGCCGGCCGTGTTGCAGGTGAAGGCTTTTACTACCTTATGGGCGATATTGCACGTCTGCACTCGGCGGTTACAGCCTATGCGCGCGACTTTATGATAGACAAGGGCTTTACCTACTGTATACCGCCCTTTATGATTAGAAGCAACGTAGTATCGGGCGTTATGAGCTTTGAAGAAATGGATGCCATGATGTATAAGATTGAGGGTGAAGACCTTTACCTTATAGGCACATCAGAGCACTCGATGATTGGTAAATTTATTGACACCATTACCCCCGAAGAAAAGCTACCCCTTACCCTTACAAGCTATTCACCCTGCTTCCGTAAAGAAAAGGGTGCTCACGGCATTGAGGAGCGTGGCATCTACCGTATACATCAATTTGAAAAGCAAGAAATGATTGTTGTGTGCAAGCCCGAAGATAGTATGCAATGGTTTAACAAAATGTGGAATTATTCGGTGGAATTGTTCCGCAGTATGGATATCCCCGTTCGCACACTTGAGTGCTGCACCGGCGACCTTGCCGACCTTAAAATTAAATCTTATGACGTAGAGGCGTGGAGTCCAAAACAGCAAAAGTATTTTGAGGTTTGCTCCTGCTCAAATCTTGGTGACGCTCAGGCACGCCGACTTGATATTCGCATTAAGGGCGAAGACGGCAAAAAGTATTTTGCACACACCCTTAACAACACCGTTGTGGCACCTCCGCGTATGCTGATTGCATTCCTTGAAAACAATCTTTGCTTTGACGGTGAGTACTATACCCTTAAAATTCCCGAAGCCTTGCGTCCTTATATGGGCGGCAAAGCAGAAATCAAAGCAATTAACAAATATAACAGTAAATAAGGTGATATTATGGCAGATTACACACCCAAACACGGCGACCCCAAACCAAACAACAAAAGATTTAAAAAGTCTGAAAATGCAGAAAACATCAAAAACATTGAAAATGTTGAGGAGCCAGAGGTTCAAACAAAAACCAAAAAAACAAAATTAACTCGCAAAAAAATAATATATTACATAGCGCTTTCTGCTTCGACGGCATTGCTTATTGCACTTATAATTATTTTGTGCATCAAATATTTTGGCGGACGCGAAAATTTTGATGAGTTTATGAACTCAAACACATCGTCAACTTCATCACTTCCTCCAAACCCCATCGATTTTGCAAAGTTGCAATCCGAACATCCCGAGGTTTGTGCTTGGATTAGAATTGACGGCATTGATGAGATAAGCTATCCTATTTTACAAAGCAGTCCCGAAAAGGACGATAACTATTATCTTAACCGCGACCTTGAGGGCAACACAAGAAACACCGGTTCTATCTATATTCAACGACTAAACAACAAAGATTTTACCGACCCCAACACCCTTATATACGGGCACGACACCTTTAACGGTACGCTTTTTGGTCAGCTTAAAAAATTCCGTGATAAAACATTTTTTGATGAACATCGCACCATTTACATCTACACACCCGATTGCATTTTAAAATATGAAATTATTTCGGCGTTTGTTTATGACAACCGTCATATTCTAAATTCGTTTAATTTTAATATCGAAAATGAATGTCAAGAATTTTTTAACGAGTGCATTAATCCAAAATCTCTTGTAAAACAGGTTGTTGACGGTGCTACCCTTACCACAAATGACAAGATAATCACCCTTAGCACCTGTACCTCTAACAGTTCAGAACGTTATCTGGTTGTAGGTAAATTGGTAGGCAAGGCCGAAACCCAAAAAATCATTATACCCCCCAAAAAATAATTTACGGTGATGTTATGTTAGAAAGATTTCCTGATGGCGCACGTGTTTGTTTTATAGGCGACAGCCTCACTGCTCAAAACGCTGTGCAGTGGATGACGATAGACTGCTATAAAAGCAACTTTCCCGACAATGGCATAGAATTTATAAACTGTGGTGTTGCTGGCGGCACCGCAACAAATGCACTTGAATATTTAGAGGATGATGT
Organism: Clostridia bacterium; assembly: GCA_030527615.1. Classification (GTDB taxonomy): domain Bacteria; phylum Bacillota; class Clostridia; order Oscillospirales; family Acutalibacteraceae; genus UBA737. Next base: position 13,647 of record JAUNAM010000015.1, read on the forward strand.
TTTTCCGCATAATCCAACCCATGCCGTAATCGGCTTTGGTGTAAACGATTCTCTGCGTTGGGATCTTGCTAAACCTCGCAGTTTTGAGCGCTATGACCGTTTGGTTTGGGGTTTTGAACGTTTTAAAACAAATTTGCGCAAACTTTGTGATATTTTAATCGAGCGTGGCGTTAAGGTTACGCTTTGCACCCCGCCGCCTTATGATGAATATCAAGATAGTGCCGAACCGACGCTTGTGGGTGGATTTGCACTTATTACCGCCTACGCTGATGAGGTTCGCAATATAGCACGCGAAAAGAATTTACCGCTTTGCGACTATTTTGAATTTATTGCCCGCAAAATGCAGGTAGACCAAATACACTGCCATGACCGCGTGCATCCAACCGACCACGGATATTATGTAATGGCAAAACATTTTTTGTCACTTCAAGGATTGGATGTTGGCGACTACAAGCCTATGCCCGATTATCTTAGAGATTGGAACACAAAGGTAAGTGAAAAGGTCGAAATTTATGCCGGCGAGCTTATGGTGGTAGGCGACTATTGTTTGCCGCTTGAGGAAAAACTTAAAAAAGCACAGAATTTGCTTGATACAGCAGAGGAAGGCAATATTTATATTCGCTTTGCCCAAAACTATTTAAAGTTAAAGCCAAATCAAGAACAAATTAACGCCGATATAAAAGAACTTTACAAAAAGAATGTTCTTGAAAAATAACGATATTTAAAACTCTGTCTTAGCCGACAGAGTTTTTGTTTGAAAGAGGCTGAAAATTTTGTCACAAAAAACAATTTCAAAAAACTTTACTACGGGCAGTATACCGCGTCAAATGTTTTTCTTTATGCTGCCGTTTATGCTCTCAAATGCTATGCAGGTATTATACAGCACCATTGATATGATAATTGTAGACCGCTTTGTCGGTACGGCGGGTGTATCTGCCGTAGGGCAAAGCAGTCAAATAGTCAACTTTGCTACAATGGTATGCCTTGGCTTTTCTAACGCGGGTCAGGTGCTGTTGGCACAAGCGCTTGGAGCCAACAAGAAAAAGGAAATGAACAGTATTATGGGCACACTGTTTAGTCTGATTATTATCTTATCTCTGGTTTTATCGATAACAGTTTTTGTTTTTTGCAGTCCGATACTTAACATTATGAATATCCCGTCTGTTTCCTACGATATGTCCATGACGTATATGTTGATTTGCGGTGCGGGATTAATTTTTACCGCAGGGTACAATATGGTATCGGCTGTACTGCGCGGACTTGGTGATTCTAAAAGACCTTTTTTGTTTATCGCTATTGCATCGGTAACAAATTTAGTGCTTGACCTGCTATTTACAGGACTTTTTGGTTGGGGTGTTGCCGGTGCGGCACTTGCCACCGTAATAGGTCAGGCTGTATCTTTCTTGTTCTCTATTTATTATCTTGTAAAGCACAAATCAGCGTTTGGCTTTAACTTTAAGAAACAAAGCTTTAAAATAAATCCGCAATATGCAAAAATGATGCTATATATCGGCGCACCTATGGCGATACAATCGGGTTGTATAAATATTTCAATGCTGTTTGTAAACTCTATGATAAACTCGGTAGGTGTTGTGGCAAGTGCAACCTTTAGCGCAGGTATTAAAATAGACGATATAATCAATAAGATATCACAGGGCATTCACCACGCGGCAATGCCTATGATAAGCCAAAACATAGGTGCCGATAACACCAACCGTGCTAAACGGATTGTGTATTGTGCTTGGGTGTTCTCGGGTATTTGGACAGTTGTGTTTATCGCTGCATACATACTGTTTGGCAAGCAGATGTTTATGCTGTTTTCATCTGACCCCGCAGTACACAAACTGTCGGCAACCTTTATCAAGGCGATTTTATGGATGTTCCCCGCCTTAGCCCTCATGCGCGGAACCGGCGCGCTAATTCAGGGTATAGGCAACGCAAAATTAAGTATGGTGTTAGCCCTTCTTGACGGCGTAATACTTCGCATAGGTCTTAGTTGGTTGTTTGGTGTTGTATTTGATTTAGGATTTTATGGTTATGTTTTAGGCTATGCCGTAGCACCCTACGGTTATGCTATACCCGGTGTTATATATTTTTTATCAGGACTTTGGAAAAAACACCGAAGAATAGCAGAGGATATATAGGACAAGAAAAAAGTTCCGCTTTTTGTGCGGAACTTTTTTAATTTAATTAATATAATTTTTAACCTCTGGCATTAAAATCTGCAGATAGTAAATTCATTGCTTTTAAAAGTTTATGTAAAGCAATAAGCGGACCAATACCGAAAAGAAGCGCACCTAAAATATTCCAACCCCAGTAGGTGCCTGCACCGATGCTGTAGCTGATGCCACGACGATTGATTTCGTTGCCTACACGGGCATAAAGTCTGTGACCCCAAACAAGTGGAGCAATACCAAATGTAAGCCATGAAAAAATAAAGAACAATAGGCAGTAATGCATTGTCTTTTTGCCGTCATATCTTGATGCTATTACATTAATATCGGTTGAAACTGCAGACATAACAACAATGGGATAAATGCCGAAGGTGATAATTCCCAACAGAATGTACTTTAATAGTCCTCTATTGGTTTTTAGTTGTGCAACGGGGGCTTGATTAATAGTTTCTGTCATAACGATGACCTCCTTTAATTTGTTAACAATATGTTAACATATAACCCCCTTCTTGTCAATAGTATTTGTATATTTTGTCAAAAAGCCTCGTTTTTTGTTGACTAAACATTGTGTATATGTTATAATTCTTGTGGTGTTAAACACTATTTTAATTGTTTTGGAGGAAAAATCTTATGAAAAACTGTCCCAATTGTAATGCTTTAATTGAAGATAATGCTGCTTTTTGTACAGCTTGCGGAGCCCGTTTTGAAGCCGAAAACCCACAACCACAGCAACAGGCCTATCAGGCACCGCCACCAAATTATGCACCTAACTATGCACCAA
>JAUNAM010000015.1:16611-25883 GCA_030527615.1 Clostridia bacterium
CATACGATCACACAGCAGAGTTTGATGCAAAAGATATTTCAGACAACAAGGTTATTGCAATGCTTGTATATCTTTTGGGCACCGTAGGCATAATCATCGCTTTGCTTGCAGGCAGCAATTCACCCTATGCGTCATTCCACGCCAGACAAGCACTTAAATTTATGGTTGTTGAAATGTTAGCGGCAGTTTGTGCACTTGTATTATGCTGGACTATTATTGTTCCTTTGGCATATCTTATTTTGTCAATAACACTTACCGTTATCAAATTTATCTGCTTCTTCCAAATTTGTTCAGGCAAAGCAAAAGAGCCGGCAATTATTCGCGGTCTAAATTTCTTAAAATAATACCTGCTTAATATAAAGCGAAAAAGTGTGACTAACTATCACACTTTTTCTTTTTTAGTATCATAATCAAACATAATATAGCCGTTATCGCCATATAAATCGGAAATATTATATCACCCGTTTTGGTGTATAATGTTTTTTCATTTTCAAAATAAACGGTATCGGCAATTACACCCTGTTCTTCGGCTGCCAGCTCTTTTATTATTCTGCCACGAGAGTCAATGGTTGCCGAAATGCCTGAATTTGCCGAACGCACCAATGCGCGTGAATTTTCTACACTTCTGAAAACGCCGTGCGCCAAATGCTGTTTCATTGCGGGCGAATCCTTAAGCCAAGAATCGTTTGTTACCTCTACTAACAGCTCGGCACCGTCAAGGGTGCTTTCACGTGCAAGGCTTGGATATATGCTTTCAAAGCAAATAACGTTGCCTACCGCCTTGCCTTTTATTTCTATAAGTGCGCTGTCCTTGCCTGCTGTATAGTCCTCTTCAAGCACGTTTATATTCTCTAAAAACGGAAAAGCCTTCGCCAAAACCTGCCTATATGGCATATATTCACCAAAGGGCACAAGCATACGCTTGGTGTATGGCTCGCTTATACTTGCCTTATCTATCAGCATTGCATTGTTGGTCAAAATGCCTTTTTCTTTTTTTAGTATACCTGCAAGAATGGGGGTATCAACCTCTTTGGCAAGCTTTTGGTATTTTTTAAGTCGCTTGTTAGACCTGTACTCTACCGGAACGGCACTTTCGGGCCAAAGCACCAAATCGGTGTTGTCTGTAATGTTTTGTGTTGTAAGCTTTTGATATGTCTCAAAACAAACCTTGTCGCCATCGTAATCCCATTTATCCTCGCTTGCTACACTACCCTGAACGGTTAAAATATTAAGGCTTTCTTCGGTTTTAATTTCGGTATTAAGCCTGACCAAACCAAAACTCAGGTTAGCTATAAATATACCCGTTGCCGCTATAGCGGCAATTTTTTTAGGTTTTACAGGGCAAATAAGCGCTGCCGCAATCAATGCATTTACACTTAAAATTATGATGTCAACGCCGTCTATACCAAAAAGTGATGCCGACTGAATTAATGCCGTAGCGCGATATTGGGTAAGTGAAATGCGCACCCAAGGGAACGACACCTCACTAAATGAAGTGATTTTTTGTGAAAGCATAATGCCGACTATCATTAATGCGGATAAGCACAACGGATTTTTTACCCTTTTAGCCATAACACCGCACAGCATTGTCGGTATGCACCACAGCACACCGTGCACAAGGCTAATGCCAAACCAAGCAAGGCAGACCACAACAATTGATAACACCGAACCTAAATCAGCGTAATCAAGCGGATAAAACCATATAAACCAATAATAAATACAAATATGGTAAACAAGCCCAAACAAAAATCCGTAGCCAAACATTTGGCGTATTTTTTGCGGTGGGTTTTTTATTATCGCAAGAAAAAGCGGCACAAATGAAACCCAGCTGATGGGATATAAAAAATCAAATGTAAAGGGCAGTGCCGAAATTACAGCACTGATGCATATTAAAAACATCGGATTTGTTATAAATTTTTTAATCTTCATTCCGCCCTCTCCTTTTAATTTTTAATTATTATATCACAAACATTTATCATTTTCCACACAATTAATTCCTTTAATTGACTTTTCTTTAAATTTATATTATATTTAAGATAATATAATATAAAGTGAGGGTTTTATATGAATTTTTACGAAAAAAACACCGCTAACTACCCCAGAAATTTTACCGATAAATTTTTTGATGTAAGGGCTGACAAAAAATTTGAAGGCTGCCTTGATGAAAGTCTTAAATTTATTGACAAAATTCAACTTAAAGACATTGAAACCTGGAAAAAATGCGTAAACCAATTCCGCAAAAAAAGCGATACCGACAAGGCTTGGTGGAGTGGCGAATTTTGGGGCAAGCTTATGCGTGGTGCTACATTTTGCTATACATATTCAAAAGACCCTGAGCTTTACAGCGTGCTTAAAGGTGCTGTAGAGGATTTGCTCACAACCCAAGACGAGCTTGGCCGCATCACCACCTACCGTGTTGAGGGTGAATTTGACGGCTGGGATATTTGGGTAAGAAAATATGTGCTGCTGGGATTACAGTATTTTATCGAAATATCCGACGACAAAGAATTTAATCAAAAGATAATTGACTGTATGTGCAGTCAAGTTGACTATTTTATGTCAAAAATAGGACCTTTGACCGAGGGCAAAAAGCCAATTACCAAGGCTACACGCCATTGGCGCGGTCTTAACTCGTCATCTATTCTTGAGCCTATTGTCAGACTTTATAACCTTACAGGTGAGCAAAAGTATCTTGACTATGCCGGCTACATAGTATCCTGTGGCGGTACCGAGGTTGCAAATATTTTTGATTTGGCTTATGAAAACAAACTTCGCCTTTATCAGTACCCCATGACCAAGGCTTATGAAATGACTTCCTGCTTTGTGGGTCTGCTTGAATATTACCGCATTATGAAGGACGAAAAGCACCTTGAGGCGATTATTAATTATGCTAACCTTATTTTAGAAGATGAGCTTACCGTCATTGGTTCGGCAGGCTGCACACACGAGCTGTTTGACCACTCGGCAGTACGTCAGGCAAACCCATACCGCGGCGACCCACGTGCGCAAGAAACCTGTGTAACTGTCACACTTATGCAGTTTTTTGCACAGCTTAACTATATAACCGGTGACCCAAAATATGTTGACGCTATTGAGCGCGCACTTTATAACGGATATTTGGGCGCCATTAATACCGACGGTGCTGTTGATACCTCTGAGCACGCAAGCCAGTGGATGAACGACCACAAAAACTTCCCTAAACCGTTTGACAGTTATAGCCCCCTTACCCCCGGCGTTCGCGGCAACGGCATTGGCGGTTTTGGCAGCTTTGGTGACGGCGATTTTTACGGCTGCTGTATATGCATAGGTCCTGCCGGCATTGGTACCGCTATGAAAACTTCCGTTTTGGTTAGCGAAAACGGACTTGTTATAAATCTGTTTGAAAAGGGTACGGTTTGCGAAACACTTGCAAACGGCAAGAATGTTAAACTCACCTTTGACACCGCCTACCCCGTATGCGGCAAGGTAAAAATCGCCGTTGACACCGACTGCACCGACGCTTTCCCGATACTTATAAGAAACCCCGAATGGAGCAAAACCACCACACTTTCTGTAAACGGCGAAGCGCTTGCGGTTAATAATGGCTATATGACCATTGACCGTGTATGGAAATCGGGCGACGTTATTGAACTTGATTTTGATATGCGTGCAAAGGCTATGTATCCTATACCTTACGGCAGTCAGGTTATTATGAACAAGGTTATTTGGGGTGCTAACTATATGGTAGCAACCTATGATGAGGAACACCCCGACACCAAGCACCACATTGCTATTCAGCGCGGTCCGCTTATGCTGGCGCAGGACAATCGCCTTGGCTACAGCGTTGATGATGCCGTAAGCGTAAAGGTGGATGCTGACGGCTATGTTGACCTTAAAATCTGCGATACAGCCGATGCCCCATATAAGTGCTTGCTTTCAGCACAGGTGCCCACCACCGACGGCGGCAGCTTTGCGGTGACCGACTATGCGTCGGCAGGTAAAACCTTTAACAACGAAAGCAAAATGGCTGTTTGGTTTAATACAAAATGATTTATACGCTAACATTTAACCCTGCTGTTGACTATTTTATAACTGTTGACAATTTCACAAGCGGTGCGGTAAACCGTACCGCTTGTGAAAAAATTTGTTTTGGCGGTAAAGGCATTAATGTATCTCGCGTGTTAAAAGCGCTTGGGTGCGACTCGGTAGCACTTGGGTTTGTCGGTGGTTTTACAGGCGATGCTGTTGAAAACTTTTTGACACAAAGCAACATAAAAAGCGACTTTGTTAAATTAAAAAACGGTATCACCCGTATAAACGTAAAGTTAAATGACACCGATATAAATGCCGCAGGCCCCGATATAACGGCACCCCAGCTTGAGGCTCTTTATCAAAAGCTAAAAGTTCTTAAAAGCGGAGATATTTTAGTGCTTTCGGGCAGTGTGCCAAAAACTATGCCGCAGAGCATTTATAAAGATATTATGTCAGCACTTTACGACAAGGGCGTAAAATTTGTGGTGGATGCCGAGGGTGCGCTGCTTTGCGAAACGCTTAAATACAAACCGTTTTTAATAAAACCCAACCATCACGAATTAGGTGCCATTTTTGACACTAAAATAGCCACCTATGACGATGCATTTTTCTATGCCAAAAAGCTTCAAGATATGGGTGCGCAAAACGTAATGGTATCTATGGGCAAAAAAGGCGCCGTGCTTGTAGGTGCTGACGGCAACCGCTACACAGCCGTAGCCCCCGAGGGTGAGGTTATAAGCACCGTAGGCTCGGGCGACAGCGCAGTAGCTGCATTTTTATGGGCGCACCAAAACGGCGAAACTGCCGAAAACTGTCTGCGTTATGCTGTAGCGGCAGGCAGCGCAACAGCTTTTTCAGACAATTTGGCAACTGCCGAAGAAATTAAAAATTTATTTTAAAGGGTGATTTTATGCAATGTAAATTTATGCGTTTTCCTGAAGGTAAATCAAAATGTGTAACACTCAGCTATGACGATGCACGCGACCATGACATCAGATTTAGTCAAATGCTAAACAAATACGGTCTTAAATGCACATTTAACATCAGCTATGATTTTGTAAACCGTAAGCACTATTTAACCCCTGACCAAATTCGTGAGCATCTGCTTGCCCACGGTCACGAGGTTGCCGTACACGGTCAGCGTCACCGTGCAACCGGCCAGCTTCGTCCTATCGAAATTATACAAGAAGTGCTTGAAAACCGTATAGCACTTGAGCAAGAGTTTGATATGATTATTCGCGGCTTTGCCTACCCCGACAGCGGCATAAATGCATTTGCTAACCCCGATTACAGCTACGAAAAGGTTGTAGAGGTACTAAAGGACCTTGATATCGTTTACGGTCGCACAATAAGCCGTGATAATAACAGCTTTGCATTACCCACCGATTGGCATTGTTGGATACCCACAGCCCACCACAACAACCCAAAAATTTTCGAATGGATTGACGAGTTCCTTGCTATTGATAATTCACCAAATCAATACGGCCCTGCAAGAAGACCTCGACTTTTTTACCTTTGGGGACATAGCTTTGAGTTTGACAGTAATAACAACTGGGAACGCGGCGAAGAAATTTGTAAAAAGTTATCGGGCAACGAAGATGTTTGGTATGCTACAAATATTGAAATTTATGATTATATAGCCGCGTATAATTCACTGGTTTTCAGTGCTGACGGCACGCAGGTATATAACCCCACACTAATAGATATATGGCTTGATATTGATAAAACACTATATAAGGTTAAATCAGGTGAAAAAATTAAATTTTAAACTTGCTTTTCCGACGGCTCACAGCCGTCGGATTTTTTATATAATAAAATATTTTTTAAATTCTAAATAAAAAAGGCTTGCAATATAATAATTTATGTAGTATAATACTTTAGCACTCAGCAAAAAACTAAATATCGCGGGGTAGAGCAGTTGGTAGCTCGTCGGGCTCATAACCTTGCGAGTTTGTTGCAGGCTTTCTCCTTGCGAGAAGTTCCAAAAATTAAATATCGCGGAGTGGAGCAGTTGGTAGCTCGTCGGGCTCATAACCCGAAGGTCGTTGGTTCAAGTCCAGCCTCCGCAACCATATTGTGCTGACAAAAAAGATATCAGCGCGGAAAACCCAGTAACCATCACGGTTTCTGGGTTTTTTCGTACTCAAAATTTCAATGAAAAATAAAAGATATCATCCCCCATTTTTCTTTGGGTGGGAGGACTTGAACTAAAATTCAAGGGTTTAAGGGGCAGATTTTACGATTAAATTCGTAGAGTCTGCCCTTTTTTCGTTTTTATAATTGTTAAATGTTTGTGTCTAAATGCGGATGTAATGAAATTTCATTGCGTCCGCTTTTTTATTTTGTACTCCCTTCTCCCACGCAGAGAATGAGTAAATATATAAAAGAAATAGGAGTTGATGATAAACATGGCTGTACTTTTTTCTGCGGTAACGCTTTCCGCAAACGATCAGGAAGTTGAATTCTTTGTCGGAGGAATACCGAGAGAATATGACGACCTTGAAGGCTGGACTGCCTTCGAAGACTTTATGGAAGACCTTGATGAAGAAACGGAAGTTTCCGTTCACGCAGAAGCGTATCTCTACGGCGAAGAAGAAACATACAAGGCTACTCCCGAGGAAGTAGCGTATTTTATGATGCGGATGAATCAGGACGAAACATTCCTCTCCCGTTGCGATAACATCGAAAGCGTTGACTTTACAATCAGTTGGTCTCCCGATGAATTATTTGATATGGAGGTAAATTGAAATGAACGATTGGGAAAGACAGCATCGACAAGCACAGCGATACAAAGATGCATATCCGCCCGGCACAAGAATTGTGCTAAACCACATGAGTGATCCCTATCACCCCGTCCCCGAAGGTATGCGTGGTACTGTTCGAGTGGTGGACGATATGGGAACAATCCATATGAATTGGGATAACGGTCGAACCCTTGGCCTTGTCCCCGGAGAGGACTCCTTCCGCAAACTCACGGAAGAAGAACTTCGTGAGGAACAGCGGCTTGCCGCTGAAGAATACCAAGAGCAGCAAGAAACTATTCAAGAGCAAACAATGTAGAGAGCGAGGTGAATTAGAAAATATTATAGGTTGGATGCCCTATGGTTATCCGCTTCATTGATCTATGTTCAGGAATCGGAGGTTTCCATTCCGGTCTGATGGCTACCGGCAACTTTCAATGTGTCGGACATGCTGAGATTGACAAGCATGCAGCAAAAGCATATAGAGCCATCTACGGTTCGGAAGGAGGTAAAAATTATGGCGACCTCCGAAAAATCAACCCAAAGGGATTACCCGACTTTGACTTACTCTGTGCCGGATTTCCTTGTCAAAGTTTCTCTGTTGCCGGAAGAAGGCTTGGATTTGACGATACCCGAGGTACTGTCTTCTTTGAGATTGCCCGAATCATTGCAGAAAAACGGCCTCCATTTCTACTCTTGGAGAACGTCCCCGGTTTGCTATCGCATGACAGCGGCAGGACGCTTACTACCATCTTCTCCACGCTTGTTGAAATGGGGTATCATCTCGAATGGATGGTGCTTAACAGCAAACACTTCGGAGTCCCACAACAAAGAAGAAGGCTGTACATTGTCGGATATCTTGATCCAAGATGTGCCGGACAGATATTTCCTCTCGGAAGCAGCTATGCGAAAGATCTTAAGCAACTTATCCCCGGCGCACAGGGACAGCGCGTCTACGAAACAGACGGAGTAGCCTGTACGCAATGTGCAAGTGCCGGTGGTTGGGGTGGCAAGACTGGCTTGTACTTTATTGATATGAATGTTAACCCAAAGATTACCGATGTTGCTCGATGTATTACCGCGCGACAAGATTCAGGCGTTAGTAATCACAGAGGTGAACATTCGGCAGTCCTTATTGAGGACGAGCCACCGAGAGCAACGCTGACACCCGACAGAGAAAAAGTCAGACAACAAGGACGGCGAATGAAAGAGCCGGACGAAGCCATGTTTACTATTACTGCCCAAGATAGACATGGCATTTATCACAGGGGCAGAATCCGTAAACTTATGCCCATAGAGTGCTGGCGACTGCAAGGATTTACAGACGAACAATTTAATAAGGCACAGGCGACCGGACTCAAAGATGGTCACCTTTACAAAATGGCAGGTAACGCAGTTAGCGTACCTGTCATTACTGCTATTGGGCAAAAAATTGCGGAATTGAATTCAAAATACGATATTGCAAAGGAGTGGTAAGACATGCCAAATCATGTGATTAACCTCGTCACTCTCCGTGGTGATGAAACAAAAATTGCTGAACTGCTGGAAGCAATCAAGAATGATGAGATAGGACGCGGTTCTATTGACTTCAACAAGATTGTTCCTATGCCAGAAGCACTGAACATTACAGCAGGTTCTGAAACAGATAAAGGACTGCAATTTTACAAGGATTTCGTGTCTGTCTACACTCTCATGGGGACACGTGAGGGGCTTGATCTCCTAAATATCCCCGAGGAAAGTGAAAAAGCGTTTCTAAGAGCGAGAACTGATATCCCCAAGGACACATTTGAACTTGGCAAGGCTGCATTTAAAAACGAGCTTCAATACGGTGCGCCGACTTGGTATCTCTGGTGTCTCGACCATTGGGGAACAAAATGGAACGCTTACGGGTTCGATGATTATCCTTCCTCCGATTTGGAAGATACGAATCCGACAATTGCTTTTCAGACAGCTTGGAGTGCGCCACATCCGATTCTTATAAAACTTGCAGAAATGTATCCCGAGGTTGGCTTCGAACATACTTGGGCAGACGAAGATATCGGCATGAACTGCGGCCAGGTTGTGTATGAAAACGGCAAACAGACTGAAATCTACTACCCCGATGAAGCAGAAGCGGTTGAGTTTGCCAATAATGCTTGGGGCTTCGAAAATTATGAAGAAGAAATGGGAGAACAAAATCTATGAGTGTAAAACGAATTGATATCAAAGACTTGCTCAACTATGAAGGAAAGGAAGGTCTTATCCTTCAAGGCTGTGGTGGTGATCCGCAAGAATGGATTGACGGTATCAACGAGCTTTTTACAAAACAGGAAATCCTGTTGGATGATACTAAGTTCAATGCCGAGAACTGCGCAGTCTTTGATAATAACGGATCGACCTGCATCCTGTATCCGTTTAGCGAAGATGTAAATCTCAATGTTGGCAAACTCGCTATGTGGCGCATTGGTACACATTCCGAATTCGGTGGCACATGGCTCTCTGATTTTGTTGACCATAAGTTCGGGGGCTTTCATGCAAAGC
>JAUNAM010000074.1 GCA_030527615.1 Clostridia bacterium
ATACATATTATATAACCACAAGTGTAATGTATAAACGTAGGCAAAAATGTTGTAAAATACGCGACATACATGTGGCAGAATATCGGTGCCGACATCTGTGGAAACTCTCTCCCTCAGTCTTTTTGCTACGCAAAAATTCAGCTCCCTCATCAGAGGGAGCCGAAGTTGTAAACTTTATCTACCGCAGCATTTATCAAAATTAGGATTGCAGACATAGAAGTTTTTGCTGTTTAAACGGTCGGTTGTAAGGCGTAACGCTTCGCCAAAGCGTTGGTAATGCACAATTTCACGCTCACGTAGGAATTTTAGCGGGTCGAGGATGTCGGGGTCGTCGATTAGACGAATGAGATTATCATAGGTTACCCTTGCCTTTTGCTCGGCGGCGAGGTCCTCATGCAGGTCGGCAATTATATCACCTTTGCTTTGTATATACTCTGCACGCCAAGGCAGGCTGCTGGCGGCGATTGGGTAAACACTTGCGGTGTGGTCCACAAAGTATTTATCAAAGCCCGACTTTTTAATCTCTTCAGGCGTAAGATTGCGGGTCAGCTGATAAACCATAGCGCAGACCATTTCCATATGAGCCAATTCTTCCGTGCCGACGTCGGTGAGCAGGCCCTTTACCTCGTTATAGGGCATACCGTAGCGTTGGGTAAGGTAGCGCATAGAGGCGCCAAGCTCACCGTCGGGTCCACCATATTGGCTGATGATTATTTGCGCGTATTTTGGGTTGGGTCGCTTAATGTTTACAGGGTATTGCAGTTTCTTTTCGTATTGCCACATAATTTAATCCTCCGTTTCCCAAGGCCATGGGCAGTCAAGCCAAGTCCAGCGGTCGGTAGGCTTTACGTCGATTACCGTTTCTACAAATGTGCCGTAGCGGCTTTCGTACTCTTTAATTTTATCAGCACGGCGAGCACGAAATTCTGATAACATACTCATAGCTTGACGGTTGTGCGGATGGGTATCAAGAAACAATACTATTTCGTGTATTGAAAAGGCTAACGCATCGATACACCTTTTAAGTTTCATTTTTTCGTTCATCGCATATTACCCCCTACTTTTAAAGGTTTGTCAAGGTTGGGGAAAATAGTGCCTTTTGAAAAGCCTGTATCGGTATCGTAAACCGATGTTAGCGGTTGAATGTTTACAAACGCCATTGTCAGTATATCTTTATCGGGCATTGCGCCCGTTTTATAAAAACTTACATCTGTATAATTCATATAAAGAACTCCTTTCGGTTCTTTATATTATATTAAAAATTGTGCTGATTGGTTAATACATAGCTTTTGTCGCGCAATCGATAAGGCATTTTTCTTTATTATTTATAGCAAAAAGCTCTAACAGCGTGTGCTGTTAGAGCTTTTTAGTTTTGTTATCTTGGCCAGATTACCATATCGTCCTCGTCGTCGAGGTTTTGGTTTGGGTCGCTTGTAATGATAATATCGGCAAGGTCTAAATCATAAATTTCAAGTTCTGCTTTTTTAAACATAATTATTACCTCCCGATTTAATTACTGTGCGGTAAAATAGCCGAGTTTGGTGGGCGTATCAATGCAAGCGTAGGTTTTGTCTACCACATTACCTGCCAAAGCAAGGGTTGTGCCGTTGCCGCCTACAAGTGCTTTACAGCCCGTAAACATATTTGCCGAGCTTTCTACACTGCTTGTAACAAACTTGTCAGAAACAGTAATTGTTTTTAAAGTGCTGCATCTGTGGAACATATTATCCATATTTGTTACATTTGAGGTGTCAAAGCTGCTTAAATCAAGCGAAGTAAGGCCGTTACAGTCATAGAACATACTGTTCATATCTGTAATGTTGCTTGTATCAAGCTTTGAAAGGTTAAGCACGCCGCCGTCTTTTCCGAGATTATAGAAATGATAGAACCAACTGTCAAGAGTTTGAGGTGCAATATAGTCAATCGCCTCTACAGTCTTAAAGTTGGGGGTTAGGGTGTCGCCGTGCCATGTTTCGCGAATTGTATTATCCGCATAGTTTCTGGGTGCAAATCCGCCCTCGCATACAGTATAGTTAGAATTATTTTTATGACCGTTTCGCCAAGCATAAACTTTAACTACCGTATAGGTTCTTACACCGTCGTTAAAGTTTCTCTCGTTATCCTTTGGAACGTACTTTCTTTGGTATATATACATAGTGTTACTGTTATCGCGCTTGGTAGCATAGCAATAGGTTGCCGCAGTATAGGTTTCGGCAGTACCAAGAGCTATTTGAGAACAGTAGTGGTCGGTTTTGTTTTCTTCACTTGCCTTGGTAAAGCCTGTGATAAACTTATCGATACCTGTATCTGCCAAGGTTTGGTTAGCAGTACCGAATTTTTTACCAAGTGTTAGGGTTTCAAGCTCGGAGCAGCCGCTAAAGAGTGTGCTCATAGCAACAACATTAGATGTGTCAAGCTTTGCAAGGTCAATATCTGTGCAGGCGGTAAAGCCTTCAAACCAATAGTTTATATTGTTTGGTGCAACACCGTGGTCAACAACCTTTACCTGCTTAATATCTGCAGCACGTTCACTCCAAGGAACGGTACTTGCAGCAGCAATACCTGTGTAAATTTCGGTAACTGTTTGACGGCTTCCGTCGTCAAGTATAATCTCGTTGCCTATATTTGCAATACGGTTATAGAAATAAAGCGAATTGCCAAGTGAAGTACCATCGGCATCAAAGCTTTCACCGTAAACCGCAAAGTTTACAGAAAGATCGCCATCTACATTTTGTGTAGCACCGCATTTGCACTCACCGCTTACAAAAATATGTTCTTCGGTTATGGGCTCGTTATATACGGTACAAATACCTGTATGGGTAGTATCAGAGCTGGGGAGCCATTCTTCAACATTGTGCTTATGTGTTACCGCAGTAAGATAACCGCGAACACCGTTAACACCGTCTATAAAAGCATAGGTTTTGTTGGTATCATTGTTTTCGTCCCATTTTGTGCCGTTGCCGCCTTCAAGGACAAAACATCTATAGAACATATTACTTGAGCTGCTTGCATTGGCAACAAATTTATCGGTAACAAAAATTGCCTTAAGTCTTTCGCAACTACGGAACATATCGGTCATTCTGGTTATGCCCTGTGTATCAAAGCTACTTAAGTCAAGCTGGGTAACATTAGGACATGAAAAGAACATACGGTACATATCGGTGGCTGCGGTAGTATCAAGATTTTTTAAATCAAATTCTTTACAGATAGAAAATTGGGAGAACCATTCTGAAAGTTTTTGGGGAGCAATTTCGTCGACTACTATAACCTTTTCAATACCGTCTGTAAGCTTACCGTAGTTAGAGGTTAGGGGTTTTGGTTCATCCCAGCTTTGACGCGGCTCGCCTGCGGTAGTCTTTGGTGTGTAGCAACCGTTACTAACGGTGTCGCCACGCCAAGAATAAACACCGCGAACAGTATAGCCTTCAAAATATTCGCTTACCTGCGGCACATACTTGCGCTGATAAAGACTGAGGTATGGGTTGGTGTTCATACCCTGAAACCATGCAGTAGCATAGCAATAGGTTGCTGCGGTATAGGTTTCGGCGGTGCCGAGAGTTATTTTATCACAGTAATAGTCGGTTGCATTGTTTTCGCTTGCCTTGGTAAAGCCTGTAATTGCCTTATTGATACCTGTATCTGCCAAGGTTTGGTTAGCTGTGCCGAATTTTTCGCCAAGGGTTAGAGTGTCTAACGCGGTGCAGCCTATAAGCATTGTGCTAATATCGTCAGCCTTTGAGGTGTCAAGCTTTGCAAGGTCAATGGTTTTGCAGGCGGTAAAGCCGTCAAACCAATAATCTACCTTGTTAGGTGCAACGCCGTTGTCTATAACCTTTACCTGCTCAATCTCGGCGGCGTGTTCGCTCCAAGGAACGGTGTTTGCTATGTTAATGCCCGAATAAAGCTCGGTAACGGTTTGTTTGCCGCCGTCAAATGTAATCTCGCTGCCAACATTATCTACAATTTGGTTATAGAAATTAAGCGACATACCAAGCGAATTACCCTCGGTATCGAAACTTTCGCCGTAAACCGCAAAGGCTGTAGGCGCTGATTGAATATTGATTACATTGCGAGCGTCAATAACATTACAATAATAAAGAATTGATTTGCCCACAAGTGAGTATGAGTCCATTTGAGCAGCAATTGCAGAATTTACAAAGCCGTCAACACCAAATGTGCCATAAAGCACCTCTGTGCCGTTATAGGTAACGCTTACATCAACAGCTTTGCAAAGATTATTTACGGTAATGCCCTTTAGTCTTACCAAATGATAACGACCGGCACCTGCGTTGTTGGTCATTTCGCTACCCTTTACCGAAATTGTTTGGTCACCTGCGGTAAAGGTTGCAACAACATTTTCTTTATCGAGTGCGTATTCGCCCGTAATTGCAAATGTAATAAGCAGATAAGGATTGCCCTTTAGATTAAGGCCTGTACCGTAAACGGTAAGGTCGGGGTCGTTTTCAATAAATTCGTCAGCCACAAACTGTGTGTTGTCGGCACTGAAATCGCTCCAAGAAACTAAAAGCTCATTATTTTTTGTATCTAATAGGGGTTGCTCAAGCTGATTGGTAATTGCAGCATCAAGCTGTTCGTCGGCAGATGCGCCGTTTTTTGAACTTAGTGCATTGCTTGCATGTATCACATAATTTGCAAATGATGCAGCCATTTCTTTATCGGCTGTCTTTTGTGCAGGAGTTGTATTTTCGGGATATTGAACATTCTCTTCTTTTATAACCGATACGGCATAATCTTCAAATGTAAAGTTTCTTGATGTGCCGCTTGTTTCACCAACCACACGGGTAAAAACAAGTGTATCTGCAAGGTCGGTAGCAGAAAGACCCTTTATGGTGTACATTTTAGCACCGTCGGGCATAGCATAGCCTGTAGCGGTAGAATCGGTAACAGTTGAACCGTCAACATCGGGGTGTTTTGAAGCTGTACCGTCTGTTTTGGTAATAACAAGCTTTTCACCCTCTATAACGCTTGGTATGTGCACATTGACCGACATTGTACCGTTATCTTCATAAACAACGTTAACGCCCGAAATTTCGTAATCGGTAGCGGCCGACACAGACATTAGCGAGCCGAACACTGTTGTTATGCATATAACCAGCACAAGTATAGCTGATAGAAATCTACTAAACACCTTTCTGTTATTGTTCATTTTAATGATACTCCTTTATATTTGCAGGTCATAATATATTTAAAAATTATGCGTAACACAGGTGTGCCATTTGTGTTACAAAATCGTTTTTTTAAACATTTACCCATAATATCAAAATGTATAATATGATAGTATATATTCTACCCCCCCCCGCGAAAAAATCAATTCTCATAAGTGCAAAAAGTTTATAACCATTGATTTTAGCTTTTGTATAAATTGCACAATTGATAAATTTTTAACAAAATTTTATGGCATTTTTACCAAAAAAAGCCGTAATTTACCATTCGCTTAAGCGAAAAAAGGAACGGCCTTAGGGGTGTACTCTAAAGGACAGTTTTTTCGCAGGATATGGCATAGCCCGTTTGGGCTATGCCTTTTTCCTTTATTCAAGCGGATTTCAGCGGCTTTTCTCGCATTTCTTCCATTGCAGCAATCAGTTCTTCTTCGGTAGGAATATTGATAATTCCAACCGCAGTAAAGTAAATATCTATGGGAACGTGCTTGTGACCGTGTTCAT
>JAUNAM010000016.1 GCA_030527615.1 Clostridia bacterium
AAGTATTTTTGCATGAGTCCTAAATGTTGGTCGGACATTTTTGCTATGGTGTAGCCGTAGTTACAGTAAAATTCTATCAACCATTGTTTTGCGATTATTTTTCCTGTTTGCACCTGCACCGACTTGAGCCAACCTCGGTGCAGCCATCTATCGACTGCATTATCGGTGTAGCCGGTGATGGCAATAACCTCGGGGATGGTAAGTGCATCGGGAACATCTTTAAACTCTTTTTCAAGCCACACAGCAAAATCTTTGGGGACTAATTTCGGAAATCCGTATTTGCTATAAGGCGTTGTTTTAGTCGGATATTTGCTATACTTGGCAGACGAAAATTCGGCATAAGGTGTTTGATATTTTTCGGGGTGTGCCGCCGAGTCTTCAATAAATTTTATAAGGTCAGTAAGGCAGACGGCATATTTCCTTGTTCGCTTGCCGGTGTTTTGGCATTTGATAAACCCGTTATTGAGCATCCAAGCACATTTTCGCTTGCTGATATGCAGTACGGTTCTTACTTGCTCACCGGACAGTACAGGCGGTAGGTCGCTTAAAGATACGGCAATTTCATTCGTCATGGTGTATCATCTCCGCCGTGGCAAACACTCTGCCTTTTTCATCTGCCGTATTTACAAGATAATCAATTAAGGCATCCTTTGAGAAGATATAACCGCCTTTATAAACATAGGCTTCAAGTGTTCGGTTTTGAATTGCAGCATATATTTTATTTTTACCTACAGGCGCCCACTTTGCTGCTTTCATAGGTGTTAAAACCTCGGGGCATTTTTTCATCATCTTTTCTATAATTTTTCTTTGTTTTTCGGTAGTCATTTTACTACTCCTTTTACTATTTTTTGCCCAAGATAATAAAAGGATTTTTTATGTTTTTTCTCGCAGTTATCTCGCAAATTTCCGAATATTTCTCGAAAAACGGCTTGTTTTTGCTGAAAATGGGTGATAAAATGGGAAGCAACGGGATAATAAATCGGTTAAAACGAAGATGGTGTCAATTGCTCGAAATCAGTTAGGGAGCAATCCCCCGCGAGTTCGAATCTCGCCGTCTCCGCCATGAAAAACTCCAAGTCTTTGACTTGGAGTTTTTCAACTAAATCCACCCTTTCGGGTGGGTGAAATACGCCTACGGCGTGTGAAATTCTCCCGTTGGTCGAGTGAAATCGCTGCGGCGGTGGGTGGATTTAATTTCACCGAAAGCGTCAGCTTTCGATTTCACCTTGGCGTTAGCCAAGATTTCACCGTGCGGCACGCACGATTTCACTTGAATTATGGTGTTTGTATAAAGGTGGAATAAACCCAAAAAATCGACTTGTGTCACACAAGTCGATTTTTTTATCCAAGCCGATAGGCTTGGCATATCATCGCGCAGCACGCGTGTATATCATCAACTCGCTTTGCGAGTTGTATCTCATCACACATTTAGGTGTGCATAAAATACTGTCGTTTTTAATAATATACAAAATTTCACCGCGATAAGAAAACACGTTTATATTTTACAATATTATTAATTCCTTTGTCGCTTTTGTAAGATTAATACATCCGCTATCGGTAACATATACCATATCTTCTATTCTAACACCAAATTGGTTTTCAAGATAAATACCCGGTTCTACTGTGACAACATTGCCGTTTTGTAAAACAGCAGTGCTATTTGGGCTTAGGTTTGGTGACTCGTGTATATCAATACCTACGCTGTGACCGAGTGAATGCCCAAAGCAACCGGTATATCCTGCGTTATAAATTATATCACGGGCGGTTTTGTCGGCATCACCGCAAAGTACACCTGCCTTTATCGTATCAAGGGCGGCAAGCTGCGCTTTAAGTGTGGTGTCATAAACTGCCTTTTGTTGCTCACTTACATAGCCGATAGCTATAGTACGGGTCATATCGCTGCAGTATCCGTTTACACGTGCACCAAAGTCCATTGTCACAAAATCGCCGCTCTCAATTTTTTTATTGGTGGGCACACCGTGCGGTAGTGACGAATTTTTACCCGATACTACAATAAAATCAAAGGCTATGCCGTCGGCACCCATACTGCGCATAAAAAATTCCATTTGGAGCGCTATTTCCTTTTCGGTTTTGCCAACTTCAATTTTGTTTAAAATATACTCAAAGGTTTTATCGGTCAGTTCTTGCGACTGTTTTATAAATTGCAGTTCATATTCGTCTTTTACAGCTCGCATTTCATAAAGCTTGGTGTCCAAAATTTTATCATTGGAAATTTTTATGCCTTTAAACAAATTGGATAGATTTTTAAATTTGCCAACACTTAAAAAATCAGTTTCAATAAAAACTTCTTTAATACCTTGCTCATTGCAAAAGTCGAAAATGCCTTTATCACCTTTATCTAAAAGCAGAACTTCACAGCCTGTTACTGTCGATTTTGCTTTTTCAAAATATCTGAAATCAATAAACAAAAAAGCGGCATTCTTTGTTATTAAAATACTGCCCGCACTCGAATTAAATCCGGTTAAATAATATCGGTTAGAGGGGCTTTTTATAAGAAAAGCTTGATTGTTTTGCAGTATGTTTTGTAATGTGGCAATGCGTTTTTTTATCACTTAAATCACCTTAAAGTTTTAAGATTGTTCACACAAAAATGTTATTTATTTAAAATATTAATAATATACTTTTATTACGGAGAAAATCCGTGCTATGTGCAATGCCGATGTTGCGGTAATAATCGCAAATAAGCCTACGGCTATTGTACGTTACGGCATAGTGTTAAAAGATTACTTGGGCGCAATCCAAATGGCGGATTGCGCCCAAGACCATTTTTATATATTTATAGCGCTGCTTTTATAGCGGCAAGCAATTCATTATATTCTTCAAATGCTTGAAGCTGCGGGTAATCTTTTTTGATTTGCTCGGTAGACTTAAACAAAAAGCCTGCTTTACTGTTTAGTATCATACCAAGGTCGTTAAAGCTGTCACCTGCGGCGATAGTGTCAAAGCCGCAAGATTGCAAAGCCTTAACTGTGGTAAGCTTTGATTTTTCACAGCGCATCCTGTAGCCTGTTATCTCGCCGTTTTCGGCAACCTCAAGTGTGTTGCAGAATATGGTTGGCATACCTAATTTTTTCATTAGGGGTGCAGCAAACTGCTCAAAGGTGTCACTTAGTATAATTACCTGTGTTACACTTCGCAGCTCATCTAAAAATTCTTTAGCGCCTTCCATAACGTCAATTTTTTCAATAACGGCTTGAATTTCTTTAAGACCAAGACCGTGCTCTTTTAAAATATCAAGACGGTATTTCATAAGCTTATCATAATCGGGTTCGTCGCGGGTGGTGCGCTTAAGCTCGGGTATACCTACCTCGTTTGCAAAAGCAATCCAAATTTCAGGGACCAATACGCCCTCCATATCAAGACATACAACATTCATAATTTTTTCTCCTTATAATAAATATGCCGGTAGGTCGTGGTCTTTTACAGCCAAAACCTTAAATTTTTCTTCGTGGATATTGTCAGCAGTCTTCGGCTTTAGCGAAAGCAATTCTTTATAAAGACGGTTAACATCGTTTTTGTTACCTACATTTATAACAACAGCATCAATATCTGTGCTGCCCAGCTCTTTTGCGGCGGCAATGCGGCTATAGCCGTCAATCAGCCATTTATCACCCTTATCGGTTATGGCAACCAAAACGGGGCAGAGCACACCGTGTTTTTTGACACTTTCTAAAAGTGATAAATCGGTAGCATCTTTTAAAAGACTAATTTCTTGAACACCAAATTTTTGAACTATTATATTTTTGTTTTCTTTCTTTACCTCTTGCGGTGTGTCTTTTGTAACGTTTACCGCACGAGCAATACTGCTTTTACCTATTGACAAGTTCTTCTACCTCCTTTGCAAGAGCTGCATATTCTTTAGCACTGCGTGCACTTGGCTTGTAAACACCCACCGGCAGGCTGGCGTCCTGCGCCCATTCAATAGAACTGTCGGTGCGAATATAATTCTCAAACATATTAACACCCTCGGTGTTTTGCAGTGTCTCAACCGTTTGCTTAAAATAATTTTTGCGGGTGTCAACCTTGGTGATTGCAACACCTAAAAGCGAAAGGACAGGATTTATGCTCTTAACGGTGGCAAAGAATTCAAACATATTGGCAAGGCCGAAAAGTCCCCACGGGCTTGCTTCTACAGGTATTATAAGATAATCAGCCGCACAAAGCATATTCATTACCCAACCACCCAGTGTAGGAGGTGCATCCATTAATATATAATCATATTCGCCGCTTGCTTTAACATTTTCAAGGCATTTGCTAAGTATTAGCTCGCGTTGCCATTTAGAAAACAGGTCAAATTCGATATTGCTCATAAGCGATGATGACAACACCATATCAAGATTGTCATATTTAGTTGGTGTTATGTAATCATTAATATCTTTTTGTGCTGTTACCGCGGTGTAGATGTTTTTGCCGCTCTGTGCACATTCTAAAACGGTATTCTCATCAAAAAAAGAAAGTGACAAGTTCATTTGCATATCGCCGTCAATCAGCAGTACGCGCTTGCCTGATTTTGCAAGCTCATACCCAATATTGCAGCATGTGGTAGATTTACCGCTGCCGCCCTTGTTGTTGGCAAAGCAAATAGTAACGGTTTTGACCATTTCAAACACACTCCTTTACAGATATTATTATATATTTTTATCAAACTAATGTCAATTAAAAACAATCGTGATTTTAAATAAACAAAATTTCAAAAAACTGTATTATTTGCCTAAAAAAAGGCAATGATAAAATTAACATATTTTACGGAGGAATTTTTATGTCTAAAAAAATCACAGCATTGTTTTTATGCCTGTTGGCAATTATTTCACTTGCGGGCTGCGGTGGTTCAGGCGGTAATAAAGCCGATGTTTACTTTTTGAATTTTAAACCCGAATCAGCCGACATTTACAAAGAAATTGCCCAAAAATATGAAGAGGAAACCGGTGTGAAAATTAAGGTGAGCACCGCCGCTGCCAATACCTATGAGCAAACTTTAAAGAGCGAAATAGCAAAATCATCAGCACCTACAATCTTTCAAATAAACGGTCCTATAGGCTATGAGTCTTGGAAGGATTATTGCCTTAATATAGAAAACAGCGATTTTGCAAGGCTGCTTACTGATGATACACTCGCTATTCGCGGCAAAGACGGCAAGGGCATTTACGGTGTACCCTATGTGGTAGAGGGCTACGGCATTATTTATAATGACGCCATTATGAAAAAGTATTTTGCACTGCCCGACCGCAAAACCAAAATTACAAGTACCGATGAAATCAAAAGCTTTGAAACATTAAAGACTGTGGTAGAGGATATGACTGCCAAAAAAGCAGAGCTTGGTATTAAGGGTGTATTTGCTTCAACCTCACTTTCCAGCGGCGAGGATTGGCGTTGGCAGACACATCTTTTAAATGTACCGCTATATTATGAATTTCGCGACAGCGAGGACCATTCAGACCCCACAATTGCCGGTTTAAACGCTAAGGAAATAGCATTTAGATATTCCGAAAACTTTAAAAATATTTTTGATTTATATACCGATAATTCCATTACCGAAAAGGGCGTTTTAGGCTCTAAATCAACAAGTGACTCTATGGCAGAGTTTGCATTAGGTCAGGTTGCCATGGTGCAAAACGGCAACTGGGCTTGGTCACAAATAAGTGATGTTGAGGGCAACACCGTAAAGGAAAGCGATATAAAATTCTTGCCCATTTATACAGGTATCAAGGGTGAAGAAAATCAGGGTATTTGTATCGGTACCGAAAATTATCTGGCTATTAACAAAAATGCCGACGAGTCGGCGCAAAAAAAGTCGCTTGACTTTTTGTATTGGCTTTTCAGCAGCAAAACAGGTAAAGATTATGTAACAAATAAATTAGGATTTGTAACGCCATTTAACAGCTTTAGTGAAGCAGAGCTACCCGGTGACCCATTGGCACGTGAGGTTGTACGTTATATGAATGATGAAAATAATGTCACCGTGCCATGGATATTCACGTCGTTTCCAAGCGATGTGTTTAAAACAAAGGTTGGCGGTGATTTGCTTGAGTATGTACAGGGCACCAAAAAATGGGATGATTTGACCGATACCGTAAAATCAAGCTGGAAGAGTGAAAGAAAATAAATGAATCGTGCGTCAAAAAAATGGTTCACAATATTTTTGTTGCCAACCTTTATAGCCTTTTGTATTGCGTTTTTAATACCGTTTTTAATGGGGTTATATCTGTCTTTTTGCGAGTTTCGTACAGTCAGCGATGCACAGTTTGTGGGACTTCAAAATTATATTAAGGCTTTTAGTGAAAACCGAGAATTTATAAATTCGCTTTGGTTTACGCTGCGATTTGCAATAGTGTCAGTAGTTGTTATAAATGTTGCGGCGTTTTTACTGGCGCTATTGCTGACAAAGGGTATTGCGGGCACAAATCTTTTCAGAACGGTATTTTTTATGCCCAATCTTATAGGCGGCATAGTGCTTGGCTACATTTGGCAGCTTATAATAAACGGTGTGCTTTTTAAATACGGATATTCTATAACCTCTAACGCCAAATTCGGTTACTGGGGACTTATAATCCTTATGGCTTGGCAAATGATAGGTTATATGATGGTCATATATATTGCCGGTATTCAAAACATCCCCACCTCTATCATAGAGGCGGCACGTGTTGACGGGGCAGGACCCTTCAGAACACTTTTTAACATTACCATACCGTCGGTTATGCCGTCTATAACTATCTGCTTGTTTTTGACCATAACAAATTCGTTTAAGCTGTTTGACCAAAACTTGGCACTTACCGCAGGCGCTCCGTCAAAGCAGACTCAAATGGTGGCACTGGATATTTACAATACCTTTTATGGTCGTGTAGGCAGCGAGGGCGTAGGACAGGCAAAGGCGGTTGTATTTTTTATACTGGTTGCTGTGGTTGCGCTATTACAGCTTTATTTGACAAGAAGTAAAGAGGTTGAAAATTAATGAAAAAGATAAATCTATCCCATATATTGATTTTTTTATCTCTCCTTTTTTTAAGTATTGTTTTTTTAATACCCATTTTAACTGTGCTGCTTAATTCCTTTAAAAACAAGTTTTCTATTAGTCAAACACCCTTTGTATTGCCGAGTGCCGACACATTTTCAGGTATAGAAAATTACATTTCGGGTATAAATGATACAGGCTTTTTATCGGCGTTTTTTTGGTCGGTTTTTATAACGGTGTTATCGGTTGCAGTCATCATAATTTTCACATCAATGACCGCCTGGTATATAACAAGAATTAAAAGCCGATTTAACAGTGTTTTATACTACCTGTTTGTATTTTCTATGATAGTACCGTTTCAAATGGTTATGTTTACCATGTCAAAGGTGGCAAACATACTCAGGCTTGATAATCCGTTTGGCATAATATTAATATATTTAGGCTTTGGTGCGGGGCTTTCGGTCTTTATATTTTCCGGATTTATAAAGTCGGTGCCATTAAGTCTTGAGGAGGCGGCAATTATTGACGGCTGCAACACTTTTGAGACCTTTTGGCGGGTGGTGTTTCCAATATTAAAGCCGACAGCTATAACGGTTGCCATACTTAATACCATGTGGGTGTGGAATGACTATCTACTGCCTTATTTAGTTATCGGCAGCGATTACAAAACCATACCCATTGCCGTGCAGTATTTAAAGGGCGGGTATGGTTCGGTAGATATGGGTGCTATGATGGCAATGCTGGTGTTAAGCATTGTGCCTGTAATAATCTTTTATTTATCTTGTCAAAAATATATTATCAAAGGGGTTGCTGCAGGTGCCGTTAAGGGATAAATCTAAAAAGCGATATAGCGGCATATTGCTCGCAATTTCGTCATTGCCGTCAAAATATGGCATAGGTGATTTTGGTGAGGGTGCCTACAGCTTTGTTGACTTTTTAAAACAAGGTCGTCAGCGCTTTTGGCAGATATTGCCGCTGAATTTTTTGGGTGAGGGCAACTCGCCCTATAAGTCAATTAGCTGCTTTGCGGGCGAAATACTTTATATCGACATTGAAGATTTAGCACGCGAGGGCATTTTAAACAGTTGCGATATATCAAAGTACACTTTTAGAAAAAATGTTGATTACGATGCTGTAAGGGCATTTAAAATGCCGTTGCTTAAAAAAGCGGCACAAAATTTTAACCGAGATGATAAAAAATACAATGACTTTATAACAAAAAATGCATGGTGGCTTGACGATTTTGCGCTGTTTTCATCTGCACTATCTGTTTATAAAACCGACAGCATAAAGGGTCTGCCCGACGGCATTAAATATCGGTTGCCGGCTGATATTGAGGCTTTTGAGCAAAAGTATAAATCGCATATAGATTTTCACAAAATAACGCAATACATTTTTTATACACAGTATTCGGCACTTAAAAATTACGCCAATAAAAAGGGTGTAATGATAATAGGTGATATACCTTTTTATGTATCGGGTGACAGCGTTGATGTTTGGGTAAATCCCGACGATTTTAAGGTGGGGCTTGACTTTACACCAACCCTTGTTGCAGGCGTACCACCCGATCGGTTTTCCGACACGGGACAACTTTGGGGCAACCCAATATATAATTTTTCAAATATGAGGCAAAACGGATACGATTGGTGGAGCAAGCGTTTAGCGTTTTGCCAACAAATGTATGATGTTTTGCGCATTGATCATTTTCGTGCTTTTGCTCGTTTTTATCAAATACCGCAGGGGAGTAAAACGGCGGTAAACGGCAGCTGGCAAATGGGCGAATCCGAGCGCTTTTGGGATACGGTAACGGCAAAAATCGGCAATATTAATATAATAGCCGAGGATTTAGGCGGCGAAGAAGACGGCGAGGTAATAAAGCTGCTAAAGTATACCGGTTTTCCCAATATGAAAATTTTGCAGTTTGGATTTGACGGCAGGCAGGATAACGTCTTTTTACCTCAAAATTATCCCTATAACTGTGTTTGCTATACCGGCACTCACGATAACGACACCACACGCGGTTGGTATGAAAATGCCGATATAAAAACAGTTGTGATTTTTGACAGCTTTATGCATGACACCGATATACCGCCGGCACATAGGCTTATACGTGCAGCATCAAGATCAGAAGCTATGCTTTGCATAATACCTATGCAAGACCTGCTTAATTTAGACAGCACAGCACGAATGAACATCCCCGGCACACCGTGCGGCAACTGGACTTGGAGCCTTGCTGAAAGTGATATAAACCCCGATAATGCAAAGCTTATTAAAAAATTAACAAAAGAGAGAAACTGAATGATAGAGTTGAGAGTGTAGAGTTTTAGAGTTGAGATGAGTCGGCATATCCGACATCTTAATTTAACTCTCTGCTCTTAACTTTAAGCACTAAAAAACACGCTCGGCTGAGCGTGTTTTTTAAGTTATGAGTTTTCTTTTGCAAATTTAATAAGGTCGTCAACCGTTGTAAAGGCAAGACCTACCACAGTATCAGCGGCGCCATAGTAAAGCGCTATTCTGCCGGTGTCTTTGTCGCAAATAGCGGCACAGGGGAATACTACGTTTGCTACATCGCCAACCTGTTCATAAATTTCACGTGGTGCCAAAATGTACTTTTTACTGCGGTAAAGCACTTTTTCAGGGTTATCGCGGTCGAGCACAGCTACACCTGCGTAATATGCAAAGCCGTTGCAGGTCTTTTTAACTCCGTGATAAATAAGTATCCAGCCTTCATCTGTTTCGATAGGGGTAGGACCGCTGCCGATTTTAACCGATTCCCAGCCTCTGCCGCGTTCCATAACAAGGCGGTGCTTACCCCAATAGGTAAGGTCGGGACTTTGGCTCATATAAATGTTGCCAAAGTCGCTGTGTGCAGGTGACATCGGGCGAGAAAGCAATACATAATGTCCGTTTATCTTGCGGGGAAATAGTGAGCCGTTGCGGTTATAGGGTAAAAACGGATAATCCATACGGTAAATATGCTCAAAATCGTCGGTGTAGGCAAGACCTATGGTAGCATCCCAGTTTTTCATACCGGTGCACCAGATTATGTAATATCTGCCCTCAACCTCACAAATGCGGGGGTCATAGCCATAGGGGTAGTCAACGCCATCAATGCTGTTTTCAAATTTAAAGGGTATGTCCTCAATCTCCCAATGAATGCCATCTTTGCTTTTGCCCTTGTGTAAAAGGGGAAGCATATCGGTCTTGTCGCAACGGAAAATGCCACGGAATTCGCCCTTAAAGGGTATTACCGAACTGTTGAACACGCTGTTTGCATCTTCAATATCGTTGCGAGATAAAATCGGGTTTTCGCTGTAGCGCCAAACTACATCCTTACAATTTGTCGGTTTTTCTTGCCAAGGAATGTTGGGTACGCTGTGACCGCCTATTACTTTTGCCATAAAAATCAACCTTTCAGTTTTTTGTTGATTTTATTGTAGCATTGTGTATAATATAAATATACTCAAAAATCGACATTTAATTATTATTTTTAGATTTTTAAAAAGCGGTGATACAATGTATCAAGATATAAAACAAAACACAAAAGAAAAATACATAGGGCATAAAAACGAATTTCGTGTTAAGTCAACTACTTTTAAAAAGGAAAACAATATACCTATTCATTTTCACGAATATTATGAAATAGAAATAATAACTTCTGGTTCGGGTATTATGACACTTAATGGTAACGATATACCCTTTAAAAAAGGTATGGTATTTTTTCTGCTGCCTAACGATTTTCATAAGTTTATTTTTTTTGAAGAAACTCAAATTTATAACATCAGCTTTTGTGAAAATGTGTTGTTTGCCGACACTAACAAAAAAAGAATTATAGAAAAAACAAACAATTATTTAAATATAAATGAAAGGCAACTTAGCTCTATTTTAACCCTTTGTGATGCTATTATAAAGCTTGATGACATAAATGATAAAAGCCGTCAATATCTTTTAAAGTCACTTCTTGAGCTTTTTCCTTGCCTTTATAACATTGATGTGGTATCAAGCTATTTTGGTATTGCTGTTGCTTTTATCGAAAATCATTTTAAGGATAATATTACCGCCACCGATGTGGCAAAGCAATGCCTTATAAATGAAGATTATTTAAATAAAATTTTTAAAAAAGAAATAAATATAACAGTCACCGATTATATAAGAAAAAAGCGCCTGCACTATGCAAGCGTATTGCTAAAAAGCAGTAAATTATCGGTGTCCGAGATTGCTTATAATTCGGGCTTTCAGTCTATACAAACCTTTAACAGAGTATATAAGAGTTATTACGGTGTATCGCCATCTAAAAATAGGTGATATAATACTTGAAAATTTCAAGGTTTTACTGTATATTGATTACATAAATATAATTTTGACACATAGGAGAAATTAAAATGATAAAAATTACATTTATAGGTGCGGGCAGTACCGTTTTTGCAAGAAATCTTTTGGGCGATGCTATGATGTCAGAGCATCTGCGCGATGCCGAAATGGCACTTTATGATATTGATGCTGAAAGACTTGAGGAATCATATATCATAATTAACGCTATGAACCAAAATATCAACGAGGGTAGGGCACGTATTACAAAATTTTGTGGCGAGCAAAATCGCAAGGACGCCCTGCGTGATGCTACCTTTATTGTAAATGCCATTCAGGTCGGAGGTTATGAGCCGTCAACCGTTATTGATTTTGAAATACCTAAAAAGTACGGACTTCGCCAAACAATAGGTGATACCTTGGGTATCGGCGGTATTATGCGTGGACTTCGCACCATAACCGTTATTAAGGATATTGCCCGCGAAATAGAAGAGGTCTGCCCCAACGCGTGGTTTTTAAATTATACCAACCCTATGGCGATAATCACAGGCTATATGCAACGCTATACCAAGGTGAAAACCATAGGTCTTTGCCACAGTGTGCAGGTTTGCAGTGAGAAGCTGCTGCAGGGTCTTGATATGGCAGATAAGCTTGACGGCAGAAAAGAGCTGATTGCCGGCATAAATCATATGGCGTGGCTGCTTGATATAAAGGATAATAACGGCAACGACCTTTACCCCGAAATTCGCCGCCGCGCGGCAGAAAAAAACCGCATTCAAAAGCACGGCGATATGGTGCGATATGAATATATCAATAATTTCGGCTACTACTGCACCGAATCAAGCGAGCACAACGCCGAATATAACCCCTATTATATCAAGTCAAAATACCCCGAGCTTATAGAAAAATACTGTATTCCGCTTGACGAATACCCCTGCCGCTGTATTGACCAGATAGAGCAGTGGAAAAAACAAAAGGAAGAGATTATGAGCGGCGGTCTTATGCAGCACGAGCGCTCTATCGAATACGGCTCACGTATTATGGAAGCACTCGTTTCGGGCGTGCCTTATCAAATAAACGGAAATGTTATAAACAGTGGCGGTTTTATCGAAAATCTACCCGTTGATGCTTGTGTAGAGGTGCCATGCCTCGTAAATAACTACGGAATTAGCCCCACCTACGTGGGCAAGCTGCCAACACAGCTTGCGGCTATGAATATGACCAATATCAATGCACAGCTTATGACCATTGAGGCGGCGGCATCTTGCAACCGCAAGGATATTTATATGGCGGCAATGCTTGACCCACATACCGCAGCCGAGCTTTCAATCGAGGATATAAAGTCGATGGTTGACGAGCTTATCACTGCCCACGGTGATTATATGAAAGAGTATATATAATAAAACATCCCCCGAGTTTTTTGAAACTCGGGGGCTTGGTTTTTTAACGATTAATCGTTATTGTATTTTTTACGAGCAGTATAGCTTGTGTGTAGGTCGTGGTGAGCTTTATGACCGCCAAAGCCGTCATACCATTCGCTGTAAAGTGCCTTTACAACGGGTGACTCATGTGACTTACGAATAGCCATAGCTGCATCTTGGTCATAAAGTGCTTTTGCACGAACAGCCTTAAGGTCAACTGTGTCACGAACCGACTGAGGTTGAATTGGCTGACCGCCGCCGTTTACACAGCCGCCGGGGCAGCCCATAATCTCAACAAAGGTCCAACCGTCAGGGTTGCCGGCCTTCATTCTGTCCATAACAACCTTAGCAGCGGCAGCGCCGGATGCTACAGCAACCTTAACCTCCATATCGCCAAGCTTAGCAGTAGCTTGTTTGAGACCCATTGTGCCACGAACTGCAGTGTAGTCAATGTCAGCATTGTCTTTGCCGCTAATCCAGTCGTTAGCTGTACGAAGCGCTGCTTCCATAACACCGCCGGTAGCACCGAATATAACAGCAGCACCGGTATCTTCGCCAAGCGGGCTGTCAAATTCTTCATCGGGAAGTGCAGTAAAGTTAAGACCTGCACGCTCAATCATACGACCAAGCTCTCTGGTGGTGATAGCGATATCAACATCGGGCACACCTGCAGCAGATTGGTCGTCACGACCGATTTCAAACTTTTTAGCAGTACAGGGCATTACCGATACAGAAACTATATCTTTAGCATCAATACCTGCTTTATCTGCCCAATATGTCTTAATAACGGCACCTGCCATTTGCTGAGGAGACTTACAGCTTGATAGGTGGTTAATCATATCGGGGTAGTAGAATTCGCAGAATTTAACCCAACCGGGTGAACAAGAGGTAATCATAGGTAATGTGCCGCCGTTTTTAACACGGTCAAGCAGCTCGTTTGCCTCTTCAACTATAGTAAGGTCGGCGGCAAAGTCGGTATCAAACACCTTGTCAAAGCCAAGGCGACGCAGCGCTGCTACCATTTTGCCCTCAACATTTGAGCCGATAGGCATATTGAAGCATTCACCAAGTGTTGCACGAATAGACGGTGCTGTTTGAACAACAACTGTCTTTGTGGGGTCTGCCAAAGCTTCCCAAATCTTGTCGGTGTCGTCTTTTTCAGTGAGTGCACCGGTGGGGCAAACTGCAGTACACTGACCGCAAGAAATACAGGGTGTGTTGTTAAGTGAAAGGTTAAATGCTTGACCGATATTGGTATCAATACCACGGTCGTTTGCACCTATAACGCTTACAAATTGCTCTTCACAAACTGCAACACAACGACGGCAAAGTATGCACTTGTTGTTATCTCTTACTAGGTGTGGTGTGCTCATATCAAGCTCATATTGGGGCTTAAAGCCGTCAAATGCACCCTCATCTACACCGTAGTCACGGCATAGCTTTTGAAGCTCACAGTTGGTAGAACGAACACAAGAAAGACATTTCTTTTCATGTGTTGAAAGAATAAGCTCAAGTGTAGTCTTGCGTGACTTTTGAACCTTTTCAGAATTGGTAATAACCTCCATACCGTCGGTAGCGGGGTATACACAAGCAGTAACCATACGGAAGCCGCGACCCTCGTTAACCTCTACCATACAAATACGGCAAGCACCGATTTCGTTCTTTTCTTTCATAAAGCATAGTGTAGGAACCTCTACACCAGCCGCACGGGCAGCCTCTAAAACAGTGGAGCCCTTGGGTACGCTTACCGCAATACCGTTAATTTTTACATTAATCATATCCATTTTCTTTGGCTCCCTTCTTTATACCTTGTCAATAGCCTTAAACTTACAGTTGCCGATACATACGCCGCACTTAATGCACTTGTCGTTATCGATTTCGTAAGAGAACAGCTTGTGACCGGGGGCAACATACTCGGTTTTGTGAATAGCGGTTACAGGGCAATTTCTTGCGCACATACCGCAACCGATACATTGGTCCATATCAATGTGGAACTTAAGCAGGTCTTTACATACGCCTGCAGGGCACTTTTTGTCAACAACGTGAGCTACATACTCTTCACGGAAGAACTTGAGTGTTGCAAGTACGGGGTTAGGTGCTGTTTGACCCAAACCGCAAAGTGAGTTTTGCTTAATATAGTTGCAAAGCTCTTCTAACTTGTCAAGGTCTTCGAGTGTGCCCTTACCCTTGGTGATGTTGTCAAGCATTTCAAGAAGACGCTTTGTACCAACACGGCAGGGGGTACACTTACCGCAAGACTCGTCAACGGTAAATTCAAGGAAGAACTTAGCCATATCAACCATACAGTTGTCTTCGTCCATAACGATAAGACCGCCTGAACCCATCATACAACCGATAGCAGTAAGGTTATCGTAGTCAACCTCGGTATCAATTAAAGAAGCAGGAATACATCCGCCTGAAGGACCGCCGGTTTGAGCAGCCTTAAATTTTTTACCGCCCGGTATACCGCCGCCGATATCCTCGATAATGTGGCGAAGTGTGGTACCCATAGCAATCTCAACAAGACCTGTATGGGCGATTTTACCGCCCAGTGCAAACACCTTTGTACCCTTTGATTTTTCGGTACCCATTGATGCAAACCAATCAGCACCCTTAAGGATAATTTGAGGAATATTAGCAAAGGTTTCAACGTTGTTTTCAACGGTTGGTGAGTTGTATAAACCCTTAACTGCGGGATAAGGAGGACGTGGACGTGGCTCACCGCGATTGCCTTCGATAGAGGTCATAAGTGCTGTTTCTTCACCGCAAACGAATGCGCCTGCACCAAGACGGATTTGAAGGTCAAAGTCAAAGCCTGAGCCAAAGATGTCTTTACCAAGTAGACCGTACTCATTAGCCTGGTCAATAGCCTTTTGCAAACGGTTAACGGCAATGGGGTACTCTGCACGAACATATACATAACCCTTAGTAGCGCCTATAGCATAGCCTGCAATAGCCATAGCCTCGATTATAGAGTGGGGGTCACCTTCAAGAACCGAACGGTCCATAAATGCACCGGGGTCGCCCTCGTCGGCGTTACATACAACATATTTTTGAGGTGCCTTGTTGGGGGCACAAAGTGACCATTTAAAGCCTGTGGGGAAGCCGCCGCCACCACGGCCGCGAAGACCCGAATCAGATACAACCTTAATAACCTCTTCGGGGGTCATTTCGGTTAGTACCTTACCAAGTGCTGCATAACCGTCCATAGCGATGTATTCATCAATATTTTCGGGGTCAATAACACCGCAGTTACGTAAAACTACACGGTTTTGTGATTTGTAGAACATAGTATCGTTAAGTGATACATTAGCAGCTTCGACCGCCTCGTCAGCACCGGTGTCGCTATAGATTAAGCGCTCAACGGGTCTGCCTTTTAAAATATGCTCCTCAACGATTTCCTTTACATCATCGGTGGTAACACGGCTATAGAATGTACCGTCGGGGTAGACAATAACAACCGGACCCAATGCGCAAAGACCAAAGCAACCGGTTTGAACAAGCTTTACTTCTTCGGTAAGACCGGCTTCGGCAATGTTCTTTTCAAATGCGTCCTGTATTGATTGGCTACCTGACGAGGTACAGCCTGTACCGCCACAGATAAGAATGTGTGCACGAATCATAACTTTACCTCCTGATTATTCACAGCCGGCAACGGTATATTCTGTTATAACCTTGCCGCCTTTTAAATGCTTTGCTACTACCTCTTTTGCCTTGTCGGCTGTCATCTTAACATAGGTAATCTTGTCTTTGCCTGCCTCATAAACCTCAACAATGGGTTCATATTGGCAAAGACCCACACAGCCTGTTTGAGAAACGGTAACCGTTTGGGCTAGACCCTCATCATTTACTGCCTCAACAAAAGCGTTTAGTACTGGGCGTGCTCCTGCTGCAATACCACAAGTAGCCATACCAACAACAACACGTGTTCCTGCTACGCCCTCACGGATTACAACCTTGTCCTTCATTTTGTCTTTGATTGCTTGTAATTCAGCCAAAGATTTCATCTTAATATCTTCCTTTCTGAAAAATATTTAATTTATTTATCTATTTTTACAACAGTTGGTACTGTTCATTAAGATACTCTTTTATCCACTGCAGCACTTCATAAGTGTTAAGCAGAACACCCTCTAAAACTGTGCGAAGCTCGCGGGTGTCAAGTCGGGCCTCATTTTCATCCTTTTGGTGAATAAAAAGAAAATCTGTATCGGGGTGACCTTGTATTAAGGTGAGCACCGTTTCTTTTACATCACCCAAAGGGGTAAAATCTAAATGATTTTTATAAAAAAGTGCTGTCACACAGGTGCCGTGATTATCTTTATCGGTGCTTGAGGTGATTTTTACCTCGCCGCCCGTTTGCTCGGCAGCAAGCTTTAGTAGCGGTATGCCAAGACCAACCTTTCTGGTGGTGCGGGTGGTATAAAACGGATTTTCTACCGTTTTAAGTATCTCGTCGCTCATACCGCAGCCGTTATCCTTTATTATAAGGGTTAGTGTATCACCCTTTTCTATAATGGATATTTCGGTGAGCGTAGCACCTGCTTTTACCGAATTTTCGGTAATGTCGAGAATATTAAGGGAAAGCTCTTTCATAATTACCTCCTTAATAGCTCAAACAATTGATGCCTTACAAAATCACTGCTGTAAGGCTCATCGTCAATATCAAAAAAGTTTTCCTTGTCGCGCATACTTTCAAGGTTGTGCGCATCAGAACTTACAATTACAAGCTTGTCTTGTAAGGAATATTTTTCAATATATTCTTGAGCTTTATCTCCGTCGTGAAATTCAACACAGTCAAATTGCGGACTTTCGGGGAAGGTACCCAGTACCGATATAATGCCGTTTGATTGCCTGTCAATGTGAGCAGGGTAGCAAATGCCGTCGTACTCTTTGACTAAGTTCGGCACATCGGTGACTGACAACATAGTTGCATTTATAAGCAGATTTTCTTCTTCGCCTATAACATTGTCCTCGCCGTCTAAAATTAACTGATTGCCGAAAATATCGGCACGGTTTTTAATGGGTATTTTATATTCGTCTACCGCTTTGTTAAAGTCGAGTGCATTTTTAAGCTTTTCAAAAAGACATATTATATGTATATCTTCGCTGGTGGTAAGCTCCATACCCGCAATCGCTATAATGCCATAGCGCTTTGCCGCTTCAAAAAAAGCAGGGCAGTTAGCACAGCTGTTGTGGTCGGTGAGGGCTACAATATTAAGCCCGCAAAGTGACGCCATACCCGCAATATTATTTGGTGTATTGTCGTCGTCACCGCAAGGGGATAGGCAGGAATGAATATGCAGGTCATAATAATACCTATTCATTATATAATACCCGAAATTTTTACCGCCGCCTCATAGGTGGCAAGTGAAGTGGTAAGAACATTTATGCCCTTTTCATTAGCAGTTTTAATAAGCTCATCATCGAGTGTTACATTTTCGGATAATAAAACACAAGCAACATCAGAAAGTGACGCCACGGCAATAACATTTAAATTTGACATAATGGTAATCCAAATGTTGTCGGCATTGGCTCTGCCCATTACCCAGCTTAATAGGTCGCCAACATAAGCACCCTCAATTTCACGCTCGGGGTCGGGTAGACACAAAGCATTAAAGCCTGTAGCATTAACTAATTCTTTTACTGTCACTTGTCATCACCTTTTTTGTTTAAATTTATAAGGCAATCATTTATATTTGCTGTACCCTTAACAACATCCTCGGCAAATGCACGGCAATTAGGTGCCCCGCATGAGCCACAGTCAATACCCGGTAGTGTTTCGCGTAGCGACTGTATATCAGCCATCATTCGCATAGACTCTGCCATACTGTCGCTAAGACGGGCAATCGGCTTGTATTCGGGGAAATCGTTAAAAATGTAATAATCGGGAATGTATTCGCTGTCTTTACCGCTTAAAAAGTTTTGTGACACCGGCATATATCTGCGCAGTGATTGAATACGAGCCTTTGCAATAAAGGGGTTTTGCACGGTCATAACACCGCCAACGCAACCGCCTGTGCAGGCGTTAAGTTCAATAAATTCAAGCTGTGGTATATTGCCGTTATCTATTTGGTCTAAAACACGGTTAACATTTTCAATGCCGTCGGCGGCAAGGTAATTTTCGTTAAAAATTGCCGTTGCTTCACCACCGCTGCGTGCCCAGCCAATGCCTATCATACCCGATTCCGAAAGGCTTTCTATATCATCGGTCTTTTTCATTGCGTTAATAAGCAAGAAATAGATGTCGCTTATAGATACAACCTCATCGACCTCACTTTTATAACCTGCAAAGCCGTTTTTTACATAACTGACTTTAGCAGGGCAGGGGGAAATAAAGCATACGCCTATATCGGTTGGGTCAAGCTCGGGGTGATTTTTAAGCGCACGCTCACGGGCGAGTCGCGCCGCAATCTCCATAGGGGGCAGCATATGAATAATGTTGTCGTTTAGTGACGGATAACGAAGGGCTATAAGTCGCATAACCACAGGACACGCCGAGCTGATAGCCGGTTTTTTTACACCGTCGGTTTTAAGATAAAGACGTGTATAAGCGGATACAAGCTCTGCCGCCTTTGAAACCTCAAAGACATCGTCAAAGCCAAGCTTTAAAAGCCCGTTTAATACATAGTCTATATCGTCAAGATTGTCAAATTGACCGTAAAGGGTAGGTGCCGGAAGTGCAATTTTAAACTTAAAGCGTTGCATATTGTTTAGTCTACTGCAAACTGCCTTTTTTGCCTTGTGTGGGCAAACCCTTATACATTCGCCGCAATCAATACAACGGTCACTGTTTATAATGGCGTGACCGTCCTTAATACGAATTGCTTCGGTAGGGCAGTGCTTAAGACAGGTGGTGCAACCGGTGCACTTGGCTATGTCAAGTAAAACTGAATGTTCATAATTTTGCATAGCATCACCTAAATATTAATCCGCATAGTCACGGTAGTGCCAACACCCACAGTAGACTCAATTTTCATATCGTCGGTATAGCGCTTCATATTGGGTAGACCCATACCTGCGCCAAAGCCTAATGACCGAATTTGGTCATGTGCGGTTGAAAAGCCCTCTTGCATGGCTTGATTAATATCCTTAATTCCGGGACCTTGGTCCTTTAAAATTATTTCAATATAGCTTTCGCTTACATTAACGTCAGCAGTGCCGCCGCTTGCATGGATAACCATATTGATTTCGCCTTCGTACATAGCAATGGATACGCGTCGTATCGTCTCGGGGTCAAGCCCTAAACGACGCAGACTTTTTTTGATTTGTATTGATGCTTGACCGGCGGAGGTAAAATCATCTCCGTCAACGTCAAAATGAAAGTTAAGTATTTCGCTCATTCTTTTACCTTGTTACCAACAAGACCGCCTGTGTAAAGAAGACCGCAAGCCTCGTAAAGGCGTTTATCGGATACCATAATCACGATACCGCTCTCACGCGCTAAATCAATCATCTCTTGGCTTGGAATTTTAGAACGTACAAAAACAATACAAACCATATCCATCATTTCGGCTGTACGAATAACCTGAGGATTAACAAGACCGGTAAGCAAAACCGCTTGATCTTTTACAAAAGCCAAAACATCGCTCATAAGGTCGCAACCGCAAGCCGAAAAAACCTCATGCTCAAGGTTTTCTTCACAGCAAAGCACTCTTGCTTCAAGCAGTTGTTGTATATCTTTAATTTTCATAAAAACTATCCTTAGTCAGCGTATTTTGCAAGAATATCGTCAACGTCGTCAACGGTAAGACGACCGTAAACCTCTTCATTAACAGTAAGTACGGGGGCAAGACCGCAAGCGCCTATGCAACGGCAGGCAGTAAGTGAAAACTTGCCATCTTCGGTACATTCGTCAGCACCGATACCGAGCTTTTCACTAAGCTTGTCAAAAATATCGCCCGAGCCTACAACGTAGCAAGCGGTACCAAGACAAACCGAGATGTTGTACTTACCCTTAGGTGACAATGAAAACTGTGCATAGAAGGTAGCAACGCCGTACACCTTTTCAAGTGATACGCCCATGCCTTCGGCAATCATTTCCTGAACTTCAAGCGGCAGATATCCGTAAATATCTTGAGCCTTTTGCATAACTACCATAACGTTTGACTTGTCGTGGCAATTTTCCGCAATAACGGCTTTTAGCTGTGCTTCTTGCTCAGGTGTGCCTTTAAAGGGAAGTTTACTGATTTTTTTCTTCATAATAAAGTCTCCTCCTTGGTTAGTAATTGTGACAAAAGTATCACGTTTATAACAAAAACCAACAAAAATTGTCAGAATTGTGTCAACTGATATAATAACATATTTTTTAAGTTTTGAAAAGCCTTTTTGTTAAAATTTTATCAATATTTTTCAAAAAAATAATATATTATATACGCAAAGATACCCAAGCAGGGTTAATGCTTGGGTAAAAATAATATTAAATTAATCCTTTAAATATCTTTCAAGCCATGTAAAACCTAAGTCTAAAGCAGAAAACAGATTGTCTTTGGTGCTTTCTTTAACAATGCGGTCTTTCATAGCCTTGTCGGTGTTGCTGTCAAGCAGCTGAACCGATACCTTGTCGGCAATATCAAGCTTGCCCTCTTTTTTTGCAGATAAAATTTCAAATCTTACTACATATTTTTCGCTCATATCGCCATAATAAATTTCTTTGCCTTTGCGAACAAGCGGCTTTGATTTATAATTTAAAAAGTTTGTTTCTGCCATAAAAAATTCTCCTATTTTGATAATCGTAAATATTATAAACGATACATATAAATATGTCAAGAATATAAAATTTGAAAAATATAGGTAAATTTTGTTGACTTTTTGCCAAAAATTATTTAATATTGTATACGGATAAATTTGA
Source organism: Clostridia bacterium (assembly GCA_030527615.1). Classification (GTDB taxonomy): domain Bacteria; phylum Bacillota; class Clostridia; order Oscillospirales; family Acutalibacteraceae; genus UBA737. The sequence goes on from JAUNAM010000016.1 coordinate 21,551, forward strand.
CTTTTGAAAGGAATTTTAAAATGGATAATTCACAAAAAACAATGGATATGATTGTAAATCTTGCAAAGGGTAGGGGCTTTGTATACCCCGGCAGCGAAATTTACGGTGGTCTTGCAAATGCTTGGGATTTTGGTCCCTTGGGCGTAGAACTTTAAAACAATATAAAAAAGGCTTGGTGGAAAAAGTTTGTACAGGAAAGCCCATATAATGTGGGTCTTGACAGCGCTATTATTATGAATCCCGAAACATGGGTAGCATCGGGTCACCTAGGCGGTTTTTCTGACCCGCTAATGGATTGCCGTCAATGCAAAACCCGTCATCGTGCAGATAAACTTATAGAAGATTATGTTGCCGAAAACAATTTAGATGATAACCCTGCCGCTATGAGTGATAGTGAAATGATGGACTATATCCGTGAGCACGGTATCGCTTGCCCCGATTGTGGTTCACACGATTTTACCGATATTCGTAAATTTAATCTTATGTTTAAGACATTCCAAGGTGTAACCGAGGATAGCTCTTCAACACTTTATTTGCGTCCCGAAACAGCACAGGGTATTTTTGTTAACTTTAAAAATATTCAACGTACAACACGCCGCAAGCTGCCCTTTGGTGTAGGACAGATAGGTAAATCCTTCCGCAACGAAATCACCCCCGGCAACTTTATTTTCCGTATTCGTGAGTTTGAGCAGATGGAGCTTGAGTTCTTCTGTAAGCCGGGCACCGACCTTGAGTGGTTTGATTATTGGCGTGGTTTCTGCCGTGATTGGCTGCTTAATTTAGGTCTTGATGAAAATTCACTTCGCCTTCGTGACCACGATAAGGATGAGCTTTGCTTCTATTCAAAGGCTACAACCGACTTCGAGTTCTTGTTCCCATTCGGTTGGGGCGAGCTTTGGGGCGTTGCCGACCGTACCGATTATGACCTTTCACAGCACGCCGAGCATTCGGGCGAGCCTATGGAATATTTTGACCCCGAAACAAACGAAAAATATGTGCCTTATGTTATTGAGCCGTCACTCGGTGCCGACCGTGTAACACTTGCATTCCTTTGCAACGCTTATGACGAAGAGGTTGACGACAAGGGTGACAAGCGTGTGGTTATGCGCCTGCATCCGGCACTTGCCCCCTTTAAGGCTGCAGTGCTTCCGCTTTCTAAAAAGCTTTCAGATAAGGCTATGGAAATTAAAAACGACCTTGCCAAAGAATTTATGGTTGATTTTGACGATGCCGGCTCAATCGGTAAGCGCTACCGCCGTGAGGATGAGATTGGCACACCTTTCTGCATCACATACGACTTTGAAAGTGAAACCGACGGCTGTGTAACCGTTCGTGAACGTGACAGTATGGAGCAGGTTCGTATTCCGATAACAGAACTTAAGTCATATATTGCCGAAAAGATTAAATTCTAATTTTACCCTTTAATATAGGAGAATAAATATGACACAAATTCTTACAATGGTTGCAATGCTTGTAGGCGGTCTTGCATGCTTTTTGTACGGTATGAATATAATGTCATCCGGTCTTGAGCAAATGGCAGGCGGCGGACTTGAGCGCACTATGAAAAAGGTTACCTCAAACGACTTTTTAGGCTTCTTTTTGGGTGCGGGTATTACAATAGCCGTTCAGTCATCATCTGCTATGACCGTTATGCTTGTAGGTCTTGTAAACTCAGGTATAGTTCTTTTCAGAAATACATTTGGTATGATAATGGGCTCTAACGTAGGCACTACACTTACCGCGTGGCTGCTTAGCCTTATGGGTGTAGAAGACGGCAATTTCTTTATGACACTGCTGCAGCCTATGACCTTTGCACCAATACTTGCTTTTATAGGCATAGTAATCAGAATGATTACTAAAAATGAAAAGAAAAATAATTTGGGTCTTATATTTATAGGCTTTTTTATACTGATTTTTGGTATGGAGCTTATGAGCGACTCAATGCTTAGTGTACGTACAATGCCCGGCTTTGACAAATTCTTGGGCAGTCTTACAAGTCCTATTATCGCATTGCTGGTATCAACCGTATTTACCGGCATTATTCAGTCTTCGGCAGCTACAATCGGTATCGTTCAAGCGCTGGCTCTTTCGGGCGGAATCACTTGGCAAATGGCAATACCGTTGGTGCTTGGTGCTAACATAGGTACCTGTGTTACATCACTTATTTCAAGTGTTGGCACCAACAAAAATGCAAAGCGTGTGGTAACATTGCATTTCTTTGTAAATGTTTTCGGTTCATTGCTTTGTATGATTATAATGTATGCAATGCAATTTGCAGGTGTTAAGCTATTAAACGCTGAAATTAATATGGTTGGGGTTGCGATAGTGCACACACTGTTTAACCTTGTTACAACCATTGTTTTGTTCCCGATAAAACGCTTCATTATGGATATTTGCGAAAAACTTGTGCCCGATAAAGCGGATGAAAAGCAACATACCGTATTTTTGGACGAGCGTATATTCCACAACACACCACTTGCTATCAGCGAGTGCCGCAGACTTGCTAACGAAATGGCAGAGCACACCCGCAACGCTATTATGACCGCGCTTCAAATAGTATATGATTATGATGAGGAAAAAGCCAAAGAGGTACGCGAACTTGAAACCTTGACCGATAAGTACGAGGACAAGCTCGGCACCTATTTGGTTAGACTCAGCAGTAACAATTTATCCGAAGAAGATTCACATTCGGTATCTCGTATGCTTCATTCACTCAATGACCTAGAGCGTATGGGTGACCATGCACTCAATATTTGCGGTACCGCTTTAGAAATTAAAGAAAAAGAAATTATTTTTTCTAAAGATGCCAAAAACGAAATTGGTGTTATGGTATCGGCACTTACCGAAATTATCAATATAACGGTTGATTCGTTTATAAACGATGACTTTGAGATGGCAGCTCATGTTGAACCTATAGAGCAGGTTATAGACAAGCTTAAGGCACAACTTAAATCACGCCATATTGACCGTTTGCAAAAGGGTGAGTGCACAGTGCAATTAGGATTTGTATTTTCTGATTTGCTTACCAATATTGAGCGTGTATCTGACCACTGCTCAAACATTGCGGTTTACACCCTGCAACAGGATTCACCCAAGCTCGATACTCATAAGTATTTGCGAAAGGTAAAAACCAATGCGGTTGGTAACTTTGTTGAGGAATATAACTTATATGAAAAGAAATACAGCATTGATTAAGGTGATAGATATGTTCAAAAGAATTTTTGCTATTGTTTTAGTTTTAATTATGTCATTATCGTTTGGCGGTTGCGGCGAAAAGTACAAGCTGCCGGAGTATTCACAAAAGCAGTTTTCAACCTCGGGCTTTTGGGCACCCTATGATATAAGTGAAGAAGGACTACAGCTTTACAAGGATGCGGGTCTTAATACCTTGCTTATGGTAAATCATTCGCTTGATAAAGATAGTGGCGAAAAACAGTTTTATTTAGGCTCGGAGCGCACCATGAAGGCACTTGAGCTTTGTAAAAAGTTAGAGCTTAATGCCGTTATTCAATACGCCGATTGGATTGCTGAGTGGGTAGAGGGTGAAGGCTATTATAGCGATACCCCATTTAGTCAGTTTGATATTTATGACAAGTATAAGGATATTATAACAGGTGTTTCTATTTGCGATGAGCCCAAAGCCGACAGCTTGGAACATTATGCGAATAAAACCAAGGTAGAAGATTTTAAAAAGGTTTATCCAAATGCCACATTCCAAGGCAATCTTATACCTATCACTGCAGGCTCTCACAATTGGGGATATCAAACCTATGAAATTATGCTTGATATGTTTGCTGAAAAATTTATGGAGCCGTTTGATAATCCGTATATTTCGGTAGACGTTTACCCATTCCATTTGCAGGTGCCCGACAGCGACCTTTACTATGCCGCAAACTACGAAATGATTGCCAAAAATGCAAAGGAATACAGTGCCGAAACCACCTTTATTTTGCAGTCAAGCACCGGTAACGAGTTTGAATCAGAACTCAGTGAGGGTGATATGCGTTGGCAGATAAATTCAGCCATTGCTTACGGCGCCGATAATCTGCAATATTATTGTTATGCAGTTCCCCAAAGCTTTAAAGAAGACGGCACAACCGACGAGGCTATGTATAATTATTGCATACTTAACCCCGACAATACCCCCAGTCAGCTGTACTATTACTTACAAACCATACATAAAGAAATACAAGGTTATGCAAGTGTTGCCCTTTCTTACGATTGGGATTCCGTAAAGGGCATAGAGGGCAGCAAGGAGTCGGCATACCGCGTAA
>JAUNAM010000075.1 GCA_030527615.1 Clostridia bacterium
TTTTAAATTTTTCCTTTTCTTCAGGATTAAAAAATATTCTCGACAAGAGACAGATAGCACCTATCTGTCTCTTGCTAATACATATACTTTACGCGGTATTATGGCAATCTTGGTTGTGTTTTGTCATATTGCCCGTGAAATTGATGTTGGATTTTTCAAGAGTATAAGACCGGCAGGATATTTAATGGTTTCTGTCTTTTTCTTTTTTAGTGCTTATGGGCTTACTGTTCAATATTTAAAAAAAGGAACTGCATATTTAAAAAGTTTTTTTAAAAGAAATATTTTATATTTGTATATAATTTTTGCAATAACAACGGCTATATATTTAGCTTGGTATCGCATTTGCGGACAAACCTATCCGATAAAACGAATACTTTTTTGCATTTTTGGCAAAACAATTGCATCAGGTAGTTGGTATTTATGTGTTTGTATATTGTTTTACATATTCTTTTATATAGCTTTTAAACTTTTTGGTGCTACACACAAAGCCGTTATTGCTGTTTTTATAATGCAAATTGTTTTGGCTTTAATTTATATATTGGCAGGATATAAAAGCACTTGGTATAGAAGTAACCTAAGTTTTACGCTGGGTATTTTTTGGGCATTAAATTTTGATAAAATCAACGCCTTTTTAAAAAAGAAGTACTATTTAGTTTTGTTTTGTAGTTTAGGTGTGTTTTTAATTTTAACCGCAATACCATATATTTTTAAAAATAGCGGTATTGACTTTAAAACGCTTCGTATAGCTTGTAGAATTTTTTCTACAGTAGCGTTTAGCATATTTTTTGTTTTAATTGGTAAAAAAATTCAGTTTAATAAAAAAATATGGGGATTTGTTGGTAGTATTTCGCTTGAGATATATTTATTTCATATTTTAATTTATAAGATATTAAGAAGCGAATTTATTTATATTAAAAACGATTTGCTTTGGGCTACACTTACAATTTTGCTCACTTTTTTAGTAGCGTATGTCACACATTACGGCTTTGTTAAAATCGCAAAATTGCTTAAAAATTAGCAATAACCTCCCGCTTTTGTGGGAGGTTATTTTATGCCCCTAAACGATAGTTATTATTAATAACTATTTTCCGAGGGCGTGTTATTCTAAACCTAATGCAGCTAAAGGTGATGTTATTTGATTTTGCATTGTTGCTTCTATATGAATATGTGGCTTATCAGCACATTCACAAGGTATGTCTCCGGTGCTTCCTATAATATCTCCGGCGTTGACGTTGTCACCCTCTTTGACTTTAATATCTTTCAATCCGCAATATTTTACAGTCAATTCGGCAGTGTGATCTATTACAACAATTTTACCGTAATTAGCATCTTCAATTATTGATTTTACTGTTCCGTCACCGACCGCTTTAATTTCACTGCCTATCGCACACTCAATGTCAATTCCGGTATGCAATCTCATATCACCGTATGTTGCCGAGTATTGTAACGCTGTATCACTGTATCCCTTTATAACATTTCCTTTAATCGGTAAAATAAATTTTATTTGTTCTTCTATAGGGTCGGCGTTTTTTTCTTCTTGTCTATACGGTACATCATCTACCGGTTCGTTAACATCTGTAGTTGTCTCGGTTGGTGCGTCGTTGACCGGTGGTATATCATTATATGATTCTTCCGGTTCAACATATGATGGTTGCCCTTCTTCTGTTTTTGATTTTTCAACAACTGAATTGTTACGTGATAGCGCATACCATGCTATTGCACCAATGGCAATCAAGACACACGCTGTAACGGTTATAATGCCCGTAGAACTAATTGCTTTTAAAAATTTATTTTGTTTATAATATTTCATTTTAATTTCTCCCTTCATTTACACATTTAGTATTGTCATAAAAATTTAAACATATTCTTTAAAAATATTTAAATTGTGTTCATAATTTTTTAAAAATTATACTGTATTATAGACTTGTACCAAACAAAGGGAGCCGCACCCTAATTGGTATAATTATAACGCAAGTTATAATTCTCTCCTCAAACCCCTTAAAACGAAAAAGAGTCGTGTTTTGCACGGCTCTTTCTCGTTTTTTATTGCTAATATAAAACTTTTATGGTAAAATAAATTATATTTTTAAAAGGAAGTATGTGCGCAATGCAAAAATATGATGTTATTATCATCGGTGGCGGTGCAGCAGGTATGTGTGCCGCAATAAATATAAAAATGCGTGACCGCAGTATAAGTGTGGCAATACTCGAACAACTGTCGCGTGTCGGCAAAAAGCTTATTACCACCGGTAACGGAAGATGTAATATCAGCAATATGCAGATATCTCTTGACCGCTATCATGGTGAAAATATAAATTTTGCAGAATATGCACTTACAAACTTTGACAATTATTATGCTGCTGATTTCTTTTCTGAAATCGGTGTGATGTTTACATATGACGAAAAATGCAGGGCATATCCATATTCATTGCAGGCGTCATCGGTTGTTGATGCATTGCGCTTTGCAATCGATGAGTATGGTGTAGATATATTTATCGATACTACCGTCAAGTCTTATTTAAAGCAAAAAAATCAATTTGTTATAAACACAAATAACGGAGATTTTATTGCCGATAATTTAATTATCGCTACCGGACTGTATTCCGGCGGTCAAAAGCTTGGCAGTAACGGCAGTATGGTTGAGATTTTAAAAAAATCGGGTTATAAGGTTGTAAAAACTACTCCCGCTATTGTACAGCTTAAAACCGATACGGGCGTTGTTAAAGGTTTGAAGGGTATAAAGGTTAACGCCGATGCGACACTTATTATAAACGGCAATGCTGTTCGCAGTGATTTTGGTGAAGTTCTCTTTTGTGATTACGGTCTTTCCGGTCCGCCGATAATGCAAATTTCGCGTGAGGTTGAGCGGGTAAAAGGTGACAAATTTATAATTCTTGATTTAATGCCCGAATACAGCTTTGCCAACATTTGTGATATGCTACAATTTAGAGTGTCGGCATTGTATACACGCAATCTTGATGAGTTTTTAAGCGGTATGCTTAACAAGCGCGTAGGTCAAGCAGTGCTTAAACTGTGCGGATTAAAGTTAAGTGAGAGTGTATCCGGTTTAGAAGCATCGGATATAAAACAAATTGCATCTGTAATTAAGGGAATGAAATTTAAGGTTGTCGGCACTACGGGCTTTGACAATTCACAGGTTACTGCAGGTGGACTTGATACCAATCAGTTTAATAACCAAACGATGATGTCAAAGCGTGAAAGGGGACTATACTGTATTGGCGAAATACTTGATATAGACGGTGATTGCGGCGGATTTAATCTGCAATGGGCATGGAGTAGCGCTATTTGTGCCGCAAACAGCATTTGTAACGATTTTGGGGTGTAATTTATGATAATTATAAATAATATAAAAACCCCGTTAGACACCGAATTTTCAAACATTTCAGATATAGTCGAAAATAAACTGAAAATTGATAAATCAGATATTATTTCTGCTAAGCTTTACAAAAAATCTGTTGATGCCCGTGATAAAAGCAATGTTCATTTTTGTATATCGGTGATTGCTGATATAAAAAATGAGGCAAAAATATTAAAGAAAAACAAAAATTGTTCTGAATTTAAACCAAAAGAATATGTTTGGCAAAAGCTAAAGTCTGACATTCAACCTGTTATAATAGGTTTTGGTCCTGCGGGTATGTTTGCGGCGTTAACGCTTGCACGTGCAGGACTCAAGCCCATTGTTTTTGAACGAGGACAAAATGTTGATACACGAACCAACGATGTTAACACGTTTTTTGACGGTGGCAAGCTTAACCCCGAGTCAAATGTGCAGTTTGGTGAAGGCGGCGCGGGAACATTTTCTGACGGTAAGTTAAACAGCGGAATCAAGGATATTCGTTGTCGTACTGTGCTTGAGGTGTTTAATCAGTTTGGGGCTAGTGAGGATATCTTGATTGATGCAAAGCCTCATATAGGAACTGACGTTTTAAAAAATATTGTTAAGAATATCCGTAACGAGATTATCAGCCTTGGTGGTGAGGTTAATTTCGGCTCAAAGCTTGATAATCTTTTTTGTAAAGAAGGTAAGCTTACACACATATCGGTAAATGGTAAAAAAATGCCGTGTGAGCATCTATGCTTGTGTATAGGTCACTCAGCACGTGATACCTTTAAAATGCTGTTTGACAACGGATTACAAATGACACGTAAGCCCTTTGCAATGGGTGTGCGTATTGAGCATTTGCAAAACGAAATTAATAAATCGTTATATGGGGAATATTCAAATCACCCTGCACTAAAAGCCGCCGACTATAAGCTTGCCGTTCACCTTGAAAACGGCAGGGGAGTTTATACATTTTGTATGTGCCCCGGTGGTGAGGTTATAAACGCTTCAAGTGATGATGGCGGTATTGCGGTAAACGGTATGAGCAACAGTCGTCGTGACGGTATTAATGCTAACAGTGCTTTACTTGTTGGTATCAATCCCGAAGATTTAGAGGGTAACGATATTTTCGAGGGTTGTCGCCTACAGCAAAGCATTGAAAATAAAGCGTATAATATTGCCGATGGGGCTGTACCGATAACAACTGTTGATAATTTTGTGTTTGGCAATGAACCTAAGTTAGGGCAGGTTATCCCTACTGTAAAACCAAATTACTCTTTTGCTGATTTTAATAATATTTTTCCTGCATTTATAACCGATTCTCTAAAACACGGTATCTTGGCGATGGATAAAAAAATTAAAGGCTTTGCAACACCCGACGCAGTGCTAACCGCTCCCGAAACACGTAGTTCGTCACCAATAAGAATTGTGCGGGAAACAAATGGTCTAGCCATTGGGCATAGCGGTATTTATCCTTGTGGTGAGGGCGCAGGTTATGCAGGCGGCATTATGTCGGCGGCGGTTGACGGTATTAAAACTGCCGAAAATATTATAAATGCAATAAACTGTAAATAACACATACCTATTTAGTCAATTTTACATATAAAATCACACAATATTTTAATATATTTTGCCATAATAAATGAAAAACAAAAAAATTGTTTAAAATTTAACAAAATACTTGAAAAATAGAACTAAATAGGGTAAAATACTATTTAGAAAATTTTAGGAGGTTATTCCAATGGTTAAAGTTGCTATTAACGGATTCGGCCGTATTGGTCGTCTCGCATTTCGTCAAATGTTTGGTGCTGAGGGCTACGATGTTGTAGCTATCAACGACCTTACAAAACCCTCAATGCTTGCCAATCTTTTAAAGTATGACACAGCACAGGGCGGTTACTGTGGTTATATCGGTGAAAATCTTCACACCGTATCTGCAGATGATGAGGCCGGTACTATTACAGTTGACGGTAAAACCCTCAAGATCTATGCTGAAAAAGATGCTAAGGATCTTCCTTGGGGTGAAATCGGTGTTGACGTAGTTCTCGAATGCACAGGTTTCTACTGCTCAAAAGAAAAGTCACAGGCTCACATTGATGCCGGTGCAAAAAAAGTTGTTATTTCTGCTCCTGCAGGTAATGACCTTCCCACAGTTGTATTCAGCGTAAACGA
>JAUNAM010000076.1 GCA_030527615.1 Clostridia bacterium
AATTGTGCAATATAAACCTCAAACATTGCATCGGTCAATATTGCTGTATCATTTTCGGGATAATCTTTAATTTTTGCAGATTTGCACACAACATTGAGTATATAATTTTTAACAGCACGCTCGGTTATATTTTCTTTATAATCTTTAGCCGAATCAAAGTCCATCTCTTTATAAGCTTCTTCCTCGGTCATAGGTGCTTTAATATAATTGATTGTGCAGGTAAACACAGCCTCTTTGCCTGCCAAATCGGGACTGTTTGAATAGTCATCGGGGAATTTTGCGGTAACATCGCGGGTTTCACCTACTTTAGCGCCTATAAGTTCCTCTTCAAAATCGTCAATAAATGAATTTGAACCTATAACAAGCTCTTGACCCTCTGCGGTACCGCCATCGAACACAACACCGTCAATTTTGCCCGAGTAGTCAAGGTTGATGGTGTCGCCGTCTTTAACGGTTCCGTCTTTTACTTCCTTGTAAAGTGAATTATCCTGCATATCGGTTGTTAAAACATCGTTATAATACTCTGCAAATTGGTCGCCTTTTGTATCAACTTTGATACCTAAATAATCTTTAACCTCAACATATTTTGACATATCTATGCCACTGTAAAGTGCACGCTTTTCGCCACAGCCTGCAAAACAAGACACCATTAATATTACCATCAATAAAACTGCTATAACTTTTTTCATTTTAGTCACCCTTTAATTATTATTTAATTCGCCTTTTGAAGCGGCCTTTAGATAAGCATTAATAAATCCATCTAAATCGCCGTCCATTACAGCATTTATATTACCCGATTCAAAACTTGTTCTATGGTCTTTTGCCATAGTATACGGCATAAATACATAAGAACGAATTTGTGAGCCCCATGTGATTTCCTTTTGAACGCCCTTAATATCGTCAATTTTTTCAAGATGCTCACGTTCTTTAATTTCAAGTAGCTTTGATTTTAGCATACGCAATGCCTGTTCGCGGTTTTGAAATTGACTACGCTCATTTTGGCAAGCAACAACTATACCTGTGGGTATATGTGTCAACCGCACCGCAGATGAGGTTTTGTTAATATGCTGACCACCTGCACCCGACGAACGGAAAACATCCATTTTGATATCCTCTTCACGGATTTCAATATCGGTATCGTTGGCAATTTCGGGCATTACCTCAAGAGATGCAAATGATGTGTGGCGTCTGCCCGAAGCGTCAAATGGGGACACACGTACAAGACGGTGTACACCCGATTCGCTCTTTAAATAACCGTAGGCATTTTCACCCTCTACAAGCATTGTAGCGCTCTTAAGTCCTGCCTCGTCACCGTCAAGAAAATCAAGAATTTTAACACTAAAGCCGTGACGCTCTGCCCAACGGGTATACATTCGCACAAGCATTGACACCCAGTCCATAGCCTCGGTGCCACCCGAGCCTGCATGAAAGGTAATTAGTGTATTGTTTGCATCATATTCACCCGTAAGCAATGTACCCAGACGCAGTGATGAAAGATTGCTTTCAAGCTCATCAACCGATGCAGTTAGCTCTGCCACCATATCGGTATCACCCTCTTCGTCTGCCATATCGATAAGCACCAACAAATCATCATAGCCGGTAGCAATGTTATCGTATTGCTCAACCTTGTTTTTAAGCTTGCCGGTTTTTTGCACAACAGCTTGTGAAGCATCAATATCATCCCAAAAGCCGGGGGAAGCCTGTTTTAGTTCAAGCTCCTCAATATCACGGGTCAGCCTGTCGTATCCTATTGCATCACGCAAATCATGAATTTCTTGTTCATTTGCTACAAGGCGCAATTTTAACTGCTCAAATTCAAGCATTAGTATCCTCCAAAATTATTTAGTTAGTCATTGGATAGTCGAACACGATAAGGTTTCGGCTCTCCGATGACTAATACATACGCATGCCATTCTTCACGCGTAAGACTTTCGTTGATTTTAAATCCGTGCTCTATCGCTGCAGCCTCTACTTCATGAGCACGCATATCAATTATGCCCGATACGATAAGTATACCGTCATCCTTCATAAAATCTGCAACATTATCAAAAAGACGAATTACAACATCGGCAACAATGTTTGCACAAACAATGTCATATTTACCGCTGATTTTGTCAGCCAAATCGCCTACTATAAACTCGGTCTTTTGTGTTACACCATTAATTTCAGCATTAGCAATGGCTGTTTTTACCGATTGGGCATCAATATCAACACCGATTGACGACTTAGCACCAAGCAGGTCTGCCGCTATGGCAAGTATGCCGCTACCCGTGCCTATATCAAGAACGGTTGTATCATTTGTAACATTGCGTTCAAGCACCTCAAGGCAAAGCGAGGTGGTGGCGTGGCTGCCTGTGCCAAATGCGGCACCGGGGTCAAGGCTGATTACCGTGCGATTATCACGGTTGTCATATTTCTCCCAACTGGGGCAAATTGCCAATTTTTCGCCGATTTCAAAAGCTTTAAAATACTTTTTCCAATTTTCGTTCCAGTCATTATCATCAACCAAAACACAGTTGATTTCGTTATCTATACCACAAGCATTAAAGCGCTCTTTAAGGTAAGATACAGCCTCTACCGCATTGTCGCTTTCGGCAATGTACATATGGATTATTGAATGTGTACGGTCTTTTGCTACAAGTTCGTCATCAATAAGGTCTATATGTGCAATTTCCTCGGCATCGGCTTCAAGATTTGTATAATCTTCAATATAAATTCCGTAAGGTACGGTCATATTGGCAATGGCAGCCGCCTCATCTGTTTTGTCGGTGGGCACCTTTGCCGTAATTTCGGTCCAATCCATTATAACACCTCAAATATTGATTATAACACAATGTTGGTAAAATTAAAAGAATAATTTTATTTGAGATTTATCTGCAATAACACTGCCCTGCACCATACCGCCACGTCCGCCACCGCGAACAGACAGCTTTGATTTAAAATCTTTAAAAAATTCCTGCAATTCGCCGTCTTCACCGCATATTGCAAAGTTATAGCTTTCGCCCTCTCCCGAAAATACGGCCTTTATTCCGCTGTGGTTTTTATGCAGTTTATCGGCAATAAGCTGTAAATCTTTAATGTCGCAATCATCTACAAAAACACAGTTTTGCTCTGCCGATGTTGTATCGGCAATAAGCTCGGCAATTTTTCTTTTTAGGGCAACCGTGTTGCCGATTTCTGCAGTAAGCTTGTTGTTTAAAAGCACCACCGCTTCAGCGGCATTTTCTTGTTTAGCGGATAACTGTGCCGATATTTGTGAAATGTTTTGATGCTTATTTTTATAATCCTGTAAAGCAAAATTGCCGCATTTCATCACTATGCGAATACCGCCACGCATACGCTCGGTATCAAGCAGTTTTATAACACCAATTTCACCTGTGTTTTTTACGTGCGGTGCACAACAAGCACAAATATCAGTATCCTTTATGCTGACAAGTCTTACAGCACCGTCAATTTCCTTTTTGCTGCGGTAATCGGTGTTTTTAAGCTCGTCGTCGGTTGGGTAGTATGTATTAACCGGTAGATTAGCCCACACAGCCTTATTTGCAAGATATTCAACCTCGTCAAGCTGTTCGCGTGTCAGTTCTTTATCGAAATCAACCGTTACAAGCTCTTCACTTAAATGAAAGCCTGCATTGTTAACAGCGAAAAGTCGGTTTGCCAAGCCGGATACAATGTGCTCGCCTGTGTGGTTTTGCATAAAGTTAAATCGGCGGTCAAAATCTATTTTTCCGCTTATATTGCTGCCGGTTTCAAGTGGTTTATCGGTATAATGATAAATAACACCGTTTTGCTCTTGAACATCAAAAACCTTTGCATCGTTCAAACTGCCTATATCGGCAGCCTGTCCGCCACCTTCGGGGAAAAAGGCTGTTTTATCCAGTGTGATTTTAAATTTATCACCGTCTTGTATACAGTCGGTAACTATTGCGTTAAATTCTGCCAAATAGGCATCTATTTCATATAATTTTTGTGTCATTTAAGCTTCTCCAAAATAATGTGTGCCACCTTGTATATATCGCCGGCACCCATCGTGATTATTAGGTCGCCATCTTTGGCGCTGTCTATCATTTTTTGTGCCAATTGGTCATAATCGGCAACAACCTCAGCGTTAGAAAGTGCATTTGTTACATCCTCAGATTTTACACCGTATATATTTTCTTCACGGGCGGCAACTATTGGTGTCATAAACACCTTATCTGCAATGGACAGTGACTCTATCATACCGTCACGCAGCAGTGCCACACGCGAATAGGTATAAGGTTGAAAAACAACAATAACATTTTTATAATCAAGTGTTTTGGCAGCACTCAATGTGGCGGTCATTTCGGTTGGATGATGGGCATAATCGTCAACCACCGTAATACCCTTTGACTCACCTATAAACTCAAAACGGCGACCTGCGCCTGTAAATTTAGTCAAAGCATCGGCAATACCGTCGGGTGCTACACCCATTTGGTAACATACAGCAAAGGACACAAGGCCGTTATAAACATTGTGTTTGCCGGGGGCGTGCATCTCAAGGTGACCAACCACTTCACCGCCGTGCACTACATCAAAGCAAAAACCGTATTTGCCGGCAGTAATGTTTTGCGGATAAAAGTCATTATCAGTATTAAAACCGTAGGTTACAACCTGTGAGTCAATGTCATTTACTACATTTTTAACGCGGCTGTCATCACCGTTGGCATAGCAGATTTTGCCCATTGACACAAACCTTTTAAATGAGTTTTCAAGATTTTCCATAGTTTTAAAGTAATCCATATGGTCATCATCAATGTTAAGCAAAACGGTAATGTCGGGTGAAAATTGTAAAAAGCTGTCAACAAATTCGCAAGATTCGCATACAAGTGTTTCGGAATTGCCTACAACACAAGATGAATTGGCTATGGGCAGCTTGCCACCTATAACGGCGTTAGGATTTTGCTTGTTAAGTAGCAAAATTTGTGTTATCATAGACGAAACGGTGGTTTTACCATGTGTACCGCTAACACCGATAACATTATCGTAGCAGCGTGTAATGGCACCAAGTAGCTGCGAGCGTTCCATTTTTGGCACACCAAAATTATCCGCCGCCACCATTTCGGGGTTATCGACAGGCACAGCCGCTGAGTACGCCACCAAATCGGCACCGCTTATGTTGTCGGCATTATGCTCATTAAAAACATTAATACCAAGTGATTTTAAATATTTTACATTTGCATTATCGTTTCGGTCAGAGCCGGTAACTTTGTATCCGCGTGACAGCAACAACTCGGCTATGGGGCACATACCGCTGCCGCCGATACCTATCATATGAATATGACGAGCATCTTTAAACGCTTTATCTTCACAGTGTTGTTTTTTCATAAAAACACCCCTTTTGTCTATATCTTTAATATTATACTATTTTTTAACAAAAAAATAAACCCTTAATTTTTATATTTAATTTAAAAGGTGTAGGATTACAATAGATGTGTTACAGTATCGAATAAAAAATAAGTGACGAATGG
>JAUNAM010000017.1 GCA_030527615.1 Clostridia bacterium
TAGCACCGCTTTTTTCAAAGTAATACCATACATTTTTTATCTTTTGCCAACCGGTCTGCATTGCGCCGCTTGTGTTCATATAATACCACTTGCCGCTTACCTTTACCCAACCGGTCTGCATTACGCCGTCAGCATCAAAGTAGTACCAAGTGCTCTTTATCTTTTGCCAGCCGGTCTGCATCCAGCCGTCTGCATCAAAGTAGTACCAAACCGATTTGATTTGCTTCCAACCTACAGCATAACTACCGTCTTGGTTAATATACCACCAACCCTTTGCCGATTGTTGCCAACCTACAGGAAGGGCCGGTATAATAATGTCGGTTGTTTCTTGGCCGTTAATAAAGGTTTTGCCGCATACTGTACACTTATCGTGCGCCTTAACGCCGGCAATACCGGGAAGTGCCGGTGTCTCTGTTACGGACTCTATGGTATGAGCCGCAGGAATTATAAGGTCGGCCTTTTCTACCCTTGCACCGTCTAAATACAGATTGTCGCAAAACTTGCAAACCTGATGTGCCTTTTGACCGTCTTGTGTACAGCTTGAGGGGATTTCTGCAACATTTTCAAAATCATGGCTTCCAAGAATTGTAACATCGGCAATTGTTTTTTCCTCACCGCCAATAAACACACTGCCGCAACGTGCGCATTGGTCATGCGCTATATTGCCGTCATCACAGCCCTGCGGTTCTTTTGCCGCAACGGGATTTGTTGTATGGCCAAGAGCCGCTATTTCAGGATTACCGTAAGTCTTTGAGTAAATATCGTCATCGTCAGGTGCAAAACATTTTTGACACCTGTCACAATATAAATGCTCTTGCCAACCAATTTCGGTGCAGGTTGGTCCTTGGTAGGATTTATTTATAAAATTATGCCCGGTTGGTAGGATTAAAACTGCTGCTTCCAATTCTTCTAATGTTAAAATTTCTTTACCTTCAAAGAAAACCCTATCGCAAACTGTACAAGTATGAAATTCTTTAATACCGTAATCAACGCAAGTCGGCTCAACTCCTGAATACGGATATGCCTCTAATGTGTGAATACCCGTTGCAGGTAAAATAACATCTGCAGTGTTCACCTTTACTCCGTCAAGAAATATTTGGCCGCATCTTACACACAAATCACACTCAATATAGCCGTCCTCTATGCAGGTGGGTTCTTTTGCAGTTTCATGCTCTATTTTGTGTCCGAGTGACGGAATTATAAGGAATTCCTCGACCACCTCATATTCACCAAAAAACAGCTTATCACAGCGCGTGCAGTGGTCATACGCCTTTACACCCGTATTTTCACAGGTTGCAGGAATCTCTGCAAAGCTTTCATTATCGTGACCTAATGCCGGAATTATAAGACTCTCTTCGTCAACCTCTTCTTCTCCTATAAAGAACTTTTCACAGCGCCTGCAATGGTCATATGCCTTTACGCCGTCTGTTTCGCAGGTTTCGGGAACCTTTGCAAAGCTTTCGTTATCGTGACCGAGTGCCGGAATTATGACATCTTCTCTTTGAACATTTACATTACCAATATAAAACTTTTGGCAAAGGGTGCATTTTTTGTGTTTTTTAACACCGTCTTGTGTGCAGGTTTCGGGTGAGTCATCAAAGCTTTCAAATTCGTGATTTCCAAGAATTATTACATCATCTAATGTTTTTTCCTGCTTATCAACAAAAACCATACCGCATTTTGTGCATTTTTCGTGTGCTATATTACCGTCTTGACAACCTTGGGGCGCCTTTGCTGCAACCTGAACTATACTGTGTTCAAGTGCCGGTATCTCTTGATAATTTATTTTGTAATCGCAGTGCTCGCAACGGTCGTGTTCATTATATCCAAAATCGGTATAGGTTGGGTCCTTTGCATCAACATGCACTATAGAATGAATATGTATATCCAACGATAGGCTGCCATCATAAAATTCAATCTCGTCATTTGCTGCATGGTCGTCTTTAAAAGCACCGTCAGCCACCTTTATTGAAACTTTATATATTTGACCTACAGTAAGCGATGATACAATGTTAAGCTTAACTTTAAAGGTTATAGCTTCACAGCTTGTCTTTGCGTCGTTTACAATAAATCTTACAGTATTGTCCTTTATAGCGGTTTCTACCAAGTTTGCATTTAGCGAACCACCGCCAAGTGCAGTAACAGATGTAGCTTCTATCGAAGCTATGTCATTTAATTCGTCAGCCAGTTCTAACGAAAAATCACCACCGACAAAGCCGTATTCTTGATTAACCTCAAATTTAACATCAAGACTAACCTGTGTAGCAGAAGCTGATATGCCGTTATATGGGTCACCTGTAGATATTTCAAATTTATTGAAAGCCTCTGCATTTGCCGTTAGCACAGAACAGCCAACGACCGTAATTAAAGCAAGAGTAAGTGTAAATAAAAATTTTATAATATTTTTCATAACGGTCTCCTCTCTTGTATTAATTAAAACGGTTTTCGGGGTTGTTAAACGCCTCGGTTTCGGAGGTTACGATATCACGCTCACCGTCAAGCTGATAAAGGCGAACATAATCAACAACCATTGTGCAGTCACCAAATTCTGTTAAACTTGTCGGTAAAATTGTGCCCCCGTTATGTGTAAACAAATGGTTTTCCATCAGCATATATGCATACTGCTCAGGGTCAAAGTCGGCATTGTCATAGCCCAAGTCGGATATTTTGATTTTATTGATTATAGGTGTTGTAGCGCCTTCAAACCAAATATACTGTGAAATTTGTGTTTCATCCCATAAAAGACCGATTTTAGCGTTTATTTGATTATTCATGTCAACAGTAAACTTCTCATCAAATTCTGATCTTGAATATGGACTGTTATAGCTTCTTGTAATATCAGCATTAACCGAACCGCTTTTCATATTTTCCTCATGACAATCAAGTGTGGCCCAGTTTTCAACATACTTGCTGTCATCGTGTGTGGCATCAAGTATTTGTGTAAAGCCTGTACTCTTATTAAGATTTACCCAGTCAAGCTCATAAACCTTTAGCGGCAGATTATTGCCCTTAACGGTCTTTGAGTGGGTGTACCACTTGTGAAGTGTGTACTGTAGCGTGTGTGTTTTGTTTGGTTTTGCAACATAATCGCCATAGAAACTGTATTTAATAGAAACTGTAGGATATTGAATTATCTCAAAAATATCAATTTCATAAGTTGCGCCCGGAAGCTTGTACTTATAGGTTTTGTAATTATCAGGTGTGTAATAGAAGGCCTTATCATAATCCTCGTTAAACTCGTAAACCTTGCTGTAAAGCGATCTGTCAACCTCGGGGTTATTGTTGCCGGCGTTGGTCATAAGCCACCACGCAGGGAAGGAATAACCGTCGCTTGGCAGGGTGCACTGCATTTCAAGATAGCCGCGCTTAAACAGCATACTGTGCTTGGTATAAAGCACGCCCGAGGTGGCAATATCGTTGTTGTCAAAGGTTGAAGGTTTACTTAAGTTTGTAAGATATCCTGTGGACTCGCCCACGTGTGCTGCACCGTAGCCTACACCGCGGTGCATTGTAAGCTTGCCGTTTTCTACCACGTTAAGCTCGGATAGGCCAATATCATCGGCAAATTTAAGGTTGCGGAATGTGCTGTTGTTACCGCTGCCAACCGTTGGGTCGGAGCCCATATCACGAACATCCCATTTACCGTAGTTTACGGTTGTGTTACCGTCTACTATAGAGCCCCCGTCAAACTCATCACCCCAAGCGTAATAATACTGCTTGCCGTTTATTGTAACACTCTGCTTTTCGGCAGACAGTATGCCGCTTTGTGTTTCATAAACTGTTGAGGTTTTATAGTCGGAGTTTGCAATAAAATCAAGCACAGCCTGTTCAACGGCGGTAAAACTTTTACCGCTAAAAGTAAGAACTGCATTTTTGTTATCATAAGCTACAGTATAATCTGTGTTAAGGGTTGCGTCCTTCTTTAATACAATAGCATATTGCGAGGGTGCTGTGGCTTTTTGCTTCTCTACCGTTATGCCAATATTATTTTTAAAATAAAGCTCTAACTTGCGAGCAAAATCATAATTATCATCATCTGTATAATAAATCCCAAAGTTTTCAAGCTCAATATTACGCCAAAATCCGTCATCAATTCTGTCATAATCGCTGGCTAAATGCCTTTGTAAAATGGCAAGGTCGGTAATATCGGTAACGCCGTTGCGGTCAACATCGCCGTAAACGTTATCATAACCCTCTGCCCACATCAAATGATTTTTAAGCGCTACTATATCCGCAGCGTCATATTCCTCTGCAACGCCATCGCCGTTAATATCTGCAAATTTTAAAGTTTCGGCAAAATTTATCAGTCGGGGCAGTTCTTCACCGGCAGCATACCAAACATCTCCCGACGCAGCCATAACTTCGTTCGCAGTTACGACATTGCCTTCGGCATTGTAATATGTACTGCTGTTGCCGGAGGTAATAAAATAGCTGTTTACTATACTGCCATAGGCTTTGCCAACCAAATTATTGCTGCCGCAATTTTCTGCCGAGCAGCCAATAATTTGTGAGCCGCTAACGGCAGTGCCTACAAGGGCACCCTTGCTACCAACGGAATTAGTATTATTAACACTTGTGTTTTTTACGTGTAGATTTTTAATAACGCCATTTTCGCCCAATACCGGTATAAAACCTGCGGCTGAATCATTAACACTTGTGTAAAGACCGTTTATAGTATGACCGTTGCCGTCAAGTATACCGTTAAAGGCCTTATATTTATAAACCGTATAGGAATTTCCTATCCAGCGTTCATCCATATCTAACCATTGCTTGTTACCAAGGTCAATATCACAGCCAAGCTTGAAATAAAGCGATGCACTGTAATTTGTACCGCCCGAAGCTAACACCCTATAAAGTGTTAACACATCGTTAATTATATATGGGTCACTTTCAACACCCGTTCCCTCAAGCTCCTGAAAATCACAAAAAACCGCATGCTCTTTACCTATTACATATGCATTCTGGCCGTAAGGATTTGCAGACTCGGGGTTGGTAATACCTGTATTACTCAAATTATAGCGGTACATGCCACTGTCACCAACACCTTTTGCTGCTTGAGTTGCATAGCTGCCGTCGTAAGTATTTATTGATTTTATACGCGTGTGACCGCACACACTGCAAATAAGCTGCCTCTCGTCGGAGGAAGTTTTAAGGCTGTGCGCAGACACTTCGCCCGAGGTTACGCCGCAAAGCGTGCAGGTTTGAATGTGACCTACAGTTGTGTCATCATAATAAACATCGTATATAAAGTTATGTGTGCAGCTGCCGGCTTTAACATTTACACTTCCTACCGATAGTGACATTACAAATATAACAAACGATAAAGCCAAACAATTAATTTTTTTGATTTTCTTGTTCATTAGACGCCCTCACTTTTAACGTAAATTTATCCATATACATAATATCATATTTTTTGTCAATGTTCAATGCCTATATTTGCACAAAATAAAAAGCAGAGTTTTGTTGAACTCTGCTTTGTTTTGTTATGCTTGGGGCTCATTTTCCATTATAGCACGGAATTTTTCACCCGAAATTTTTTCGTTTTCGAATAGTATTTTAGCAACCTCATGAAGCTTTGGCATTGCGCCTTCAAGCAGTTTTATTGCCTTTTCGTACTGTTTCATAACAACAGTTTCGATTTCGTCATCAATAGTAGCGGCAGTGCGCTCGGAATAATTGGGTGTAGACGAAAAATCACGACCGAGGAATACCTCGTTGTTGTCATCACCATATACTACAAGACCTAATTTATCGCTCATACCGAAGCGAGTAACCATCTTGCGGGCAAGGTCGGTAGCGCGCTGAATATCGTTAGAAGCGCCTGTGCAAACATCGTCTTGTGTCAATTGCTCGGCTGCACGACCACCAAGGAGTGAACAAATTTGCTCAAGAATTTGGTTTTTAGAGGTGTGTCCCTTTTCATCGGTAGGCAGATACATTGTATAGCCTGCTGCCATACCGCGAGGAATAATAGATATTTGATGCACGGGGTCTTGGGTAGGCAAGAAATATGATACAATCGCATGACCTGCCTCATGATAAGAGGTAATAAGCTTATCTTTGTCACGCAGTACGTGAGATTTCTTTTCGGTACCCATTACAACCTTGATGGTTGCCTCCTCAATTTCTTCTTGAGTAATAGCCTTTTTGCCGTGGCGAACAGCCAAAAGTGCTGCTTCGTTAAGCAGGTTTTCAAGGTCGGCACCGGTAAAGCCTGAGGTTGATTTTGCAATGGTTGCAAGATTAACGTCGGGACCTAACGGCTTGCCGCGAGAGTGAACCTTAAGTATCTCTTCTCTACCCTTTACATCGGGATAATTTACGGTGATTTGACGGTCGAAACGACCGGGACGTAAAAGTGCTTTATCAAGTATGTCGGGGCGGTTGGTTGCCGCCATAACGATAACACCCTCGTTAGCGCCAAAGCCGTCCATTTCAACAAGCAATTGGTTAAGGGTTTGCTCACGCTCATCGTGACCGCCTCCAAGACCTGCACCACGCTGACGGCCAACGGCGTCGATTTCATCTATAAACACGATTGCGGGGGCATTCTTTTTGGCTTCGCCAAACAAATCACGCACACGTGAAGCACCAACACCAACAAACATTTCAACAAAGTCAGAGCCCGAAATTGAAAAGAACGGTACACCTGCCTCACCTGCTACTGCACGTGCAAGTAGGGTTTTACCCGTTCCGGGAGGGCCTACAAGCAGTACACCCTTAGGAATGCGAGCACCAAGGTCGTTAAACTTTTTGGGGTCTTTAAGAAAATCGACAATCTCTGCCATTTCCTCTTTTTCTTCATCAGCGCCCGCAACATCGGCAAAGGTGGTTTTGCGCTTGCCGTCATCCTTACGGGCACGCGATTTGCCAAAGCCCATTGTTTTATCGGCACCCATTGTGGCGTTCATTTTTTTCATAAAGAATACGCCAAGCAACACCATAACACCTATAAGCAAAATATTAGGTATCATTGCAACTAACCAAGAGCTTTCTCCGCCCTTGATGTAGTCGTACTTTATTATTTTGTCGGGGTCCGCCTTTTTATTGTTAGGATCGGTGTTTGTGCGGTTGATTTCGCGCACAATTTCATTTATATCATTATAAAAAATTGATACATCGGCAACATTGTAATGATATTTTTTGCCGTTTTCACGTAATGTATAGGTTAAATTACCGTTGTAGCGATTGAGGGTAAATTCGGATATTTCATTGTTTTCAAACATCTCGACAATTTCGTAATACTTGGTTTCTTCGCTGGTTTGTGCCACGCGTGAAGCCACAAAATATGAGCCTATGAGCACAACAGGTATTAAAACAATCAGCAAAATGCTTTTAAAATTTCTTTTCAAAATAAGTTTCTCCCTTTGTTAATTCTCGTACACTGACGAATCAAGTATGCCAATGTAAGGTAGATTTCTGTATTTTTCATTATAATCAAGACCGTAGCCTATTATAAACTCGTCGGGGACTACCGTGCCCACATAATCAGCCTTAATATCAGCCTTGCGATTGGCAGGCTTGTCAAGCAAGGTGCAAATTTTAATACTATTTGCATTTCTGCCCATAAGGACCTTGCTTAAATAAGAAAGTGTAACACCCGAATCTAAAATATCCTCAACTATAAGTATATCCATACCGTCGGGGTCTATGTCGAGGTCTTTTTTAAACTTAACAACACCTGTTGTTTTTGTGCCGCTGTAAGACGAAACAGCAATAAAGTCTATGATGCAATCACACTTGATTTCACGAAGCAGGTCAGCCATAAAAATTACGGCACCCTTAAGCACGCTTACCACAAGCAGATTTTTGCCCTTGTAGTCACGGGTTATTTCTTCGCCTAAACGCTTGCAAATTTGTTTTATTTCTTGTTCTGAAATTAAAATATCTTTAACATCACGTTCCATAACTTTCCCCTTAAAATTTATTTTACGCTTATTTTATATATTTTTTTACTGTCTTTGTCGGCGGCACAACGGTCTGCTACACCTATTTTGTAAATCCACACAATGCCATCGTCGTCGGCAAGGATTGGCCAAGATGTTCGTTGTGCTACCGGTATTTTGTATTCACAAAACAGTTTTTTGAGTGTTTTAGTGCAGTTTTTGTTTTTAAGGCGTATTGCATCGCCCGACAGACGTTGCCGTAAAACCAATTGTCCCACTATTTTATCACAGTCTAATATATTTTTTAATAACAAATTATGAACTTTTTGACAATTTTCGAATAAATCGTTATCCGTTTTTTGAATATCAACGGTAAAGTTAATATTTTCAGTCTGTTTTTGTGCTGATTCAAATATTAAAACGCCGTTTTTTGAGATTGCCGACATATTATCAGGCAAACTGACTTTGCCGCCCGATAGACATATATCATAAATTTGATTTATGTGCAGATTATCGGTCACTATACTGCAACTTTGACAGTGCTGCACAATAAGTCTTTTAGCGACTGCGGTATGCAAGCTGTCAAAATCCTTCAACAGTAGTTGTCCGTTTTGGTTTCGTGCTTTGTGCTCGCCTTGCACAAAGCCGTTTATAAAATCGTTATCCTCGCGAAGTGATGCGGTCATTCGAGTAACGGCGGCTTCGGCAGAGGGGTTAAGCTGTTTTAAAACGGGCACTATGTTGTGTCTTATTTTGTTTCGGGTATAATCATCACACAAATTTGTGCTGTCGGTAACATACTGTATACCGCTACTTTCGCAATAATCTTCTATATCGGCACGGGTGCAAAAAATAAGCGGGCGGATATAACGGTCGCGCTTGGGCGGTATACCGCAAAGTCCTGACAGTGCCGTGCCGCGAGTAAGATTAAAAAGCACCGTTTCAATATTGTCACTTGCAGTATGTGCTGTGGCAATTAAGTCGGTATCAAGGGTGTCAAAAAACTGATACCTCAACTTGCGTGCTGCAAGTTCTACACTTAAATTATTATCGCTTGCGTACTGCGGTACATCGGCAGAGCCTAAATATAACTCTACATTATGTGCCACACACCAATTTTGAACAAATTCTTGGTCACGCTGTGCTTCTAAACCACGGATTTGATGATTAAAATGCGCGGCGGTGATTTTGGTAATGCCTAATTCTTCTTTGAGCGACAGCAAAGCACCCAGCAGTGCCATAGAATCGGCACCGCCCGATAATGCCACGGTTATATGCTTTGCATTATTTAATAAACAAAAAAGTGAAATTGCATCTTTTATCTTGTTTAACATCATCTGAAATTATCCACCGAAGTAAAGCGTGTATATTGACCGTCCCAATGAAGCGGTATTGTACCTATTTCACCATGACGGTTTTTTGCAACGATGCATTCGGATTTGGTCTTGTCACTCATATCCTCGTCAGAAGACTTTTCGCTATCGTAATAAGCATCACGGTAAAGGAATAATACGATATCGGCATCTTGCTCGATAGAGCCTGAATCACGCAAATCGGCAAGAGCGGGTTTGTGTGATTTGCCCTTGGCTTCGGTACCACGCGAAAGCTGTGCGCAAGCGATAACCGGCACCTTTAGCTCTTTTGCCATAATTTTAAGGCTGCGGGTGATTTCTGAAATTTCTTGAACGCGATTGTCGGTATGGCGTGCCGAATGCATAAGGCCTAAATAGTCGATAACAACCAAATCAACACGGCGCATACGGCGAAGCTTTGCCTTCATTTGAGGCACGGTTATATCAGAGCTTTCATCAAAATAAAGCTCTGCCTTTGAAAGATTTTCACCCGCTTGGGTTAGTCTTGTCCACTCCTCGGGTTGCAGGTCGCCTGTGCGAAGTTTTTCGCTCTTGATTGCCGCTTCGCTTGAAAGCATACGCTGAGCCAATTGGTCACGGGTCATTTCAAGTGAAAAGAAACAGACTGTTTTACCTGCATTTACCGCCACGTTGCGGGCAATATTAAGCGCAAAAGAGGTTTTACCCATGCCGGGGCGGGCACCCAAAATGATAAGGTCGGATTTATTTAAGCCGGTAATCATTTTATCAAGCTCGCCTATGCCTGAGGGTATACCTATGTAATCGTCACGGGTTTCGGGGTCATTGATTTTTGTAAGACGGTCATAGGTTTCGGCTAAAATTACGTCTCTGACGTGGGTAAGTCCGCCGATTTCTCTACCGTCACGGATTTCAAAAATACGCTGCTCGGCGCTATCGAGCAGCTTGCCCGATTCCATAGTGTTTTCGTTAATATCCTTAATAATACCTTGTGCCGCACCCATAAGCGCACGTTGATAGTATTGCTCACGGACAATATCGACATAGCTGCCTACATTTGCAGAGGACGGCACCTTTTGCACAAGCTTTGTAAGATAATCCTTGCCGCCGATTTCGTCAAAGACACCCTGTTTTTTTAGTCGGTCTAAAAGCGAAATAAAATCAATTGCTTGATTTAATTCGTACATTGACGAAATGGCAGAATAAATCTCTTTATGTTGAGGTATATAAAAATATTCGGTTTTAACGCTGACGGCCACCTCGCTTATACAAGCGGGGTCAATAATCATTGAACCCAGCACCGCCTGCTCGGCATCTGCCGAATAAGGCAAACGACTGCCGTCTATATTATAGATAAGATTGTCATTAGCCATAACAAAATTACTCCGTTACCTTTACTGTTATTTTTGCGGTGATACCTGTGTATAGCTTGATTTCGGCGGTATATTCACCAAAGTTTTTAATATCGGCTACCGTCATTTTTTTACGGTCAATTTTAATGCCTAAAGCGTTTTCAATTTCGGCGGCTATTTCCTTTGAGGTTACGCTGCCGAAAAGGCGACCGGAGCCACCTGCCTTAGCCTTTATTGTTATGGCTTTACCCTCTAACTTTTTAGCGGTGGCAGTAGCGGCATCAATCTCCTCCTGCTTGTGATGTGCTGCAGCCGCCTCACGGCTTTTGAGCTCTGACATAGCAGCAGAATCTGCCTCTATTGCCAAATTTTTTGGGAATAAAAAGTTGCGTGCATAGCCGTCAGATACATTTACAAGCTCGCCCTTTTTACCCTTTCCTTTTACGTCTGCAAGTAATACAACCTTCATATTAAACCTCCATAATCATAGGTAACACCATAGGTGAACGATGAATTTTATTATACAAAAATTTTGCAACAGCATCTTTTATTTTGATTTTTATGCTGTTCCAATCCTTTGTGCCTAAAACATAGCAGTTTTCAAGAACATTGCAAACCACCTTATCGATTTGCTGCATTAGTTCATCAGATTCTTTTACATAAACAAAGCCGCGTGACACAATGTCGGGTCCGGATACGACCTCACGAGTGATAGAATCGATAGCAACAGTAACCACGATAATGCCGTCTTCTGCCAAGTGCTTGCGGTCACGCAGCACTATACTGCCGACGTCACCCACACCAAAGCCATCAACAAGCACACGGCCTGCGGGTGCATTTTCGGTGGTTTTTATACCTTTTTTTGATACCTCAATCACATTGCCGTTGGCACCTATTATTACGTTATTATAATCAATACCCATAGAGTATGCAAGCTGCGCGTGCTTATAAAGATGCTTTTGCTCACCGTGAACGGGTATAAAATATTTTGGTTTTACAATGCTGAGCATTAGTTTTAGTTCCTCTGCACAGGCGTGACCCGATACGTGAACATCATACATTTTTTCATATACGACATTGGCACCGTGTTTCATAAGCTCGTTAACAACACGGCTGACAAGCTTTTCGTTGCCGGGGATTGGAGTTGCCGATATGATAATCATATCGCCCGGTGCGATTTCAACCTGCTTGTGTTCGCTTGCCGCCATACGTGAAAGTGCGGATAGCGGCTCACCCTGACTACCGGTGGTAACCACCACAAGTCGGTCAGGGGCGTAGTTTTTTATATCCTCAATGTCAACAAGCACACCGTTTGGTACATTTAAGTAACCAAGCTCGGCAGCGACATTTACGACATTTATCATACTTTTGCCCGATACTGCAACCTTGCGGCGACAACGTGCCGCCTCGTCAATAATTTGCTGTATGCGGTGAATGTTAGACGAAAAGGTTGCAACAATTATGCGGTGACCCTCTGCCTTTTTAAACAGGTTAGAAAGTGATTCACCCACCAATCGCTCAGACGATGTGTAGCCTGTGCGCTCGGCATTGGTCGAGTCGGACAGCATTGCCAGCACACCTTTTTTGCCAAGCTCGGCAAAGCGGGCAATATCGATAACATAATCGTCAATGGGGGTGGTGTCTATTTTAAAGTCGCCCATATGCACAACCGTACCCGCACCGCAGCTAATGGCAAAGGCGACTGCGTCAGGTATTGAGTGATTTACGTGTATAAACTCTACATTAAATTTGCCTAAACCAATCTTTTGACCGGGGGCAATTTCATTGAGATTTGCATCAGCTAAAAGCCTGTGTTCTTTAAGCTTGCCCGAGATAAGACCGATTGTAAGACGGGTGGCAAAAATAGGCACATTAAAGTTTTTAAGCAAATATGGTATGGCGCCGATATGGTCCTCATGACCGTGGGTAACCACCAAGCCCTTGATTTTATCCTTGTTTTCAAGCACAAAGGTAAAATCGGGAATTACAATGTCAATACCGGGGGTATCGGCATCGGGAAAGGTCATACCGCAGTCAACCAAAATCATATCGCCGTCGTATTCATAAACGGTTATGTTTTTGCCGATTTCACCAAGTCCGCCAAGCGGAATAATTTTAACCGCTTTTGCCGCCTTTGGTGCTGATTTTGGCTTGCCTTGAGTTTTGTTATACTGCTTTTTGGGGGCAGCATTTTTAGCCGTGTTTTTTGACGGCTTTTTTGTGCTTGTGTTTTTTGCCCTGCTCTTTGTGCTATTGGCAGTATCTGCCTTACCGCTTACAAGGCTTTGTACCGCACGCTTTGCAGCCGAGTCGGTTTGCTTTTTGGCAGTTGGCTTGTTTGTACGTTTAGTTTTGTTTTTGTTTTCGTTCATTAAGATTAAATTTTCCTCCAATTAATTTGATATGTAATAATATAAATCCATGCCCCACCGACACAGAGTAAAAGTCATAATACCCCAAGATAATATCCATTATATTTTACTATTTTTATGTAGCGATTGTCAAGGATAAATCTTTATATAATATATTATTGCTGAAATTGTTGATTTATAATCAAAAAACAATGCACAATTCACAATGCATAATGCACAATTTCGGTGTTTTGCTTTGCAAAACGGATGTTAAAAAATCCTACCGTCAGGCTGTGCCTGACACACTCCTTTAGGCAAGGAGGGCGAAGCACGGATTGCCACGCCTTCGGCTCGCAATGACTGAGGGATAATTTTATCTTAACTCTTAACTCTAAAATCTCAACTCTAAAAATAGCTTTATTTAGATGCAGAAGGCGTAGCGCTTAATTGTCTGATATCTGCCATCTGCCGTCTGCTATCTGAAATTGGTAAAAAAACAGTGTCCGCACGGGACACTGTTTTTTTACCAATTTACTTGCCAACGGTGTGAATACCTTCCGCTTGCATTTTTATTTTGTTTTTGTTCACCTGATGTTGAGTTTTGAACCCTTTGGTTTAAAAGGCGGTCAAACTCGGCAGTATCAAAGGGTAGTTTTATGGTTATGCCACCCTGCCAAGCTGACAGATATGCCGCGTTAGAGAGGGCTAATTCATAAATGCCGTCGGTACCGGGTGACAATAACTCTTCACCATGCAGTATAGCATTTGTAAAGTTTTGAATAATCATTTTGTGCGCTGTAGAACTGTCGCTTTGTGAAATATATTCCTCATATTCACAATCAATGCTTGGCACCATTTTGGGTGCCTTGCGAATTACCGTTTCATCCTCGGGCAGCTTCCACCACTTGAGTGTGCCGTTTTCTAAAACGAGCTTACCGCGAGTACCCGAAATCTCAAGTCGGTTGGTGCCGGGATATTCACCGGTAGAAGTGATAAACACACCGGTAGCACCGTTTGGGTAACGGACATTGATGGTAACATCGTCCTCTACCTCGATATTATGGTACTTGCCTATCTCGCAATCTGCCCTTACCTCGGTCGGCATACCGCAAATCCACTGCCACAAATCAAGGTTATGCGGTGCTTGATTTAAAAGCACACCGCCGCCCTCGCCGTTCCAGGTAGCGCGCCAGCCTGCTGAATTGTAATAATACTGTGTGCGGTACCAGTTGGTGATTATCCAAACCGAGCGTTTAAGTTCACCCAATTCGCCGCTTTTTACAATCTTGCGTGCACGGGCAAACACATCGTTTGTGCGTTGGTTAAACATAATGGCAAACTTTTTGTCAACCTTACGCGATAACTCATTTATAGCCTTAGCCTGTGTTACGGTAATGTCAATCGGCTTTTCCACCAAGACATTAAGCCCTGCATTTAAAGCGTCAATGCCTATAGCACAGTGAAGCTTATGCGGCACTGATACAATTACAGCATCAATAAGACCGCTTGCAAACATATCGTTATAATTTTCAAATATGGGTATATCCTTATAGCTTTCTTTGCAAAAGGCTTGACGGTCGGGTGAAATGTCACAAACCGCACTTAGCACAGCACCCTCTACCTCACCTGCAAACAGAGTGTTTGCATGGGCTGTGCCGATGTTGCCAATACCTATTACGCCTATGCGAACTATGTCCATAACAAAACCTCTTTTTTATTTGCTTCCGTAAGTGCCTGTAGTATCTGCAAAGGTTGCAGTTACATTTTCTTTCTTGCGTGAAGTGGCTACGCGCTTCATAAGCTCGTTATAATATACATCTTCATCAATAGGCAATTCTACAGCGTGACCTAAAAAATCAGATAAGTGCATAGCGTTTGAAAGCATAGCGCCGTTAATTCCCTCGGCACCGGGGGCAACAAGAGGGGTACCGTGCAAAATATTGCCTGCCCATGCATTGAGCACGCCTATGTGTTGGGGGTTTTCATCTTCAATTTCTACCTCTACCGTATGAGTATCGATATTTCCGAAAATTTTATCGGTTGTTTTGGTATATTCCGACACCTTTTCATCAAATTCAATAACGGTAAGCTTATCATCTTCTGCAACAAGCTTTGCCTTATCGAGTTGAATTTCAAAGCGGTTTGTACCGCAGCCGTCACCCGTTGTGGTGATAAACACACCTGTTGCTCCGTTTGCATACTCTACATAAGCGGTAACATCATCGTCAACCTCAATATCATGCCATTTGCCATAGCCGATATGTGCCTGAACCTTTACGGGCATACCGCAAATCCATTGCCAAAGGTCAAGCTGATGGGGGCATTGGTTAAGAAGCACGCCGCCGCCTTCGCCTGCCCATGTAGCACGCCAATCGCTTGAATTATAATAAGCTTGTGAACGGAACCAGTTAGTAATAAGCCAGTTGGTACGGCGAACCTCGCCGTAAACGCCTGACTGCACAAGGTCGTGCATTTTGCGGTAAACGGGGTTGGTACGTTGATTAAACATCATACCGAATACAACCTCGGGGTGTTTTAGCGATTCCTCATTCATTTCACGAATCTGCTTGGTGTAAACACCTGCCGGCTTTTCACACATAACGTGGATGCCGCGTTTCATACACTCGATTGAATATTTTGTGTGGTCATAGTGAGGTACTGCAACAAGGCAAGCATCAATAAGACCGCTATCAAGCATTTCGATAGCATCGATAAAATATGCAAAGCCTGCATCGGGATATTTTGCCTTTGCAAACTCTATACGGTCGGGATTTTTATCACAAATTGCAACCAGTTGGATTTCAGGACAAGCACCGGTCATAATGTTTGAAGTATGACCCGTACCCATATTGCCGAAACCTATTATGCCAAGTTTAATTTTATCAGCCATAATGTTTCTCCTTAAGTATACTTTAATTAAAATCCACGTGAACGTAGATAATCGTAACTGCGCTTGATGCAATCAAACGGGTCTTCACCGTGACATTCATCCTGCTCAACAACCATATATTTTACGCCGCAGCCTTCTGCCTTTTCAAATACGCGGTCAAAGTTGATGTTGCCTTCACCAAGCACTGCGATATTATCGGTAAATGTGCTGAAGTTTTCGTTATATTTATAATCTTTAAGGTGAATAATCGGAATTTTGCCGCTGAATTTTTCCATCCACTGTGCAGGGTCGCCACCGGCTGCCTGCACCCAGAAGGTGTCAAGAATTACACCAAGATTATAGGGGGCAAAATCTTCTACCATTTTTTCAATAATGCATTTGCCGTCTATTTTCATAAACTCTTTTGCATGGTTGTGGAACATAAAGCTTTTGCCGTTTTCATAAACGGTTTTAATTGCTTCACCAAACTGCGCCTTAAAGTCATTGTAGGTATAGCCCTCTTCTTTAAGAGAAAAGCCGAAATAACCAAGACCTATAGTGTCGCAATCAAGTATATCGTGGTTTTTGCAAACCTTTACAGCGTCGGTTTTAAGCAGGTCTGCGGGTGCATGTGTTACCACACATTTAAGACCGTTTTTGTCAAGCTGTTCTTTAAGCCACTGTGGCTCATAATCGCAAACGCCGCTGATTTGAACATTTTTATAACCGATATCGGCTACCTTTTTTAGTGTTTCTGCAAAATCGTCAAGATTTTTGCAATAGTCACGAAGTGTATAAAACTGAATACCTATCTCCATTATACATGCGCCTCCAAAATCTTTTTAAATGCATCGCAGGCATAATCAAATGCCTCGTCACCCGTTTCAAAGTTGAATTCGCCAACCTTGCTTTCTTCGCCCTCACGCTCAAGACCTGCAAGACCGTCAAACTCTTTAAGATGCGGCTCCATAGTAAAGCAGCTGCCGCCCATGGCGATATATTCGGGAACTATAAAATCAAAATTACCGTTACCGCTGCCTGCGGGCACTATCATATCGTCAGAAGCTCTGGCATCTTTAACGTGAACATACTTAATGTATTTTTTAAGCAAATTCCAAGCGGCAATAGTGTCCTCACCGCTCTGAACAAAGTTTGCAGGGTCAAATATTCCTTTAATCTGCGGTACAGCCTCAAAAATTTCAAGACAGTTTACAGCCTTGTCGCCGTATATGCCCTTTTCATTCTCGTGGCAAAGGTCAATACCGCTACCACAGGCAATCTCTGCCATTTTGCCCATGCGGTCGATAACCTCATTTTTATAAATAGCTGAGTCCTTATCAGTGGGCATAAAGAAAGAGAACATACGAATGTTTTTAGCCCCTAATATATCTGCTATTTCCAAAACGTGCTTTAGCTTATCGCAGTGAGCGGCAAAATCGTCCTTTTCAATATCAATTTTGCCTATTGGTGAGCCGATAGACCAAGTGATAAGACCGTTAGCGTCAAGCTTTGACTTAACCTCGCGTGCCTTATCAAGTGTAATATCGGCAACATTTGTTTCGTCAACATTACGAATTTCAAGACCGTCAAGTCCGTTACGCAGCATAGCGGCAATTTGGCCGTCAATCATTGGGCTTGCTTCATCAGCAAAGCCAAAAAGTTTAATATTACTCATAATTATACACCCGAATATACCGAGAAACCGCCGTCAACAGGAACGGTGATACCGGTAACAAAGCCCGATTTTGTTTCGTCAACCAACCATTCAAGAGTACCAAGAAGCTCCTCTGATTCGCCAAAGCGACCCATTGGTGTAGAGCGTAAAATCTTGTCGGTACGGGGTGTAGGGGTGCCATCCTCGTTAAACAGCATTGCACGGTTTTGATTGGTAACAAAGAAACCGGGGGCAATAGCATTTACACGAATACCCTCTTTTGCAAAGTGAACTGCAAGCCAAGAGGTAAAGTTGGTAACGGCAGCCTTAGCTGCTGAATATGCGGGGATTTTGGTAAGTGGGCGGTAAGCGTTCATAGAAGAAACGTTGATAACGCAGCAACCGTCTTTGCCTATCATATCGGGCATAAATACCTGACTTGGCAGTAGCACACCCTTCATATTTAGGTCAAACACAAAGTCAAAGCCCTTTTCGTCAATGTTAAAGAAGGTAAGGAAGTCATCGGCATTTTCGTCGCCCTTAACATATTCTTCGTGTTGTGTGGTGCACTTGGGGTTGTTGCCGCCGGCACCGTTGATTAAAATATCACATTTGCCGAAATCAGCAAGAACAGCATTGTGCACAGCCTCAATATTTTCTTTATCAAGACAGTTGCACTTATAAGCCTTGGCGGTGCCGCCATTGGCATTTATTCCGTCAGCCACCTTTTGGGCAGCTTCTTCGTTAAGGTCAAGAAGTGCTACCTTGTGGCCTTTTGCTGCCAAAAACTCCGCAAAGCTTGAGCAAAGTATGCCGCCGGCACCTGTTATAACAATAATCTTTTCCATTATTTTTTCTCCTTCTCAATTGCTTCAAAAAGACCTGCAAGATATGTAGCACCAAGTGCTCTGTCAAATAAGCCGTAGCCATATCTGCCCTTTTCGCCCCAAATCATTCTGCCGTGGTCAGGACGAACATAGCCATCAAAGCCATTATCCACAAGTGCCTTTGCAATGCCGTACATATCAACCGAACCGCAATCGGTTGGATGACCAACCTCTTCAAACTTGCGAACGCCTGTGTGCTTAATGTTGCGAAGGTGCACAAAGTGAATACGGTCAGCAAACTCGCCTGCCATATCAACAAGGTCATTGTCGGGGTTGGCACCCAAAGAACCTGTGCAGAAGGTAAGACCGTTGTTGGTTTCGGGAACAATATCTAAAAATCGCTTAAGATTTTCTTTGTTTGTAATAATGCGAGGAAGACCAAACATACCCCATGGTGGATCATCGGGGTGGATAGCCATATTAACGCCTGCCTCCTTGGCAACGGGGATTACGGCTTTTAGGAAGGTTTCAAGGTTTTGCCAAAGCTTTTCTTCACCTAACTCGTGGTAAGCGGTAAGCAAATCCTTTAGCTGCTCTTTTGTGTAGCTTGCGTCCCAACCGGGGAGTGATAAGTCACCCTTTAGCGGGTCCATAGCAAGAACTGTCTGCTCATCATAAGCCAAAGCATTGGCACCGTCTGCCTGCTGATGCTCAAGCTCGCTACGTAGCCAGTCAAATACCGGCATAAAGTTGTAGCAAATGCATTTAACACCTGCTTTACCCAAACGGCGTACATTTTCACAGTAATTTTCAATTAATTGTGGGGCATTTTCATTACCGAGCTTGATGTCCTCGGGAACGGGAACACTCTCGACTACCTCAAACTCAAGATTGTGGGCTGCTGCCTTTGCCTTGATGTCGGCAATACTCTCTTCACTCCAAATACCGCCGGGCTTAACATCGTAAACCGCAGATACTATGCCTGTCATAGTGGGAATTTGACTGATTTTTTCAAGAGTTACGGGGTCTGAATCGCCGTACCAACGAAATGTCATTTTCATAAGACTACACCTTCTGTTTCCTTAAAATTTTATTGGCCGATATGGATATAACACACCCATATTATAGATATATTATACTAAATTACTTTTAACAATGAAATTGCAAATATTATCTTATAATATTGCAAATCTTATCAAAGTGTGCTATACTGTATTTGGTGATGAAAATGAGCAAGTATTATTCGCATAAATCAAGCAATTTAAACTGTCATTATAAATGTGACGAACACCCCGAAAAAGAAACCTTTAAAACTCACAATCACGACAGCTGCGAGCTTTATATTTTCTTTTACGGTAAGGGCAAATTTTTGGTAGAGGGCAACGAATACAGCCTTTCAAACGGGGACATTATGCTGATGCGGCCTGCCGAATCGCATTACATTGACATTGACACCTCGCGACCGTATGAGCGTTTTTCTGCCCATTTTAGCGAAGATTTTTTTAAAGCTATTGACCCTAATAATTCACTTATGGATATCTACAACAATCGCCCTGCAGGTGTGTTTAACAAATATTCAAGAGGTGACTTTAAACCCGAGGTTTATAAGCTGTTGGTGCAAAACCTACTTGAGGAAAGCGACGACCGACAAATGCAGGTTACAACAAACCTGTTGCCGTTGCTTGCCGAAATACATAAGATTTACAAAACACGCCGTATGACCGACAGTGTCGGCAATTCGCCTGCTCAACCGATTATTAAATACATAAATGAAAATATTAACGAAAGCTTAACCCTTGATAACCTTTGCGAAAAATTTTACATAAGCAAGCCACAGCTTTGCCGCATATTTAAGGCCGCCACCGGCTCGACTGTGCAAAATTATATCAACGCAAAGCGGCTGATAAATGCCAAACGAATGCTAAACAGCGGTGTGCCGCCCACCCGTGTTGCCACCCTTAACGGCTTTAACGATTATTCGGTGTTTTACCGCGCCTTTTGCAAGGAATATGGCACAACGCCCAAGCAGGAATATAATAAAAATTAGAGTTGAGATTGGAGAGTTAAGAGTTGAGATGTATAGCATACTGCAATAAAAATTTCAAATATATAAAAAACGGATTGCCGCGCCTATGGCTCGCAGTGACTTATGTTTTTAGTCATTGCGAGAAACGGCAGTGACGAAGCAATCCGTAATTCTCTAAACTCTTAACTCTCAAATCTCAACTCTACAAAGCAAGTTCTTTTACAACTTCCCCTGCCATAATAAGTCCTGCAACACTTGGCACAAAGGGTACTGAGGCGATTATGCCGCTGTCGTTTTTTATAGGCTCTTCTTTAGAATAGACAACCTTTAGTTTTTTTATACCCTCTTTTTTTAGCCGTGTGCGCATTACTTTAGCAAGCGGACAAACCGACGTTTTATAAATGTCGCTTATCTCTAACATTTCGGGGCAAAGCTTGTTACCATTACCCATACAGCTGATAATTTTTACCCCTGCCTTATTTGCACGAAGTACCAGCTCTATTTTTGCCGATACGGTATCAACCGCATCAATAATATAATCAAAATCACTCAAGTCTATTTGGTCGGCGGTTTCGGGCAAGTAAAACATTTTATGTGTTATTACATTACAATCGGGGTTTATTGACAGCACTCTATCGTATGCCACATCAACCTTATTTTTGCCTATTGTGTCGTGAGTAGCGTATAACTGACGGTTAAGATTTGACATAGTGAATACATCGTTATCAATAAGATGCAGCTCGCCCACACCAGCGCGTGCCAAAGCCTCAACAGCATAGGTTCCGACACCGCCTATACCAAACACGGCAACACGTGTCTTTTTTAGTTTTTCTATTGCCGCATCGCCTAAAAGGGCGGCGGTTCTTATATATTGTTCTTGCATTTTACACCTACCTTACGGTTTTGTATATAAGCGGCTGTTTTACGGGTGCTGCGCCTATTGTTATTGCCGACTTAAACATATCGGCGGCAGATTTTAGTGAGTCTTTATTATTACTGTAGAGGGTGCAAAGCGGCTCACCAAACGACACATAGTCACCCGTTTTGGCGTGTAAAATTATGCCTGCTGTCATATCGATTTTATCGTCTTTTGTGGCTCTGCCTGCACCCAAAACACAAGCGGCAGTGCCTATTTTTTCACAGTTCATCTCGGTGATATATCCGCCTGCGAAGGCGTTTATTTGCATACAGTAGTCAGACTCGGCAAATTTGTCGGTGTCGTCAATATAGCTTATATCGCCACCTTGGGCGGCTATCCAATCTCGCATTTTTATATATGCCTTGCCGCTGTCAAGTGCCGATGTAGCCTTAATTTTTCCCTCTTGCTCGGATATGCCAAAGACAAGGGACACCATAGCACCTGCAAGTGCTATTGATATTTCGCGCAAATCACCGCACACTTTACCCTTTAGCACGTCAACCGCTTCTTTAACCTCTAAAATGTTGCCTATGTTTTTTCCAAGCGGCGTGTTCATATCGGTTATAAGGGCGGCGGTGTTACGTGAGCAAAGCTTACCGATAGACACCATATTTTGTGCTAAAGTTTCGGCTTCCTCTTTAGTTTTCATAAAAGCGCCGCTGCCGTATTTTACGTCAAGCACAATATTTTTAGCACCCGACGCCAGTTTTTTGCTCATAACGCTTGATGTTATAAGCGGTATGTTCTCGACTGTAGCCGTAACGTCACGCAGGGCATAAAGTTTTTTGTCGGCCGGGGTCAGATTGCCGCTTTGTGTTACAACTGCCACACCGACTGTGTTAACAATATTAAAAAATTCGTCAGCCGATAGGTCGGTTTTATAGCCCGGTATGCCCTCAAGCTTGTCGGCGGTGCCACCCGTGTGACCCAGTCCCCTGCCCGACATTTTTGCAACCTTTAAACCGCAAGCCGCCGCTATGGGTGCCACGATAAGCGTGGTCTTATCCCCCACGCCGCCTGTAGAGTGCTTATCGGCAGAAAGGGCGCCAAAATAAGTAAGGTCAACTTGGTCGCCCGACATTGCCATATACTGTGTCATTGATGCGGTTTCCTTGCCGCTCATACCGTTAAAATATATTGCCATCATTAGCGCTGACATCTGATAATCGGGTATTGTGCCTGCTACGTATTCGTTTATAAAAAATTTAATTTCGTTATCGTCAAGCTCTTTGCCGTCACGTTTTTTGGCAATAATATCGTACATTCGCATTATATCACCTACTATAAGCTAAATAAATTGGGTAGTAACCGGGATAGTGTATATTCACTAAACTGATTTTCGCCTTTGACAGTAAATATTTTAAAATCGCCGTCACAAAATTCAGCCATTACCTGTCGGCAGATGCCACAGGGTAAAAACTCGACTGGGTTACCGTCTTTTTGAGCGGCAATAGCAATAGCGTTAAAATCTTTTTCACCCTCACTGATTGCTTTAAAAAAAGCAGTTCGCTCGGCGCAGTTGGTAGCACCAAAGGATGCATTTTCTATATTGCAGCCGGTGTATATCTTGCCCGACTTCGCAAGCAGAGCAGCACCTACTTTGCACTTTGAATAGGGCGAATAAGAAAACTCTAACT
This sequence comes from Clostridia bacterium, assembly GCA_030527615.1. Lineage (GTDB taxonomy): Bacteria > Bacillota > Clostridia > Oscillospirales > Acutalibacteraceae > UBA737. The sequence continues at coordinate 22,853 of JAUNAM010000017.1, forward strand.
GCTCTATCGCAATTTTGCACAAGTTTTCTATCATAGCTTTACCGCCGTTTCAAGTGCTAGGCGCATCATATCGGTAAAGGTATTTTGCCTTTCCTCTGCTGAAGTAGCCTCGCCTGTTAAAATATGGTCACTTATGGTGCAAATGGCAAGTGCGTTTTTGTTTGCCCTTGCGGCATTCATATAAAGTGCTGCGGCCTCCATTTCAACCGCCATAACACCTAATTTGCCCCAATTGGCAGTAGCACCGCTGTCGTCATAAAAGGTGTCGCTTGAGTAAAGATTACCTACCTTTACGGCAAGACCTAACTGCTCTGCTGTGTCGGTACAGGTCTTTAGCAAATTATAACTGCATATAGGCGCAAAGGTGCCGCCGAGCCCATACTGCGCGGCAAAATTTGAGTTGGTGCAAGCACCCATTCCTATAACTAAATCACGCACCTTGATATCGTTGTTTATAGAGCCTGCCGAGCCTATACGGATAATGTTATCGACATCAAAAAAGTTATAAAGCTCATAAGAGTAAATTGCCATAGAGGGCATACCCATACCGCTTGCCATAACCGACACGGGCACTCCCTTATAGGTGCCTGTGTAGCCGTTAATACCTCGAACGCTGTTGATAAGACGGGCATTTTCTAAAAAGGTTTCGGCAATAAATTTAGCACGTAAAGGGTCGCCCGGCATAAGCACGGTTTTGGCAAAATCAGTGGGGGTTGCATTTATATGTGGGGTTGGATAATTCTTCATAACATCACCTATTTATCATACTTATCGCAAAGTGCGGTTATTTGGTCGGCAAATTTTGCTATATCCTTGTTAGAGCTGTCTTTGTTTTTGTTAATTACCGAAAGCAGTCGCTGACCCGCGGCATAAAGACGGCTAAAGACCGTCTCGGCACGGTGTCTGCCCTCGCTCTTTTTTTCAACACGGACAATTCTGCCCTTTTCGATGCATTCACCGGTGGTAAGATCATATTTGTCACCGCTAAAGGGGGCTATCGCATTTACACCCAAGGTGCTGCGTATTTCACCGACAAAGCTGTCGCATACCATATCATTACCGTGATTTACAAACACGGTTTTAAGACCGCCACTTATTGGCTTTAGCCAATCAAGCAACATATTTTTATCGGCGTGACCGCTGATACCCGCAAGGGTTTCGATTTTAGCTCGCACGGTTATCTCTTCACCAAAAAGCTTTATACTTGTTTCACCGTCAACCAGTTTGCGACCTAATGTACCCTCGGCTTGATAGCCGACAAAAAGTATAGTGCTGTCAGCACGCCACAAATTATGCTTTAGGTGGTGGCGAATACGGCCTGCCTCACACATACCCGATGCCGACAGTATAACCTTTGGGCTTTCGTCAAAGTTTATCATTTTAGAATCGTCAGAGGTAACCGAGAGCTTTAGCCCCTTAAATCTTATGGGGTCAATACCCTTATTTAAAAGGTCAAGTGTTTCGGCATCATAATAGTCATAAAGACCCGACGAATAGATATTTGTAGCCTCAACAGCCAGCGGGCTGTCAACATACACGGCAAAATCGGCGTGATTTTTAACAAGGTTTTGCTCTTTTATATTACGTATTAAATAAAGCAGCTCTTGTGTGCGGCCTATGGCAAATGACGGCACCACCAAATTGCCGCCTCTGTCAAAGGTTTCTTGCAATATGCGGGTTAACTGCTCTACATAATCGGGTCTTTCCCCGTGTGTTCGGTCACCGTAGGTTGACTCAATTACGGCATAGTCAGCGCGTGTAGGCTTTTGCGGGTCGTTTATAAGCGGGCGGTTGGTATTGCCAAGGTCGCCCGAAAAAAGCAGTGTTGTAGTTTTGCCGTTTTCAGTTATCTCAAAGGTAATACTTGACGAACCAAGCAGATGACCGGCGTCGGCAAAACTAATTTTAACACCATCGCAAATTTCTTGCGGCTCGTTATAATCGCAATATTTAAAAAGCTTTAATGCATTTTCAGCGTCTTGCAAGGTATATAACGGCTTATACTCACCCTCACCCGAACGCTTTGCCTTGCGGTTGCGCCACTCGGCTTCAAACTCTTGTATATGAGCCGAATCACGCAGCATAATGCCGCATAGCTTGGTGGTGGCAAGTGTGGCATAAACATTACCCTTAAAGCCGTTTGCCACAAGGGCGGGTATTTTGCCCGAATGGTCGATATGCGCGTGAGTAAGACACACAGCATCTATATCAAAGGGATTTACCGGTATTTCGCAGTTTTCATAAATATCGGCACCCTGCTCAAGACCGCAGTCTATTAAAATGTTTTTGCCGTTTACCTCAAGCAAGGAACAAGAGCCTGTAACCTCATGCGCAGCACCTAAAAATGTAAGTTTCATATATACCACCCTTTCGTAGCTTTTATATAATTATTTTACCATATATATTTTGTAAAATAAAGAAATATTTGTAAGTCAAAACCTCCGGCTAAGCCGGAGGCTTGAATAAGCCCTAGAAGGGCATTTT
>JAUNAM010000077.1:0-3972 GCA_030527615.1 Clostridia bacterium
GGCACTAATATGTATCTTGCAAAAATCGCTATGGATATAACGGCAAAAAAGATGCGTCCGGACAAAGACGGTGTGCGTATCGCCGAGCTTGACGAAATGACCTACCGCAAAGAACTGTGGGATCATAAACCTCTTACCGACTTTTGGAGAGTCGGCAAAGGCATATCCAAAAAACTTGAAGAAAACCGAATGTATACAATGGGCGATATTGCAAGAGCATCTACTACTTCTTACGGCAGAAAGACACTCAAAAAGCTGTTCGGTATAAATTCAAGAATGCTTGTTGACCACGCATGGGGATATGAGCCTTGCACTATCGAAGAAGCAAAGGCTTATACACCGAGCACAAAGAGTATGAGTGTCGGACAAGTTCTGCATTGCCCTTATGATTTTGATAAAGCAAGAATAATCGTTTGGGAAATGCTTGAACTTTTATCCCTTGACTTGGTTGAAAAAGGTCTTGTTACAAATCAGATTGTTTTAACCATTGGTTATGACATAGAGAACCTGACGAACCCGGAGATAAGCAAGTATTATTCAGGTGAAGTTAAAACTGACCATTACGGAAGAAAAATTCCGAAACATGCACACGGAACTGCAAACATAGACAGACAAACATCATCAACAAGGCTAATAACAGATGCAACCCTGAATCTTTACGATGAAATAGTAGATAAAAAGCTATTGATAAGACGAGTTACAATAGCTGCAAATAACCTTGTATCTGAAAAAAGTGTTGAGGATAAACAGCAATACGAACAGTTAGACTTGTTTACAGACTACGATGAGTTACTTGCCAAACGGAAAAAAGAAACCGCTGAGCTTCAGAAGGAACGCAAAATACAAGAAGCAATGATTGATATTAAACAACGCTATGGCAAGAACGCAATCATTAAGGGTACAAACTTGCAAGACGGTGCTACCTCAATTGAGCGTAATCAGCAAATCGGAGGGCACAAGGCATAAGGAGGTGCAATTGTGAACGAATTTCAGTATGATGATATTCTGAATTATCAATATCCTAATCCTGAAATCGAGAAAGATTTTCCCGATAAAATACTTCGTGCTGCACAATTTGCACCATTCGCCGCACTTACAGGACACGATGAAGCAGTTAAGGAAACAGCACGACTTACAGACCAAAGAATAGAGCTTGACGAATACGCAAAAGATGAGATTAACAGAAGGCTAAACTACATCAAAGAGCATATCGAAGATGAGCAGATGTTTTCTATTACCTACTTTTTGCCGGATAAGAAAAAAGACGGTGGACGATATGTAACTGCCACTGACTTTGTTGTAAAGATTAAGGACTACGAAAACACTGTTGTTATGTACGACAAATCGGAGATACCGATACCCGATATTCTTATGATTGAAAGTGATGTCTTCTCTATGATAGAATAAAATCAAAACTTTTCCACGAAGAATTATTGACTTTCAAGGTATTCTATATAAAACCCCTGAAAAAGAAATGCCGAAGAATTAAAGGATAAAACCTTAACTCTTCGGCAATATATAAATTTCTCGGCATTACTTATAATTCGGCATTATTTAAAGAAAGCCGATTTCGGCTTTCCTTGAAATCATTTTTTGCATCTGTTGAATGTGTGGAGCGTGGTCTTGACCCTATGAAAGAAAATTTGGTTGTTGCCGACCCCGACAGGAGCGACAAAACGATTTGTCTGGCAATCACTCCTGCTATGAAGGCGCAAGGCATAAAAAACCGTTGCAGAATGTTTGAGATTCCCAAGGATGTGAAGTTTATCGTAGCTCCGCCCAGAATGAAGCTTTATATTGAGTATGCAGCAGAAATCTATGCAATTTACCTGAAATATATTTCAAAAGACGATATGCACGTTTACTCGATTGACGAAGTGTTCATAGATGTAACAAATTACCTTGCGCTTTATAAAAAAACGCCCAAGGAAATGGCGATAATGCTGATGGACGATGTTTTTAATTCGCTCGGAATACGGGCGGCGTGCGGTATTGGCACAAATTTATACCTGGCAAAAATTGCGCTCGATATAACAGCAAAACATTCTAAAGATTTTATCGGTTATTTAGACGAAGAACTTTACAAAAAAACGCTATGGAACCACAAACCGTTAACGGATTTTTGGCGTGTAGGCGTTGGCACAAAAAAACGCCTGGAAACGCTCGGGATTTACACAATGGGAGACATTGCACGGGCGAATGAAGATGCGCTTTATAAAAAATTCGGTATAGACGCCGAGCTTTTAATAGACCACGCAAACGGGATTGAGCCTGTTACTATAAAGGACATAAAAAATTATAAGTCAAAAACAAATTGTCTGTCTCGTGGGCAGGTTTTAATGCACGATTACAATTTCAGCGATGCTGAGCTTATTGTTAAGGAAATGACCGACCTTTTGTGTCTTGATTTGGTTGAAAAAGAGCTTGTTACAAAATCGGTAACGCTTGTTGTCGGCTACTCAAATCAGGCAGAAAAACCGTCGGCAAAGGGAACTTTTTCGCTTGCGTCGGAAACAAATTCGAACGATGTCTTGAGAAAGGAAATATCAAAGCTTTACAAAAATATTGTAAACAAGGAAACACCTGTTCGCAGAATAACTATCACGTTTAACAACGTTGTGCACGAAAACGGAAGACAGATAAGCCTTTTTGACAGCGCCGACACAATCGGAAAAAATAAAGAGCTTCAAAGCACAATGATAAAAATAAAACACAAGTTTGGCAAAAATGCGGCAATCAAGGGTATGAACTTAGAAGAAAACGCAACCACAATGGAAAGAAACCGTCAGATAGGGGGGCACAAAAGCGGTGAATGAAAGAATAAAAATGCCGATTGAAGAACGGGCAAAGCAGTTTGCACCGTTTTCGGCACTTACGGACTTAGGGAAGGCGCTTAAAGAAAAAGAACAATTAAAGGAAAAATTAAAGCCTGAAAACACAGAAGAAATGTAAATATTTTGTTATCGTCTTGACGTTGTTTTTTTAATGTGTTAAAATTGTTTTATCAAGCGAAAGGCGAAAGTGTTATGAAAAATGCAAACAGCGGAATTTTAAAAAAAATTGAAAATTTTTGGTATTACTATAAATGGCAGACTATTATCATAATAGTTGTAGTGCTTTCTTTATACACATTTATCTCGTCGGGTATTGAAAAAAAAGAACCGAGCGATGTTGAAATTTTATCGGTGTACTCAGTGTTTATCACAGATAAAGAAGTGGATTTTAAAAGCGAGTTTTTAGACCTTTTACAAGACGCAGACCAAAACGGAGAGATAAACATTGCAAAAAAAGAACTTTATATAACAGCTAAAGGTGATAGCGAAAACGATGCTTTGGATATTACAAAATTCCAAAACAGTATATCTAACTCAATATCTGATTTAATACTGCTTGACGAATATAATTTTGAGCGTTTTAGCCAGAAAGACTATTATGAGGATTTAAGCAAGTATATTGACGTTGCAAAGTTTAACAAAGAAAATGTGATATACAGAAATGAAAAGCCCGTTGCAATAAGGCTGAGAAAAAGCTCTTTTTTAAAAAATGCTGAGTTTAAAACAGATAATGTTTACGCAGGAATTATGTTTGTACCCGAAAATGCAGACGAAACGCTTTTGAAAAAACGTGAAAATGCAGCAAAAATTCTTTTAGAACTGACAAAATAAAAAAGCTGTGGAATTAAAGTTCCACAGCCTTTATTTATTACATCAATTTTTCGGGATATAATCCGTCAGCAATAAGCTTTTTGATTGATTCAATAACAACGGGTGCGTCTTCTTTATATGTAACGCCGAACCACTTGTCTTTTGTTTCTAAAACTTTAACGGTAGCTTTTTTAGCCTTTATCAAATCGTCAATAATTGATGGAAGTAAGTATTCACACTTAATATCGCCTTCTTTAACGGTTGATAAAAACTTGGTAAAGTCTTCTTCCAAACCGTCAATAAACGCAGGTGTCAACCCCCAGAAGTT
>JAUNAM010000077.1:3982-4995 GCA_030527615.1 Clostridia bacterium
GGGAACAGCTGCGCCGCCTGGGATTTTTGTAATATCGCCTGTTTCAACAACGTCGACCAACATTCCTGCTTCATCAACTTTGCAAATGCCGCGTGTAACGCCGCCGTTGTCACTTAGTGTATTTTTAAGAATAAAGCCTGCCATACAGAAGTTAAACGGGTTTTCCTTAGCTTCGTCAGAAACAAGGTAATCGTGAACTTTAACAAAAGCTTCTTTTCCGTAATAATCGTCTGCATTAATAACAACAAAAGGTGTGTCAACAATTCCTTTACAGCTCAAAATTGCATGACCTGTACCCCAAGGTTTTTTACGCTCAGCGGGTGTTTTAAAACCGCCAGGAAGATTGTCGGATTCCTGGAAAGCATAAGCAACAGGGCAAATTTTCTCGATTCTGTTGCCGATAATTTCACGAAAATCTTTTTCCAAATCACGTCTTATAATAAATACAACCTTGTTAAAGCCGGCTTCCAAAGCATCGTGAATAGAGTAATCCATAATGATTTCACCGTTAGGGCCTAAGGGTGCAAGCTGCTTGATTCCGCCGCCAAAACGAGAACCGATACCTGCAGCCATGATAACTAATGTTGTTTCCATAACTTTTGCCTCTTTTCGTTTAATATTTAAGTATAGTTATTTTATCACATAACAGATAGCTTGTCAAATCATAATTAAAAAAGCCAAATACAACTCGTCTGTCAAGCGAATAAAACTGAAAAACACCAGGTCTTTGACTTGGTGTTTTTCTGGAAAAGCCGAACAATTTAGATATTTTGGATTTTCAATTTAATAATTGGTTTTCGCAAGAAAACCTACCGACAATTATTCATTATTCATCAGCCGCAGGCGACTTCATTATTCATTACAAAAATCCTGTCTTAATGAATGATGAATATTGAATAATTAATAATGAATAGTACAAAACAAAAATCCTATCTTTCGACAGGATTTTTGTTTTGGGAAAGCCGAACAATTTAGATATTTTGGATTTTCAATTTAATAATTGGTTTTCGCAA
>JAUNAM010000078.1 GCA_030527615.1 Clostridia bacterium
GTTAATTTCTTATATTTATTTTTAGAAAAATTCATTTTTTTATAATAAGTTGTAAATTTTTGTAAAATTAAATATTTTAAATGGTAAAATTGCGATGAAAATATAAATAACATACGACAAAATAGTGTTAATTTTGCAGAAAAATAATGGTAATATTTTGAAGCAAAGTTATGAAAGGAGGTGCAAAAAATGGAAAAGCAAATTAAAGTATTGATTGCTGACAATTCTGCAGATTTTGGACAAAACTGTGCCAAAATTTTTAAAAGCTATGGTATGAATGTCGTTTTATGCGAAAAAGACGGTGCAACGTTGCTTTGTGAAATTGAAAAACAGCGGATTGACATTATAATTGCTGATGTTTTTATGCCTAATCTTGACATAATAGGTGTATTGAATATTATAAACGAAAAAGACGTAAAAGACAAGCCTATTGTTATTGCTATGTCAAATTTCGATAATCAAAAGTTAGAAAAGGAAACGTTAGAGGCAGGTGCATCGTATTATTTTCTAAAACCCATTGATTATAACACAATGGCGCAGAGAATAATAAGTCTTTCAGGATGGAAAAACGAACAAAAGCCATTATTAATAAAGAAAAGCAGCGTCACAACTGATATACAACTTGAAATACTTATAACAGATATTATTCATCAAATCGGAGTGCCTGCACACATTAAGGGGTATCATTATTTGCGTGATGCGATAATAATGTCTGTAAAGGATGCCGAGATGATAAGTTCGGTAACAAAAATATTATATCCGACAGTTGCAAAACGGCATAATACCACTTCCTCTCGTGTTGAACGTGCAATAAGACATGCGATTGAAGTAGCTTGGGATCGCGGTGATCTTGATACATTAAATGCATATTTTGGGTATACTGTTCAAAACAATCGCGGTAAGCCAACCAATTCAGAATTTATCGCAATGATAAGTGATAAAATTCGTCTTAACCTTAAAGCAAGCTAAAATAATTTTATTTAACCTCAAGCATTCGGCTTGGGGTTAAAATTTTTCTTTCATATATTGCCAAAATAGTGTATCATATATCTATAATCTTATAAGGATGTGTTATTTTGAAAAAGATATTTAAAATAATTTCGATAATATTATCTGTATTACTGCTGCTTATATGCAGTCAATTTATTAAATTCGGCAAGCTAACAAAGCAAAATGAATTATTTGCCCTGTACTCACAAAAATCATACAGTTCAATTGAAAATATACCTGAATACAAGAACGATCCATTTGTGATTATAAATGATAATAAACCCTTTTTTACCGATAGGGATTTGGTTAAAAAATCGTTTGAAAAATATTCAGAACTTGATTCTCTGGGTAGGTGTGGCACTGCAATGGCATGTGTGGGTGTTGATATTATGCCCACTAAAGAACGCGGCAACATAGGTATGATAAGACCCACAGGATGGCATACGGTAAAATATGATATTGTTGATGGTAAATATCTTTATAATAGATGTCACTTAATCGGTTATCAGCTGACAGGCGAAAATGCTAACCCGCAAAATTTAATTACAGGTACAAGATATTTTAATAATGAAGGTATGCTGCCTTTTGAAGATTTGATTGCCGAGTATGTAAAGGAAACTGAAAATCATGTTTTGTATCGCGTTACACCAATTTTTAAAGGAAAAAATTTATTGGCTTCCGGTGTTTTAATGGAAGCAAAATCGGTAGAAGATAACGGTAAAGAAATTTGTTTTAATGTGTATGTCTATAATGTCCATCCGGATATAACAATAGATTATTTAACCGGTTACAGCTATTACGGTGATAAACCAAAGAATTTTAAAGATATGAGTTATGTACTAAATACTAATAGCAAAAAAATACATACGGTTGACTGCTCTTCTGTGGCAGCAATTGATGATAAAAATAAAAAAACGGTTGATAAAACAGTAGAAGAATTGATTAAAGAAGGGTTTACACCTTGCAAGCAGTGTAATCCTTAAAAACATTGACAGTTTGTGAATTATATGTTAATATTTGAATAATATTATGAAAATTGGTGATAAATTATGACAGCAAAAAAATTAATTCCAAAACTGCTTATTGTTGCATTTGCGGTAGCGTTTGTAGTGGTTTGTTTTTTAACAGGTGGTTTACCGGTTAATTCAACAGGTACGCTATGGTCACTGTTTCCACCGGTAGTTGCTATATGTTTGGCACTTATTACAAAAGAGGTTTATTCTTCTTTGTTTATCGGTGTTATAACCGGCGGTCTTTTAGCAACCAACTTTAATCCGATACATACCGTTGGTGTTGTTACCAATGACGGCTTTATTTCTGCTGTATCGGGCAGTGCCGGCATTTTTATATTCTTGGTACAACTCGGTGTTATTGTAGCTCTTCTTAACCGAACAGGTGGTTCACAAGCGTTTGGTCGTTGGGCTGCTAAAAATGTTAAGGGTAAACTTGGTGCAATGATGGCAACCTTTATTTTCGGTGTGCTTATTTTTATTGACGATTATTTTAACTGTCTTACTGTTGGTGCTGTGATGCGTCCTGTTTGCGATAAGGCTAAAATTTCGCGTTCTAAACTTGCGTACATTATCGATGCAACGGCTGCACCTGTTTGTATGATTGCTCCTATTTCTTCTTGGGCAGCCGCAGTATCGGGGTATGCACCTGATGGACAGGGTATTTCGCTTTTCTGTAAAGCTATTCCTTATAATTTTTATTCTTTACTTACATTTGTTTTTATAATCGCAATCGGTGTTATGAATTTTGATTATGGTTCAATGAAGCTTCATGAGTTAAATGCTGAAAATGGCGATCTTTTCACAAGCGGCAAAGAGGATATCAGCGAAGCTGAAGAAATTCCTGCTACCGATAAGGGTAGGGTAATAGACCTTATTCTTCCTATCGTTTTCTTAATCGGTACTTGTGTGTTCTCATTGTTCTATGTAGGTAGATGTATGGGTGAAGAGTGGGTGTTTAATTACAAGGATTATGATGCTTCACTCGGTTTTGTTGATGCTTTTTCCAACACTGATGCTACTGTTGGTTTGCCTTGGGGCGGTTTTATTGCTTTAGTGGCTATAATTATCTATTTTGTTGCACGTAAGCTAATCACTGTAAAAGATGCTATGGCTTGCATTCCTAAAGGCTTTATAGCAATGGTTCCTGCAATTTTAATTTTAACAATGGCAACTGCACTTAAAAATACTACAGGTCTTCTTGAGTCAAGTGCATTTGTTGAAACTGCATTGGCAAATGCCGGTTCATTTGATAAATTTCTACCCGCAATTATATTTGTAGTTGCTTGTCTTATTGCATTTGCAACCGGTACATCTTGGGGTACTTTTGGTATACTTATTCCAATTGTTACTGCAATATTCCCAATTGGTGATGAAATGGGTGTTGTTGCAATGTCGGCTTGCCTTGCGGGTGCGGTTTGCGGTGACCACTGCTCACCAATCTCCGATACTACAATTATGGCGTCAGCAGGTGCACAGTGCAACCACATCAACCATGTATCTACACAATTACCTTATGCCATTACAGTGGCGGTTGTTTCGTTTGTTGCTTATATAATTTCAGGCTTTATTCCAAATTGGTTAATTACATTACCGATTTCAATTGTTTTAATGATTGCTACACTAATTGTTATAAAGTTAATTACAAATAAAAAGTCTGTATAAATTTTGTTGAAATTAAAGGTCGTTACCTGTATAATATGGGTAACGACTTTTTTGTAGGTGATTTTTTGGCACGTTCACTTGATAATATACAACAGATTGAGCGCAGTATTATTAAAAAATATCGCAAAACCATCTGGAATGGTTTTATTGGTTCGGTACAAGAGTATGAACTTATTAAAGAAAACGATAAAATTGCCGTGTGTATTTCAGGCGGTAAAGATTCTATGATATTAGCAAAATGTATAGAACTATTGCATCGTCATAGTGCTATACCATTTGATGTCAAATACATTGTAATGGACCCCGGTTACGCTACACCCAACCGAGAGCTTATTGAAAATAATCTTAAAACACTTGGTATTGATGCTGAAATATTTGCAAGCGACATTTTTGATGTTGCATATAATGCAGGCGGCTCACCGTGTTATCTGTGTGCCCGTATGCGCCGTGGTGCGCTTTATGCCAAGGCAAAGTCGTTAGGCTGCAATAAAATCGCTTTAGGGCACCATTTAGACGACGCTATAGAGACTCTGCTTATGAGTATGCTGTATTCTTCTGAAATAAAAACAATGCTTCCAAAATTGCACAGCACTAATTTTGAGGGTATGGAACTTATACGACCTTTATATAAAGTTAAAGAGCGCGACATAATTTCCTGGGCAAACTATAACGATTTGCATTTTTTACGGTGTGCTTGCAAATTTACCGCCGATAGTGCCGAGGATGAAATGCTGTCAAAAAGACAAGAAATGAAATCATTGGTAAAAAAACTGCGTGAAACAAATCCTGAAGCTGATGATAATATTTTTCGCAGTCTTCACAACGTTAATATGGCTACAATGCCGGGCTGGCGTGATAGTGACAGCGGGGAGAAGCACAGCTTTATTGAAAAATATTAAGCATAAAACAATACTGTAATACACTATAATTTTTAGTTTTCTTTTTTTATAAAAAACATAAAAAATTGCTTGACAAATCGGTTTAATATGGTATAATAGCATTTGCGTTACGGTGGTTGTAGCTTAGTTGGTTAAAGCGCCAGTTTGTGGCACTGGAGACCGTGGGTTCGAATCCCATCTACCACCCCACAGCAGCCTCAGTAGCTGTTAACGCTACTGAGGTTTTTTTAATTTAATATTGGGGTGTCGTCAAGCGGTAAGACACAGCACTTTGACTGCTGCATTCGTAGGTTCGAATCCTGCCACCCCAGCCA
>JAUNAM010000018.1 GCA_030527615.1 Clostridia bacterium
TTGTACCATATTTTTTTATTAACTTCAAGTGTCCATTTTTATTATACAGGTTCAAAAACTTATTCACTATTCACTATTACTTATTACTTCAAGCCGAAAGGACTTTTTAGTGAAAAGTGAAGAGTGAAAAGGTAATAAGTAAGCCTCAAGAACTATCGTCCTTGAGGCTTTGGCTGGGGAATAGGGATTCGAACCCCAACAAACAGAGTCAGAGTCTGTCGTGCTACCGTTACACAATTCCCCAATATTAAGTTTGTTTGCTCGTTTGAGCAATAACTATTATATTACTTTTTTAAAATAAGTCAAGAATTTTTTGTCAAAAAATTAATGCTCCGCCTTGCCGTATCGGCTTGATGATAACCTGACTTTAAGTTCAGGTGGGTTTTCGCCAAGCGGTTTCGCGCTCCCTTCTTCCGAACTCGGCACCGCCGCGGGAGGTCTGCAATCCCGCCGCCTGAGCAGAAATCCCTTTTTATTATCTTGTAGGGTTATATAAGCTCGGTCCACGCACAAGGCAGAGAATTTAGATGTTAGATATTAGATTGTAGATGTTAGACAAAGGTGTGCCTGCGGCACATTTATGTTAAAGTCGGCTTTGCCGACATCTTCCTCTACAGTCTAAATTATTTTTCGTCTATTTCAAAAAAATCTTCTAAACGGTCAACAAAAGCATCGGCAACCGTTTCATATTCGTCATCGTCTTCAATTTCGCAAAAATATTCTTCACCGTTTTCTTCCTTAACCTTAACAATAACCAGCTCACCCGAATCGTCAAGCATAGCCTGTGGGTCGCTGTATTGGGGTAATAACGCTAAATATCTTTCGGTGTCGGTCTCAATAGCATCTAAAACCTCAAAGTTATATTCTCTACCCTCATCATCGGTAAGGGTGATTAAATCGGGGTTATATTCTTCGTTTTTGATGTTGTCACTCATTATTTTGTCCTCCAAAATGTGATTTGCTGTAATATTTATTTTACCCTAAATTGCACTTTCAGTCAATAGAATAGTTTTTCTTTTGTTAAAATGCACAAAAAACAGCTTGTCTTTTTAATCGTTTATACAAATTTAACAAAAGTTTTTAACTTTTTGTTGACAAATTGTTGATTATGCTGTATAGTGTAGACAGAAAGAAAAGAAAGGAGCGGCGAGTGCCATGAGAGATAATCCACCTGCAATTTCACTAAAATAAATTGAAAGGCGTGAGTCCCATGTACTAGTTAGCTTAAAACTTAAAAACTATAAAACGTAAAGGCGTGAGTCCGAAAGTTTAGTTAATTGTTAACTCAAAACTATAAATTAATAAAGGAATGAGTCCAAAGGTTTAATTAGTTTTATTTTAAAAAACAAAATAAAAACGGTGAGACCGATGTACATTTAATAAATAAACAACAGCCTCCACGGGTAAAACTGTGGAGGTTTTCTTTTCTAAACTTACATATTAATTTGTCCTAAAAAATCTTGTATTACAACTCCACTTATGTTATTATATGTATAATTATAAATATAAGGAGAAATGTACCTTGTCGTTTCCTTTGGAAAACATTAGAAACTTTTGTATCGTGGCACATATCGACCACGGCAAGTCAACCCTTGCTGACCGACTGCTTGAGCTTACGCAATCGGTAGCTGAGCGCGATATGGAGGAGCAAATACTTGACAGTATGGACCTTGAGCGTGAACGCGGCATCACCATAAAGGCTCACGCTGTAACACTTTATTATACCGCCGCCGACGGCAAGCAATATGAGCTTAATCTTATCGACACACCGGGACACGTTGACTTTAATTATGAGGTATCCCGTTCGCTTGCTGCTTGCGAGGGAGCAATACTTGTGGTAGACGCTTCGCAGGGCATTGAGGCTCAAACCCTTGCTAACACCTATTTGGCGGTTGACCACGGTCTTGAAATTTTGCCGGTTATTAATAAAATCGACCTGCCCTCTGCCGAGCCTGACCGCATAAAGGCAGAGATTGAGGATATTATAGGCATACCTGCCGACGAGGCACCGCTTATTTCGGCAAAGACCGGCATTAACGTAGAAGAGGTTTTAGAGCTGATTGTGCGTGATGTGCCCGCCCCGACTGCCGATAGAAGTGCACCGCTTAAAGCGTTGATATTCGACTCTTATTACGACCCATATAAGGGTGTTATTGTTTATTTTCGTGTAGTATCGGGCAGCATAAATACCGGTGACCGCATAAAAATGATGGCAACGGGTGCCGAGTTTGATATTGTAGAGCTTGGTCGCAAGCGTGCTACAGCTTATGAAACCTGTGATACCCTTGAAGCGGGCGAGGTAGGCTACCTTTCGGCATCAATTAAAACGGTTAGTGAGGCACGTGTTGGTGATACCATTACTTTGGCAGAGGCTCCCGCCGAGGAGGCTCTACCCGGTTACCGTGCGGCAAAGCCGGTGGTGTTCTGCGGTATATACCCTGCCGACGGCGCAAAATACCCTGACCTTCGCGAGGCACTCGAAAAGCTGCAGCTAAATGATGCATCGCTGTTGTTTGAGCCCGAAACCTCGCAGGCGTTAGGCTTTGGCTTTAGATGCGGATTTTTAGGTCTTCTTCATATGGAGATACTTGAAGAGCGACTTGAGCGTGAATATAACCTTGACATAATCACCACAGCACCAAGTGTACAGTACGAATTTGTGCTGACAAGCGGCGAAAGAATATTTGTTGACAACCCCACAAACTATCCCGACCCTGCCACCATTGCCGAGGCGCTTGAACCGGTTGCAAATGTGCACATTTATGCACCAAGCGACTATGTTGGCACAATAATGCAGCTTTGTGAGGACCGCCGCGGCGACTACAAAGATATGAAATATATGGGTGACCGCGTGGATATTCACTACGTGTTGCCTATGGGTGAGATAGTTTATGACTTTTTTGATGCACTTAAATCTCGCACCAAAGGTTATGCCAGCTATGATTATGAGCCGGCAGGCTATCAAAAATCCAACCTTGTTAAGCTTGATGTTATGCTTGCAGGTGATACAGTTGATGCACTCTCATTTATTGTGCACACCTCAAACTCTTACACACGTGCACGCCGTATTGCCGAAAAGTTAAAGGAATATATACCAAGGCAGCTTTTCGAGGTGCCTGTTCAGGTGGCTGTTGGCGGTAAAATAATTGCACGTGAAACGGTAAAAGCTATGAGAAAAGACGTGCTTGCTAAATGCTATGGTGGCGACATCACCCGTAAAAAGAAGCTGCTTGAAAAACAAAAAGAGGGTAAAAAGAAAATGCGCAAGCTCGGCTCTGTAGAGGTGCCAAAGGACGCCTTTATGGCAGTGCTTAAGCTTGATGAATAGTTTGGAGGAACGCTTTATGGATTTTAAACAGTTTTTTAGTCAATTAAAGGGCAAAAAAATCGCTATGTGCGGCATTGGTGTCAGCAACACACCGCTGATTCTTCGCTTTTTAGAGCAGGGCGCACGCGTTATAGCCTGTGACCGTCGCTCTCGCGACCAAATAGGCGCCATTGCCGAACAGCTTGAAAAGGCAGGTGCCGAGCTAAAACTGGGCGAAGGCTACCTTGACAATTTAGAGGTTGACATTATCTTCCGTACACCGGGTATGAATTTTCACCTGCCCGAGCTTGAGCGTGCCCGTAAGCGTGGCATTGCCATAACCAGTGAAATGGAGGTCTTTTTTGACCTTTGCCCCGCAACCATATTTGCGGTTACCGGCTCTGACGGCAAAACCACAACCACCACACTAATTGCCAAAATGTTAGAGGCCGAGGGCAAGCGTGTATTCGTCGGCGGCAACATAGGCACACCTCTGCTTCCCGAGATTGAAAACATAACCTCTGACGATTTTGTTGTGGCGGAGCTTTCGTCTTTTCAGCTTATCTCTATGCGCAAAAGCCCTGATGTTGCGGTTGTTACAAATGTGGCACCTAACCACCTTGACGTGCATAAGGATATGGACGAATATGTTGAGGCTAAGAAAAACATTTTAATGCATCAAAATGCATTTTCTCGCACGGTGCTTAACCGTGATAACGATATCACCGAAGGCTTCCGCAAGGATGTACGCGGTCAAAGCCTTGGCTTTAGTATGACCCGCCGCCTTAACAATGGCGCATGGTTAGCTGACGACGGCACACTTCATATGGCGTATCGCGGCATAGATGTGCCGATTATTGAGCGTGATGAGATTGCAGTTCTTGGTGACCACAATGTAGAAAACTACCTTTCGGCAATTACTGCCGTTTGGGGTTATGTTGGCGTTGACAGCATTAAAAAGGTGGCACATGAATTTGGCGGTGTTGAGCACCGTATAGAGTTTGTACGCGAACTTGACGGTGTTAAATATTATAACGATTCAATCGCTTCAAGTCCAACCCGCACCATTGCCGGTCTTAAGGCGTTTGACCGCAAGGTTATTTTGATTGCGGGCGGTTATGATAAGCATATACCCTTTGAGCCGCTTATGCCCTATTTGGTAGAAAAGGTTAAAACCCTTTACCTTTGCGGTGATACTGCCGACAAGATAGAAAACTGCCTTAAAAATTACGAGAGCTATAAAGGCTCGCCCGAAATTGTCAGGGTAGCCGATATTGCCGAGGCGGTAGACAAGGCACACAAAACTGCCGTTTCGGGTGATATTGTAACCCTCAGCCCCGCCTGTGCAAGCTTTGATAAATACCCCAACTTTGTAACACGCGGCAATCATTTTAAACAACTGGTGAACGAACTGTAATGAACATTAAAGATAATCTTTTATCTCTTTCAAATGCTGTGGGGTTAGGCAATATATACCATGCTGCCAACATAGCATTTGACATTATTTCAAAATATACCACCGCTACAAAAAACGGTCTTAACATTATCGGCAGGCTTGAAGGTATGGGTGATTACACCCTGTTGCTTGAAGCGCACATTGACGAGGTTGGTTTTATTGTAACCGACATAGACAGCGACGGTTTTTTGACTGTAAAAAACTGCGGCGGCATTGATTTGCGAGCACTACCCGCACGCGTGGTAACCATTCACGGCAAGCGTGAGGTAACCGGAGTGTTTTGTGCGACACCCCCTCACCTTGCAAAAGGCGAGCAAAAATACGACGATATTTCTACACTTAAAATCGACAGCCTTTTAGGCGATACCGCCCGTGATATTATCTCGGTTGGTGACTTTGTAAGCTTTAAGCAAGAGGCGGTGCCGATGCTAAACAACCAAGTTACCGGCAAATCGCTTGACAACCGTGCAGGTGTTGCCTGCCTTTTAGAAACGGCAAAAAGGCTTTCGGGTAAAGAACTGCCCTTTAACGTGGTTTTTGCGCTTACCAATGAGGAAGAGTTAGGTCACCGCGGTGCTAAAACCGCTGCCTTTTCTGCTTGTACCGATGAGGCTTTGGTGCTTGACGTTTCGTTTGCCGACGGCCCCGATATTGCCGCAAAGGATTGCGGTAGGCTGTCGGGTGGCGGTATGATTGGTATATCTCCTGTTCTTGATAAAGAGCTTTCAAACAAATTGGCGGATATTGCAAAAGAAAACAATATCCCCTATCAGCTTGAGGTTATGGGTGGTGCAACCGGCACCAACAGCGATGTCATAAGCATTTCAAAAAGCGGCGTCAAAACAGGTCTTATATCCATTCCGCTTCGCAATATGCATACCGATGTTGAAACCGTTTGCATAGACGACCTTATCTCGGTTTGCGATTTGTTAGAGCAATATGTTTTAGGGGGTGCTTTGCTGTGATAGAACTGCTCAGGCAATTATGCACCCTTGACGGCACCTCGGGCGACGAAGGTGCTGTACGCAAGTTTGTAATTTCACAAATAAAGGATTGCTGTGAATATCGTATTGATAATTTAGGCAATATTATCGCCTTTAAAAAGGGCAAAAAAACACCCTCCAAAAAAACACTTATTGATGCGCATCTTGACGAGGTTGGTCTCATTATTACGTCAATCGACCAAAACGGATTTTTACGTTTTAAAACCGTGGGCGGTGTTGATACTGCGGCATTGCTTTTTCACCGTGTGCTGATAAACGGCAAAACCGTGGGCGTAATAGGCGGCAAGCCTATACACCTAACGGGCGGTGACGAACGCAAAAAATTGCCCAATGCCGATAACCTTTATATAGACATTGGCGCAAAGGACGACACACAAGCACGCACCCTTGTCCGTGAAGGTGACCGTGCTGTTATGTGCAGTGATTTTACTGTAATCGGCAACAAAATTCTTACAAAAGCACTTGACGACCGTGTGGGCTGTGCAATTTTAATTAAGCTTTTGCAAAAGCAAGCCGAATATGATTTTTATGCAAGCTTTTCAACAGGGGAAGAAATAGGGCTTCGTGGCGCTCGCGTTGCAGCATACAGCGTTGACCCCGATGCCGCTATAGTAATTGACGGCACAACCGCCGCCGATATTGCGGGGGTTGCAAATGAAAATCAAGTATGCCGTCAGGGGCTTGGTGCTGTTGTATCGTTTATGGACGGTGCCACCGCCTATGACCGCGAGTATTATAATGCGGCGCTTTCAAGCGGCATATCCTCACAAAGCAAATGTGCTGTTGCCGGCGGCAACAATGCAGGCGCTATACACCTAAGCCGCGGCGGCGTGCGCACTTTGGCATTGTCTGTACCCTGCCGCTATATTCACACCGCAGGGTCGGTTGCTGATTTTCGCGATATTGATGCAGTATACAAGCTTTGCGAATATATGATAAACAAAATCGCGAGCGACAGGCTATGATTAATCTTACAAAAGATTTAAAGCCTATTCCGCTATGCCTTGCCGAGGCGGTTAAAATCAACTGCCTGTATGCTCTCTACAGCGATATCGCCCTTTTTTGGCAACAAAACGGCGGCGATGCCATAATTTCTATGCTTGACGGCAATATGACCATATACAACCGTTCAGCCGATATAGACGAGCTTCGCGAATTTATAAATATTATTTCACCGTCGTCGGTTTTTTCAGATGCCGACACTCTCACAGCTCTTTTTGGTGACGGTTTTCACAGGGTTTGCGTTATGAAAAGTGAACACAGATTTAAAAGTGATTTAAAATCCGACCGCTTAACAAGCGACCAAATTTATAAGCTCCTTGATGTTGACGGGCTTACACTTCCCGTTTTTGAGCATTTTGCAGTAGATTTTTGTCACAGATTAAATCACGGAGGTTTAAAATATTTTGCACACAAAAACACCTGTGCTGCCATTGCCGTATTTGACCCGTATTCTGCGCTTATTAACGGCATAGCATCACACAAAAAAGGTATGGGCAGCGTGGCGTTAAACGCCCTGTTATCAAACTTTAATGTGCAAACTGCCATTGCCGTTTGCGAACAAGACATTAAACCCTTTTATATTAAAAACCACTTTTATCATAGCTATTATGCAGGCTATTGGAGGAAAAAAGCTTGAATTTTTTTAAATTTGATGAAACCTTAAAAAAATACAGCGACGCTGCCGAAAAAAAGGCCGCTGAACGCTTTAAGTTAATCGACGAAATAACCGAATACAACCAAACCAAGGTGCTAAACGCCTTTATTAAAAACCGTGTCAGCGAGATGCATTTGGGTGTTTCTACAGGTTACGGCTACGGTGATGTTGGCCGTGATACCCTTGACCAAATAGTAGCTGACTGTATGGGTGCCGAGGATGCAATTATTCGTCATTCGTTCGCATCGGGCACACACACGCTGACGGTGGCACTGTTTGGCATTTTGCGACCGGGCGATAAGGTGCTTGTGCTTACAGGCCGCCCTTATGACACCATAATAGGTGTATTCGGCTTTGAGGGACACACCGACGGCTCACTTGCCGACTTTGGTGTTGAGTATCATCAGGTAGACCTACTGCCCGACGGCACGCCCGATATTAACGCCATTCGCTCTGAGCTTGCTTGGGGTGACTACAAAATGGCATACATACAACGCTCTCGCGGATACAGTCTGCGACCCTCGCTTACCATAGATAAAATCGAGCAGCTTTGCACTGCTGTAAAAGAGGTATCCCCCGAAACGGTGATAATGGTGGACAACTGCTATGGCGAATTTGTTGAAGCAAAAGAGCCCACACAGGTTGGTGCCGACATTATCGTAGGCTCGCTTATCAAAAATGCGGGTGGCGGCATAGCCCCCAGCGGCGGATACATAGCAGGTAAACACAAGTATGTCGAGCTGTGTGCCGGTCGTATGACCGCCCCCGGCGTAGGTCGCGAGGTGGGTGCTACATTAGGTCACAACCGCGAGCTTTATATGGGGCTTTTTGCGGCTCCCCATGTTGTGGGCGAAGCACTTAAAACGGCCGTGTTTTCGGCGGCACTGCTACAGTCTTTTGGTTATGAGGTATCCCCTACATATAACGAAAAACGCGGTGATATTATACAGAGCGTAATTTTAAAAACCCCCGAGGCTTTAATAGCCTTTTGCCGCGGTATGCAATCGGGCGCACCGGTCGATTCGTTTGTTCGCCCCGAGCCGTCCCCAATGCCCGGTTATGACGACCCCGTTATTATGGCGGCAGGCGCCTTTACATTAGGCTCATCAATCGAGCTTTCTGCCGACGCACCGCTACGCGAGCCGTTTGCGGCTTGGATGCAGGGCGGACTTAACTATCACTCGGCAAAAACCGGAGTTCTGCTTGCCGCACAAAGTATGCTTGAAAGCGGCACACTAAAGTTAAAATACATCAAATAAAGGACTGTTTTGTTTTGAAAAAAATATTTGACGGCAAAATTTATGAAATGCTACCCAAAACCGATGGTATATTGTTTCCTTACCAAAAGGCGATTATCGACCAAGGCGATGTGGTTTGGTATAAAATGTTTTCGCTTGAAAACACCAGTCTTACCGACGTTAGCGAAACCATTTATTGGAATATAAAATTTGGCAGTAACTATACCGTAGCACTTGATGTTTGCAGCAATTTTGTTACCGAAAAGGCAATAATGTTGCCCAACGGCAGACTGTTTTTGGTAAACGATAACGGACAGGTCTTTGTTATCGACCCCGACGGTATGATAAATATCGGCGGCGAGCTAAAGTACCGTGAATCCGTGCCGTCCGCCATTGCTTATTATAAAAACAATATTTGGGCTTGCTTTAAAGAAAACAATGTTTTAATCCGCTTTAATATAAACACAATGCGTGCCGAGCTTCGTATAGGGGGTAAGGCATCACCCTTTGACTGCCCCGAGGATATTTTTATTGACGGCGAAAACGCCTATGTTTGCAACAGTGGCTCTAACAAAATTGTCAAAATAAATCTTGAAAGCTACGCCACCGAGGATTACTACGGATTTGAAGAGAGCGTTCATTCTTATATCAAATCAGAAAAATGCGAATTTGTCCTGTTGGATTCAGGTCTATATATAATTTGAGGAGTGTTTAAAATGTTAGAAAAAACCATAATTTTAAAGGATTTTGAGGCGGTCAAAAAATTTGTGGATATTGCAAACGAAAAGGACTATGACATTGAGCTGCTTTCGGGCAAATATGTAGTTAACGCAAAATCAATTATGGGTGTGTTCAGTCTTGACCTTACCAAGCCCATAGTTATGGTAGCCCACACCGATTCTCATGCAGAAATTTTGCGCCAAACCGCACAATTTCACTACGTGCAAACTAAAAAATAAAGGATTACTATGACACCTGACTTTATAAATTTAAGACAACAACTAATCAAAAAAGATTTCGGCAATATGAATGACCGCCAATTCGAGGCGGTTACCACCGTAAACGGCGCACTGCTTGTGCTTGCCGGCGCCGGTAGCGGCAAAACCACCGTGCTTGTAAACCGTATTGCAAATCTTGTGAAATATGGCAACGCCTATAACAGTGATTTTGTGCCCCAATTTTCCGAAAGTGATATTGCCGCAGCACAAGACTATTTACAAAACAAAGCCGACACCATACCCGAAAACGTTTTTTCATACGATGCCCCTCGCCCTTGGCAAATTCTTGCCATTACCTTTACCAATAAGGCGGCAAACGAGCTTAAAGAGCGTATTGCCTTAAAGCTTGGCGAGCGTGCAAACGATATCTGGGCAGGCACCTTTCACAGCATTTGCGGCAAAATTTTGCGTATGAATGCCGACCGTATCGGTTTTTCCTCACATTTTACGGTGTATGACACCGACGACCAAAAACGCCTTATAAAATCCATTATGAAGGATAACGGCGTTGACGAAAAAATGCTGCCCCCAAGGGCTATTTTGTCATATATTTCTTCGGCAAAGGACAGTCTTATAACCCCTGCCGAATATAAGGAAACCGCCGGAATAGATTACCGTATGCAAACGGTGGCAAAGCTTTATGAAATTTATCAAAACCGTTTAAAGTCGGCAGACGCCATGGATTTTGACGATATGATAAACCACACCGTAACACTACTACAAGAAAACGACGACATATTAGAGTATTACGGCAATAAATTTAAATACATAATGGTAGATGAATACCAAGACACCAACCATGCACAGTATGAGCTGGTACGACTTTTGGCTCAAGTACACGGCAATATCTGTGTTGTGGGTGACGACGACCAAAGTATATACCGTTTTCGCGGCGCTACCATTGAAAATATACTTAATTTTGAAGACGATTACGAAAATGCAAAAACCATCCGCCTAGAGCAAAACTATCGCTCGGTGGGCAATATTTTAAATGCCGCCAATGCCGTTATTGCCAACAATCTCGGTAGAAAGGGCAAAATGCTTTGGACCGACAAGGGTGATGGCGAACTAATAAATCTTTATACCGCCGCAGACGAACGTGATGAGGCACGCTATGTGACCGATAAAATACTCGACAGTGTACGTGCGGGTGCACGTTTTAGCGACCACGCCGTGCTTTACCGAATGAATGCACAATCGGCGGCTATTGAAAATGTTTTTGCACGAAGCGGTGTATCCTACCGCGTTATCGGCGGTATGCGATTTTACGAGCGAAAAGAAATTCGTGATGTGTTGGCGTATCTAAACCTTATAAACAACCTAAATGACGATATCCGGCTTCGTCGCATTATAAACGAGCCAAAGCGTGGCATCGGTGAAACCACACTAAACCACGCCACCGATATTGCACGTCAGCTTAATCTTAGCCTTTTTGAAACGCTTGACAGTGCTGACCAATTTAGCCCCCTTAGTCGTGCAACAGCTAAGCTCAAAGAGTTTTGCAATATGATTAAGGAACTTGCCGCACAGGTTGACATACTGCCGCCTAGCGAGCTTTTAAGCCTTGTGCTTGAAAAAAGCGGTTACCGTGTAAGTCTTATGTCGGACAGCGACCCTAAAAACGCCGACCGTCTAGCCAACGTAGACGAATTTGTTAACACAGTAAAACAATATGAGCTTGAATCCGACGAGCCGTCGCTTTCGGCGTTTTTAGAAGAAATTGCCCTTGTCAGCGACATTGACTCGCTAAACGACAGCGATGACAAGGTCACACTTATGACCATACACTCGGCAAAGGGTCTTGAGTTTAACAAGGTTTATCTTGTCGGCCTTGAAGAGGGCGTTTTCCCCGGCAATCAATCAATTTACGGGGGCGAAAGCGAAATCGAAGAGGAACGCCGCCTTATGTATGTGGCAATCACCAGAGCACGGCGCGAGCTTACCGTTACCAACGCCGTAACACGAATGGTATTTGGCTCAACGGGGCGTAATCTGCCCTCACGCTTTTTAAAGGAAATACCCGACGAATTTTGTAACATCTCCGCTAAAATACCTGTGGGTGAGTTTGGCAAATCTTATGGTTATAAAGCCAATATCGGTGAACGCTCTTTTGGTGGCGGCTATCCAAAGCCCACGTCCAAAAATTATAGCGGCAGCCTGTCTTTTGGCACGGCATCTGCTGCCCGCAAAGCCGAAGCTGCACCTGGCGGCATTTATTCTGCAGGTCAGCGTGTCGAGCACAAAACCTTTGGTGAAGGCTTGATACTTTCTATGACACCAATGGGCAATGATACCCTGCTTGAAATTGCATTTGACTCTGTAGGCACAAAAAAGCTTATGGCTGCCTATGCAAAATTAAAAGTTTTGTAATATTTACACTTAATATTTTTGATAATATAATTGTATCGTTTATCACGTTAGGAGTGATTTATTATGTTAGCACCAAGCCCCGTCATCAAGCATACGGCAAAAAAAGCATTAAAACCCCGCTTTTTACAATCGGTTGCCGCTTGCAGCGTGCTTATTTTTGGCTTTTTTGTTGCCGAACTTATTGGCACGTTAGTATCAATTTTTGCAGACGTTTTAGGCTATCTTTTAGTTTCTGCTGTTCTAATCATTTTTGCAATCGCACCATTATTTTTAGGTGTTTTAAACTATTTTATGCGTCTGATTTGGGAGCAAAACGATAGTGTGCTTATAATATTTAAATATTTTTCAAGCAAAAAGCTTTATATGCGTGCCATTAAATTTACGCTTATGCTGTGTTTAAAGCTTGTAACAGTATCGGTAATATTCTTTTTGCCGTATTTTATTATTTGGTTGCTGTCTAACCAAAAGTTATATGAGCTTTTGGGGCTTTCGCTTCCTGTATGGACCTCAAATTTGTGGGCACTCAACTCATTTGTTGTTTTTATCTCTTTATTGTTGGTTTGCTTTTATATGATACGCTATTATCTTTCGGTATTTATATTTGTTGCCAATGACGAAATTGATGTCGCCGAAGCACTTAATATGTCACAAATAATTTCACGCCGCACGGGCGGTGACTTTACAGGGCTGTTGCTTAGCTTTGCGCCGTGGATACTGTTATCCTTATTTGTGGCACCGCTCATTTTTACACTGCCGTATTTTATGGCATCATATTGTGTGCATTGCCGCTTTGCAATTACGGCATATAATCTTGATGTTGACCAATTTAACAGTGAATTTACCCCCAGCTTTAGTACCGACGAAATATAAGGTGTTTTTATGAAAAATTTGGGTTTTAAATTTTTATATTTTATTACGGCGGTTGTTATTATCGTTGAATTGGGCTTTACCGTAAAGGGTAGCCTTTTTACCGATATTGCCGAGCTACCCGTCGGCACATTGACCCATACCGCAGTTTCGCCCTCGGGTGAAAGGATAATGAACATATACCTTGTTAAAAACAATGTTGGTGTTGCCGTTCGCGGTGAAATAACCAAAGGCGGCAAAAGCCATAATATTTTTTGGCAGACCGGCATTGATAATGTGCAGGCCGTTTGGATTGATGATAAAACCGTTCTTATCAACGAGATACCGTTAGAGGCTGACGACACCTTCGGCTATGACAGTCGCAGGGGCTACTCACTGTTTGATGAAGGCTCGTTAGAACAAAACTTTACAAATTACAGAGGTCAAGATGAATAAAAACGACATCATAGAGCTCCAAATTATTGATATTTCAAGCGACGGCAGCGGCATTGGCAAGAGCGAAGGTATGGCGATTTTTGTGCCTCTTACCGCTGTGGGCGATACCGTAAAGGCTCGCATTTTAAAGGTCAAAAAAAACTATGCTTTTGCAAAGACAGAAGAAATAATCACCCCATCAAAACACCGCATTCCTGTT
This sequence comes from Clostridia bacterium, assembly GCA_030527615.1. Lineage (GTDB taxonomy): Bacteria > Bacillota > Clostridia > Oscillospirales > Acutalibacteraceae > UBA737. The sequence goes on from JAUNAM010000018.1 coordinate 13,532, forward strand.
GATTGCGGTGCTTTTGCACGTTGCGGCGGGTGTGTGTTCCGCCATATAGATTATAAAAGCGAAGCCGAGCTTAAACAAAACCGAGTTATGCAAACCATGCACCGTATAGGCGGCGTTGATGCCGACCCACAGCCTATTATTGTGCCGCAAAGCCCCGAACGCTATCGCAACAAGGCACTTTATCCCGTGGGTGAAAACGGCGAAATAGGTTTTTATTCTAAACACTCACATCGCTGTATCCCCTGCGGTGATTGCCTTTTGCACCCTGAAAATTTTTATAAAGCGGGCAATGTATTTACCTCTTTTGTGCAAAAATATAATATTTCGGTTTATAATGAACAATCTCACAGCGGACTGATTCGGCATTTTTACCTGCGACAGGCACAGCAGACGGGTGAGATAATGGTTGGTGTCGTTATAAACGGCAACTCGTTACCCCATAGCGATATACTTGTCAATGATTTAAACGCCGCTTTAGGTGACAATCTTAAAAGCGTGATTTTAAACATAAACACCAAGCCAACCAATGTTGTGCTGGGCGATAAAAATATACTGCTATATGGCCGCGAATACATATATGACATTCTTTGCGGTGTAAAGGTGCGCATATCACCACATTCTTTTTATCAGGTTAATCACGATATGGCAGAAGCCCTTTATAAAAAGGCTGCCGAATACGCCGAGCCTCAAGACAAAAACATTTTGGACCTGTATTGCGGTGCGGGCACAATCAGTCTTAGTATGGCAAAGAGCGCCAAAAGCATTATAGGCGTTGAAATAGTTGATGCCGCTATACGCGATGCCAAAATCAATGCCAAGGAAAACAATATTACAAACGCACGCTTTATATGTGCCGACGCAACAGCCGCCGCCGAGCAATTAAAGCAAGAAAAAATCAAGACCGATGTTGTAATACTTGACCCGCCACGAAAAGGGTGCGACAAAGCGCTGCTTAACCTTGTGGCACACGACTTTGCGCCCGAGCGCATAGTTTATGTATCTTGCGACGTGGCAACGCTTGCCCGTGATACAGCAATTTTAACCGATTTGGGATATAAACTAAAAGAATACACACCTGTTGACCTTTTTCCTCGCACTGCACATACAGAATGTGCCGCTCTTTTAACTAAAAAATAAACTTATATAAATATGGTTGGAGAATATTTATGAAGGTTAATATTATTGTACCCTACAAAGGCGCCGAGCTTAATTGTGAGGTTTGGGCAAATTCTGAAAACACCATTGATTTTGCAAAGGATTTTTTTGCGGCGGCACGATGCACCGTATGCTTTGCCGCTTCAGAAATCAAAAACTGCTTGCAAAAATCAGGCATTAGCTGTGCATATAACTCTGACAACAATGATTTTGACAACATTATTGAACTACAAATAGATGATTATACCTCAAAATCAGAAGAATATACCCTTACCCCCACAAACACCGGTATAAAAATCAAAGGTGTGGGCCGCTCCGGTGTGCTTTATGGCTGTTATGAATTTTTAAAGATGCAGGGGTACGCCTGGGTTTCTCCGGGTATGACCGGTACGGTAGAACCTAAATCTTTAAGTACACTTGCATTTCCTGCTGATACACTTAGCTTTAAACCCGATTATGACTGCGGTCGAGGCTTTGATTTTGAAAACTACAGCATAGAGTCTGCCGAAACTTGGACTTGGATGGCACGCAATCGCCTAAATGTGGGCGCATACTCACCTAAATTTTATGCTTTGCAAAAAAAGCTTTGCATTATCATAAAAACCGGCGGCCATATTTTTGAAAAGATGTTAAACCCCCACCGTATGCTCTCTGACGGCAAAACCATTTTTGAAGCCCATAAGGATTGGTACGGCGTACGTGCCGACGGTGCGGAGGTCACCCCCGACAACTGCCTTAAAACACAGTTTTGCGCTTGTAATAAAGAATTGGTTGAATTTTTATCATACGAGTTGATAGAAATGTTTAACAACGAATGGAAATTTGTTGAACGTGCAGATATTTGGGGCTTTGATACATGGGGCAGTGTTTGCTGTTGCGAAGACTGCAAGCGCTTGGGCAACCCCACCGACATCACCCTTGCATTTATTGCCGAACTGCGACGTGCTCTTAACAAAACCGATATAAAAGACAGAGTTAGACTAATCTCTTGCGCGTACGAGGGCACTTGCACTATGGCGCCGCCAAGCAACCCCATACCGCAAGTGCTGCTTGATGCCGGCGACTGTGTTGTGTTTTATCCCATTAACCGTTGCTATGAGCACGATTTTGCCGATGAAAGCTGCCCTACAAACAAGCGATATAATGATTATCTTATAGGTTGGTCGGCTGTACGAGAGGATATGCCTTTTGTAATGGGTGAATATTACAACGTATCTCGTTTTGAGGATTTGCCATTTATATTTATAAATCGCATCAAAAATGATTTTCCACATTATTATAAATACGGTGTGCGCGGTATTACATATATGCATTTTCCGCTGATGAATATGGGACTTCGTTCGCTTACACATCTGCTTTATGCCGAACTTTCTTGGAATACACAGGCCGATACCTACAAAATTATAGATACATATTTTAAAGCGTATTATGAAAACTATGCCGAGCAGATGAAAGAAATATATTATTTGCTTGAAGACGCATCGGCCGCCTGTGCGCAATGGCGTTCTTGGAGTGGCGACAGTATCCTAAGTCAATTTATAGACTGGCACGCCGATAAGCCCCGCCGCGAATTTAAGGCCGATACACACCTAACATCTCACAAACAAATTATTGATTCGGGCAAATATATTGTAGATAAAATGTCTGCCGCTTTAAAAATCACCGACGATATTTTAGATAACGAGCTTTATACCCCGTTTAAATATGTTGTAACATATAGCAGCAACCCCGTAGAATTACGTCAAAAGGCAGAGCAAACAAAACTGCTTAAAAGATTGTCTGAGGTGAAATGTCTGCTCACTTACGGCGTTGATACCTTTATGCTTATGACGTTGCTTGTTAAAATTTACGACGGGCTTTATAACGACAAAGATGTTGGCAAATTTGCGCGTGAGCTCGCCCTGCTTTACAAAAAAATGGATAGCTATTATATCCCGGTTGCAAGTGATGCTTTGGTGGTTGACACCGTTTGTAAAACTGCGTTAGAGCGCACCCAACTTAAACTGCTTGCTAAAAAACTTGTTTCTGAGTATGGTAAATAAAATGAATTTTTCAATTTTAACCGATTATTTAAACACATTGGTGTATGACAAAAACACGCCTTGTGTTGATTGTATTGTTTATAAAAACCACAAAATGATTTATAGGCATTTTGCGGGCAAAAGCGACCTTGAAGCCGACAAAGATGTTAGCGGAGACGAGCTGTATTTTATTTTTTCTATGACCAAGCTTGTCACTTGCACAGCGGCGTTACAGCTTTATGAAAAAGGCAAATACAACCTTGATGACCCCATCTCAAAATATATGCCCGAATTTAAAAAAATGAAAATTACGGCAGACGCCCCCCATGCCGATGACACTGCAAAAATCACAACCGGTCATAGCATTGGCAGTGCTGATATTCACATCGGTAGCGGCTATGCAAAAAATGCGATAACCGTAAGACATTTATTTACTATGAGTGCAGGGTTTGACTATAATATTGAAGCTCCCTTTATTAAGACGGCACTTGCCGAGGGCAAGACCGACACCCGCAATTTAATGGGCGCTATGTCAAATGCCGTGCTGGGCTTTGAGCCGGGGACCTGCTTTAACTATAGCCTTTGCCACGATATACTCGGCGCTTTGATAGAGATTTGGTCGGGCGAGTCTTTAGGTGAATATATAAGAAAAAATATTTTTGAGCCGTTATGCCTTAAAAATACCTTTTTTGGTGTTCCCTCACCCGAGCAAAAGGTCAAAATGGCGGCACGATATATATTTAACGATAAAGGCAATCCACAGCGTTTGCCGCTTGAAAACCCATATAACCTATCGCCCGATTACCAAAGCGGCGGTGCGGGGCTGTGCTCAACCACCGAGGACTATGCCCTGTTGCTTGATGCCCTTGCTTGCGGCGGTCTATGCAAAACCGGCAACCGCATTTTGCGTGAGGATACCGTAAAATTAATGCACACCGACCAGTTAAACGGCAAAGAGGGGCCTTTTGAGGGCTATGGCTACGGACTTGGTGTTAGGGTGCATAGGGACCCGCAAAAAAGCGGCTCGCTTAGCCCTATAGGTGAATTTGGTTGGGACGGTGCCGCAGGATGCTTTGGTATGGTGGATGCCGACTTGCAAATTTCACTTACACATTTTCAACACATTCACGCATGGGATTTAAACCAACGAAACGGCCTGCGCAACGCATTGTATTTAAGTCTTGAAGAATAAAAGCTGTTGCCATAACCTTGATTTCTTTGCAAAAATCGTTGCAAGTCCCCCATTGCTATGGTATAATTAATTATAATTTTTAATATCAAAGGAGAGATTAACTATGTTTTGTAAAAACTGTGGAAAACAATTAGAGGATGGTGCACTATTTTGTAGTGAATGCGGAACCGCTATACCTGCTTCGGAGAAGCCTGTAGAACCAACGGTTGAGCCTACAATAGAAACCCAACCATTAAACGACTCTGCTGCGGCTCAACCTGCAGCCAAACCACAAGACATTGATCTTGTGCAAGCGTATCGTTTGTTTGTTGCGAATTTATTAAACTTTAAAGGCAGAGCAACACGCCCCGAATATTGGTGGGTATTTTTAATAAATTGGTTGCTTACTTTTCTTATTAACCTAATCCCTGTCTTGGGCGCACTGTTGTCATTGATTATTATTATTCCCAACCTAGCCCTAACCGTTAGACGCTTACACGACACCGGCAAATCAGGTTGGTACGCTTTTATTTCCTTTATTCCGATTGTTGGCACTGTTTTACTTATTATTCAACTTTGTAAAGATAGCGACGGCGATAATCAATGGGGTCTTGCCACCAAATAGTTTAATATAAGGAGTTTAATATGCCTCAATGCGAATACTGTAGAAAAGAAACTCAAAAACAAAAGGTATGTCCGGATTGCGGAACAACTATTTATTCGGCAATGGGCAAAATAATTTGCGGACCTACCGCAAAAGATATGAGTTATTGCTCTATCGCTGTTACTGATAAAAACATAATTATAAGCCGCATGAGCAAGGGCGAGGTAAATGCCAAAAGATATAGCGGCGCCGGCGGACTTATAGGTGTGTTGATTGTTGATGCGGCAACCACAAAAACAAGGGAATGTGGTTATTATCCCCTTAAAAACATTCAAAAGGGTATTTTTCCGTATCTTGCAACCGGCATTAAAAAGAAAAACGCCATTAAGCTTATTAACAATGATGGCACCGACTTTATCTTAATCGTTGATCAACCCACATTTTACGATAGTGTATGGAAGGCTTTAAAGAAAACGGTTGCCGCTATAGGGGAAAGAATACCTCTTATGGAAGATGGCAGCAACACAAACTTTGGCAATACAATATGCACAAAGCCATATGTTACCCTTGAAAACTTTGATAAAATCAAGCCGGAATATGCCGCATCTGCAAGCGCTGTCTCTACTGCGCCTGCACCACAACAAACATCTGTTACACAACCTCAACCGGTTGTTGTAACACCGTTGGAAACTGCTTCAAATGCTACAGCAGCGCCAAAGGCAAATAGTTCGCCGGTTACTATAACCTGCAACAACTGTGGTTGCAATACTCCCTTAAACAGCAAATTCTGCAATAAATGCGGCAGTAAAATTGAAGTTGAACAACCCAAAGAAGCTCTCTGCTTGCAATGCGGTAAAAAGCTTAACGATGATTCAAAATTTTGCCATTACTGTGGCGCTCCGGTCATCGACAAGAGTGCAGAAAAAACTCCTGTCGGTGATGCTTTAGACGAAAGCATAAGCAACACAACTAACGATACCTCTAAAGCTACTGCAGCCGACATTGTCGAGGCGGTAACCGCCATTGCAACAACGCTTACTACCGCAAAGTGCACAAATTGCGGTGCTACCGTTTCACTTAAAAAGAATTTCTGCAATCAATGCGGTCAAAAAATAGAGCCTGTAAAAGTTAAGCCGACTCACTGTTCACAGTGTAGCGAGCGCCTTGAAGAAAACGATAAATTCTGCTCAAACTGCGGCTACAAGGTAGAATAATTTAATTGCTTTTAGATTAACAAAAACATCACTATTATAACAAAAAAGAGTTGACTATTTTTGGTCAACTCTTTTGGTTTTTATTGTTTATTAATACAGGTAATTAGTGTTTACCCAACCGTTTTTGTGGTTATATGAAACGTATGCCCATTCTCCTGATTGACCATATACTGAAATATATGTTCCGTGAGGTATGCTTAAAATTTTAGCATAATCGGTTGATGGTCCGTAGCGCATAACCAAGGTAGAACCGGGTGTGTTAACCTGATACGCACCATAATATGAACTGTAACTTGGTACAACAAGTGTGCGCTTGGCGGCTTCCTCTTTAGCCTTTGCTTCGGCGGCAATTCTGTCTTGCTCTGCCTTTTCTTTGGCTGCCGCATCAGCTGCCGCCTTTTCTTCAGCAGCCTTTTGGTCTTGAAGCTGTTTGTAAACCGCCTCGGCCTTTATAAGGTCGGTCGCATTTTGAACATAAACTTGTTGGTCATCGGTTAAGGCGTCATACTGTGCCCTTGCACTTACAATAGCATCACCGCTTGCTAAAGAAACATTGCCGATAGATGCAATTAAATTTGAAACCGCAGTTGCCGCCTCGCGGTCAATTTGTTCTTGAACTGCTGCCTTTTGATTGTTGTCATAAATAAAGTAACCGCCGACACCGCCACCAACTATCAAAACAGAAAGCACTATACAAAGGGTTATTATCAAACCCTTTTTGCCGCCGCTTTTTTGATTTTGCACAGGCATCATATTAGCCGGAGGGGTAGTAGGAGCGGGCGGCGCAACATAAGTAACCGCCGGTTCAGGTAATTTTGCCCCGCAGGCTGCACAGAATTGTGCCGTATCTTTGTTTTGTAAACCGCATTTTTGACAAATCATTTTTAAACCGTATCCTTTCATCCTTAAAAATCTTTTATAGAATTAAACTAACGACATTTTACCACAAAATACTACTTTTTGCAAGGCTTTGCTTCAAAAAGTGAAAATGCTTATTGATAAACAGATGTTACTCCAAGATATTCTTCCAACGTTTGACCGCTATTGTAAACGGCTGTTGCATGTTGTACTCCTAAATAACGAACATGCCAAGGCTCATACTGATAACCGGTTATTGCTTCTTTTCCTTTTGGATAACGGATAATAAAGCCGTATTTGTGACAATTATTTTCAAGCCATATTGCTTCGGGTGTACCTGCAAACGCACTGCTTACCTGATTAAGGTCAAAAGCAAGACCGGTTTGATGCTCGGAATGTCCGGGTCGGGCAGAATATGTGTCGGCTGCGGCTTGGCCATCTCTTGCAACATATCTTTCGTATAAACCTTTTTGATAACTATAACTTCTAAAACCTGATGCCACAAATAGGCTTATGCCATCGTTTTTTGCGGCGGCAAACATTGTTTTCAATGCATTATTTGCTTCGGTGTTAACACCGGGATTATAGTCCTGCGGTAACGCATAGGTTTTGTTTACTACCAAAATTCCTTGAATATATGTTAAATCAATATTTTTTCTTCTACCTTTGCTGTGACGGTGACATTTATTTGAGCAGAAATGTTTTTATTATCATTAGAATAAGCCGTAACAACACAACTGCCTTCTGCAACGGCAGAAATATTGCCGTTTGAATCGACCGTAGCAACACTAACGTCGCTGCTTGTCCAAATTAATGACTTATCGGTTGCGTTTTCAGGATATACTGTAGCTACCGGCGAATTTTTTTCACCAACCGATATGGTTACCGTGTTTGCATTAAGCGATATTCGCTCAACAGAAATTCGTAACGGCAAAGCATTTGATACATCTTCACCCGAGTTAAATTTTGATGCATCGCTTACAGATTCAAGACTCGGCGTTGATTCAGCCATATCAAAATCGCCGCTTGAACAACTTTTTAAGGAAAGAATCATCAGCATTATTGCTGTAATTAAAAATATTACCGCAACTATCGCCATTTGCTTAATTAACCTTTGACGCTTTATTCTTTGTCTTTTGGTCATAAAAATTACCTACCTTAAATCTATTATTTAAAATATAACATATTTTTAGTAATTATTCAACCTAAATTAGAAACAAATGACGAATGTTGTCGATTGTTTTAAAACGGAGAATAACCGTTTGATAAAAAGAAAACATCAAGCCTAAAAACTTGATGTTTCTTTGGTGCACCGAGTGCCTTAAAACCCGAACCTATACCTGCCGACTCAAGCTCGGCAAAGGTCATAGTTTGCGAACAGTCTTTATAATTACAACCGAAATAAATACGATTATCATCATAAAGAATAATTTTATTTATGAATGTATCAATTAAACGGCGACGGTGTTCAACCTTGTTAGTGTTAAGTTTTCGTAAGCTGTTAAAGTAGTCAATGATACCTTCTCTCGATAGCGTAGGTCTTGCCATTTCCTCTTTTATGATTTGTACGGATAATTCCGATTTATCTTTTTCAAGGCTTTCTAATCGGTCTTTTGTAGATGCAGTTAAAATGCCTTTTTGTATAGCATCAAGCAAATTATCAATACTGCGGACAGTTTCAGCGTATTTCTTTTTAAGTAGTGGTAATGTGGTATTGTCGATATTTTGGCTTGCAATTGCTTGGTCTGCAAGCATTTCAATAAGCTCATCATCAAAGACGATTTTACGGATATAATCTATAACAAGATTTTCTATCCACTCTTTTTTAACGGTCTTTTTATCACAGCCTTTATGATATTTAACCCCAACACATTTGTAATAGCGGTGGACTTTGTTTTTTATATGACTTGTACCGCTTTCGCCAACCATAAAGGACTCACACTTGCCGCAAACAAGTTTGGTAGTAAGTAAATATTCATCTTCGGCTTTATGTTTAGCCGGAGCTTTTTTATTTGCCCTCATTCTTTCTTGAACTCGGTTGAAAAGTTCTTCTGTTACAACCGCAGGAATACCGCCCTGCTGAACAATATCTCTGTATTTAAACTCACCTATATATTTTCGGTTATGAAGCATACGAGTAACACTATTTACGCTAATTTTACCGTTTCGTTTTGTGCGAATACCTTTCAAATTCATTTCATCGGTAATCTCTTGCATAGATGCACCATCAGCATAATGCTTGAAAGCAGCCAAAACAGCAGGTGCAGTCAAGGGGTCGATTTCAAACATTTGATTATGGTCAATTCTATAACCAATCGGTAATGTGCCGCCGTTATATTTGCATTTCAAGGCATTTTCAGTGAGACCACGAACAACCTTTTTGGAAAGGTCGGCAGAATAATATTCAGCCATACCTTCAAGCAGAGATTCAAGCAATACACCTTCGGCGGTATCGGAAATAATTTCTGTTGCCGAAATAACCTTGACTCCGTTTTTACGAAGTAATGCTTTATAATGTGCAGAGTCATAACGGTTACGAGCAAAACGGTCAAGTTTCCAAACGATAATCACATCAAAATTGCCGTTAGAACTGTCCTTTATCATCTTTTGAAAATCGGGACGGTTATCTGTTTTAGCAGATAATGCTCTGTCTATATAAGAGCCAACAATATTAATTCCGTTTTTCTTTGCAAAAGCCTTACATTCTCGCAACTGTCCTTCGATGGACTCTTCACGCTGATTATCCGATGAATATCGGGCATATATTACTGCATTCATATTTTACCTCCTATTCTTCTGCTTGTCCATTGCTTACACAAGCATCTATTTCGGATAATTTAAATTTCCATTTCTTGCCCACCTTATAGGCTGGCATACCTTTATTCGCAATCCATTTTAGTGCAGAATCTCTGCCAATACCGAGATATTTACATATTTCAGGCATAGAATAATATCTATCTTCAAAATCGGTCATATCACACACCTCTTTGTTACAATATATTTGCCGGGTAAAGCACACCAGCCAGGTGTGCTTTATTC
>JAUNAM010000079.1 GCA_030527615.1 Clostridia bacterium
TCAGGTTACTTTATTTTTATTAACTTAATTTGTCCAATTTTCTTGACAGTTCCAAAAGAGGCGGATTGCCACACGGCTATCGCCGTTCGCAATGACTAAAAAGATAAAGTCATTGCGAACGGTAGAGAGGAAGAATCCGTTTCCCTTTTAATATCCGTTTTGCCTTTTGCAAAACAAATGTATATTGCAGTTTTGCCGCTCATTCCTCTAATTTCTACTTTCTAACATCTAATATCTAAATATTGACTTATATTTAAAAAACAGATATAATATTAATAGAAAAAGTAAAGGAGTTGAGGTATATGTGCACAAAGGCTCAGGCTATAACCATTCTTGGCGAAGTTTACAACGAATGCAGTAATATTTTTGATTCGGTACACGACGCTTATCTTTATGGCTCATATGCCAGAGGCGACTATACTAATGAGTCTGATGTTGATATTCTTGTGACCGCCAATTTAAGCAGAGAGCAAATTTCAAGTCAGCGAATGAAGTTGGCTTCTGTTACAAGCAATTTAAGCTTAAAGCACAATGTTACAGTGTCGCTCACGGTAAAGCCATTAGAACATTTTAATAGGTACTTGTCGGTGTTGCCGTATTATAAAAATGTTGTAAGCGAGGGCATAAGATATGAAGCATAACGAACTTAAAGGTCTATCTAATGCCCGTTTAGAAAATGCTAAAGAATGCTTGTCAGCTGCTAAAAACTTATTTGAACTGGGAAATTTCAAAAGTGCAGCCAATCGTTCTTATTATGCGATTTTCCATGCAATGCGTGCGGTATTAGCTTTTGATGAAATTGATATGAAGCACCACAGCGGAATAATTTCAGAGTTTCGCAAAAGATATATTAAGACAAATATATTTGATACCTTTTTGTCGGATATAATTTCTGCTTTGTTTGAAATTCGTACCGATAGTGATTATGATGACTTTTTTATAATATCAAAAGCTGACATTGAACTTCAAATAAAAAATGCCGAGTTTTTCTTAAATACTATTTGTGACTATTTGAAAGACAAATGATATATGCACACAAGTTGCGGCAATCCGTTATATAATGCACAATGGCAATGCCATTGTGTCGATTTATGCCATAATTACGCTAATTGCCGCAATTATGCTGTTTTTAAAACAAATGAAAGGGTAAAAGTGACATTATTTTTGTGTAAAATGCCGTTGAAATTTTTGAAAATAAATTGTATAATGTATATTACAAATTTATAAGGAGAAAATGTAAGATGAAAAAGATCATTTGCAAGGTAGAATATGATACCGAAACCGCAGCTCTTATCAAAAAGAATACATACGGTGCATTTGGCGATGCTGACGGCTATGAAGAAAGTCTTTACGTTACCGAAGGTGGCAAATACTTCCTTTATGTAAACGGCGGTGCAGAATCAAAATATCCTACCGAAAACATCGTAAGAATGTCTGCTGCTAAAGCTGACGAATGGCGCAACGCTTAATTTAGCACAAAATTAAAAAAGTAAGAAAATGGGGTGTATCAAAAGTATTGATAACACCCTATTTCTTGTTTAAAATAAGTTATAGAAATAAACACTTTGTTTTTTAGCCGCTTTTTTGCGCACTTGAGGTACTTTTGTACATCTTCAGCGCAAAGAAAGCGACTTCTGCACTTAATTACAACCACATTGGTAAAATAGGAAGGTTTTTAAAAAATGCTCATAGATTTTCACACACATTGTTTTCCTGATAAAATTGCCCAAAAAGCTATAGAAAAATTAAGCTTCTGCTCGGGTGGGTTAGAGCCTTATACCGACGGCACCGTTAACGGATTAAAATTTTCTATGCAAAAGCACGGCGTTACGGCATCGGTTGTGCTTAATATTGCCACCAATGCTCATCAGCAAAAAAGTGTTAACAATTTTGCGGCATCAATAAACGATAACCAAACCATATTTGCCTTTGGTTCGGTTTTTCCGTTTAGCGAAGATGCCCTTTCCGAACTTGAACGTATCAAAGAATTAGGACTAAAGGGTGTAAAGCTTCACCCCGATTATCAGGGCTTTAATGTTGATGATGAGCGATTAAAACCGTTATATAAAAAGATTTCGCAGTTAGGGTTAATCACCGTTTTTCACGCGGGGTTTGACTATGGCTTTGCGCCGCCTTATGGGGCAACACCCGATAAAATGGCACGGGCACTCGAGTGGTTTGACACGCCTGTTGTGGCGGCTCATTGGGGCGGCATTAACTGTAATGCGGATGTTATAAAATATCTTTGCGGTCAAAATATTTATTTTGACGTGTCATTTGGCTACAGTATGATGCCACGTTATTATGCTCAAGAAATTATGCAGCTTCACATACCCGATAAAATGCTGTTTGGTACCGATACCCCGTGGCACACACCAGATATGGAGATGCGGTTGCTTAAAAATCTTGAGTTATCAACCGACGATATGGATAAAATAACACACAAAAACGCAGAAAAATTGTTGGGGATTTAAAAATGGATATAAAAGAACAATCACTTAAAAAGCATTATGAATGGGGCGGCAAAATAGAGGTTGTGTCACGTGCATCTGTGTGTGACAGCACCGATTTGTCTTTGGCTTACACCCCCGGTGTTGCCGAGCCGTGCCTTGTGATACAAAAGGATATTAATAAATCGTATGAGCTTACCCGTAGACATAATATGGTGGCGGTAATCACCGACGGTAGTGCCGTTTTGGGTCTTGGTAATATAGGTGCAGAAGCCGGTATGCCGGTTATGGAGGGAAAGTGCGTACTGTTTAAAGAATTTGCCGATGTTGATGCCTTTCCGCTTTGTATAAAAAGTCAAGACGTTGATGAGATTGTGCGAACAATCTATTTGCTGTCAGGCTCATTTGGCGGCATAAATCTTGAGGATATAGCGGCTCCTCGTTGCTTTGAAATAGAGCGAAAATTAAAAGAAATTTGTGATATACCTGTTTTTCACGATGACCAGCACGGCACAGCCGTTGTGGTTGCGGCAGCACTTATTAATGCACTAAAGGTTGTAAAAAAAGATATACATAAAATCAAATGTGTCATAAACGGTGCAGGGGCGGCAGGCACCGCAATAGGTGAGCACCTACTTGATATGGGGCTTACAAACCTTATTATGTGTGACCGTGACGGTGCTATTTGGCGCGGTATGCCAAATCTTAGTGATGCGCATAAAGAATTGGCACAAAAAACCAACCCCACCAATCAACAGGGCAGTCTTGCCGATGTTATGGTAGATGCTGACGTATTTATTGGTGTTTCAGCACCTAATATTGTAACACGTCAAATGATTTCTACAATGAATAAAGGTGCTGTTGTGTTCCCTATGGCAAACCCCACCCCCGAAATTATGCCCAATGAGGCATTGGCGGGTGGTGCGGCTGTTGTGGGTACCGGTCGATCGGATTTTGCCAATCAAATCAATAATGTACTTGCATTTCCCGGTATATTTAAAGGTGCACTTAGCGTGCGTGCCACTGACATAAATAAACAAATGCTCACCGCCGCAAGTATGGCAATAGCCTCGCTTGTAGCAGATGATGAGCTGTCAAGCGAATACATACTGCCAAAAGCTTTTGATAAGCGTATAGCCCCCACAGTGGCAAAGGCGGTGGCAAAAGCGGCAGTTGACAGCGGCGTATCAAGGGTGTAAAATAATAATATACAATATTAAGGGAGAAAACCTATGTTATTATTTTATGTAAGACACGGCGACCCCATATATAACCCCGACTCACTTACACCGTTAGGGCATTTGCAGGCTGATGCCGTGGCAAAACGCCTTGCACGCTACGGCATTGATGAAATTTATGCTTCAAGCTCAAACCGTGCTCGGCTTACCGCTAAACCCACCTGTGACATTTTGGGTAAAGAGGCAACCATACTTGATTGGTGTAATGAGGGTCACGCTTGGCTTCAGCTTACCGAAATGGATTCTGGCGGCAATCGTGAATGGTGTTTTGCAAAACAAAAGTACATAGAAGCTTTTTGTAGCAATGAGGTTAAGGCTTTAGGTGAAAATTGGCACACACATCCCGCCTTTGAGGGGACAACTCTCGGTGAGGGGATTGAACGCATAAAGCGTGAAACCTATGCTTTTTTAAAGGAATTGGGTTTTGAATATGATGAAACCAAAGGAATGTATAAATCAAGCAAACAAGGCAATAAAAGAATAGCGCTATTTGCACATCAAGGCTTTGGTCTTGCTTTTTTAAGTGCGGTATCGTTAATCCCTTATCCGTCATTTAGTACACGCTTTGATATGACACACACCGGTGTAACCGTTATAAATTTTCCTGAAAAAGACGGCTATGTAATGCCCAAAATTTTAACCCTTGCAAACGACTCACATATCTACAACGAGGGTCTACCAACAAAATATAACGGTTCGATTTACTTTTAATATATATTATATAAATAAAAAAGGGGCTGTCTCACGAATGAAAATTTGTGAGACGGCCTCTTTTTGAGTGATATTGCCTTGCGGCAGTGATATTTGACTGACGTCAAGTGATATTGTGCTGTCGCAAACAGATGGCAGATATCAGAGTTCAGATGTCAGACAATAAAGCTTTAAAGTCACATCGTCTGTAATCTGTTATCTGCAAGCGTAGCGGTCT
>JAUNAM010000019.1 GCA_030527615.1 Clostridia bacterium
AAAATGCCCTTCTAGGGCTTATTCAAGCCTCCGGCTTAGCCGGAGGTTTTGACTAATAAAAGCTGTGTAAAGCAAGGGTTTGTTCAGCCTTTATAAGCGATAAAGTTGTTTTAATATTTTTATATGCCATATCAAGTTCGGGTATGTCATCCTCTTCACTGGATAGCGTTAATTGACCTATATATACAGAAACTTCGTCTAAAAATTCGTGATTTACAAACAGCGACATTTCTTCTTTGCGGTCACGCCATATTTTTTCAAGTTCTTTACCGCTCATTTCTTCTTTGTAAAAGCGTTCTATATCAACTATTGTTTGGTCACAGGCTCGGTCAATACAGGTGTGTGCTGTTATACATATTACAATGACAAAAATTAAAATAATTGCAGCGGGTATAAGCCTTTTCATAATTTATACTTCACCGCCTTTTTTGGTAATGCTGTAATTGCCGTCGCGGTCGAGCATCATTAAAAATACATCATTGGATTTTATATGCTTTGGCTTTAATATTTTGTGTAGCTTTTGCGGTGTATATTCTAAGGCTTTTAATGAGTCATATATTATTTTTCCGTCACTTATAACAGGCAAGGGCAGCGGGTCGTCGGGCAGTTTTAATTGGGCATCCTTTACACTAACGGGCTGTGCATCCTTTTTAAGTAATACGCTAAGCCCACCGTTTACCTCTAAAACAGCAAAAGCCACATCTTCTATATTAAACACGTCTTGAGCACGCAGTTGTTCTATTAGGTCAATAACTGTCATTCGTAGGTTTTGCATTGCTTTTTGGTCAATTACACCGTTTTTGATAACTACAACTGATTTTCCGTTTAAAATTTTGCGCACATAAAAGCTTTTAAGGCTTAGCACTGATATAACGATTTCAAGAAAAACCAATACAAAAATTGCAATAATGCCTATTGCCATGGGCTGCTCGGTGTCCTGTAGCGGTATTGCTGCAATTTCCGAAATTAGCAAAGTAATAACCAATTCGTTTGGTTGCATATCACCGATTTGTCGCTTACCCATAAGCCGAATTGCCACAGTTACTACAACGTATAGTATTATTGTTCTTATTACTGTATATATCATTAAATCACCGTTTGTTAGTATTTGCATTTTTTCTTGCAATATAAACAAAATAATGATATACTGTAATCAATAATATATTAATTTTTAAAGGTGTGAAATAACTTTGACAACTACTTCATCAAACAAAGGTAATTTTATAAGTGATATTAAACGTTTTTCACCATTGCTCAAAAATCTCGTTTCAAAGGATTTTAAGCTTAAATACCGTCGTTCGGTATTAGGCGTTGCGTGGAGCGTGCTAAATCCATTGTTTACAATGCTGGTTATTACCACGGTTTTTGGCACACTGCTTAAGGTTCAGGTTGAAAATTTTGCCACCTATTATATATTGGGTTTTTCTATTTGGAACTTTTTTTCAGAAGCTACATCGCTTTCGATTTCTTCAATTTTAACGGCGGCACCGCTCATCAAAAAGGTGTATATACCCAAATATATATTCCCACTTGAAAAATGTTTGTTTGCATTGGTGAATTTTTTGTTTTCACTTATAGCAGTGACCGTTGTTATGCTTTGTCAAGGCGTTGCACCTAAATTAACAACCCTTTTAATACCTATTCCTATTTTTTTATGCTTTATATTTGCTTGCGGGGCAAGTCTGTTTTTAAGTGCAGCAACGGTTTATTTCCGCGATATTCAGCACTTATACGGTGTGTTTCTTACCGTGCTTATGTATTTGACACCTATTATTTATCCGTTAAGCCTTCTTGACGGTCACCAATTTATTTTAAAGGTTGTAACACTCAATCCCATTACTCAATATGTTGAGTACTTTAGAAATTTGGTAATGTACGGTACAACACCATCGCTTGAGTCAAACCTATTATGCATTGGCTATTCGGTGCTTATGTTTGTTATTGGTGCCTTGGTATTTAAAAAGGCCGAGGGCAAGTTTATTCTTCACATATAAGGAGTGTATTACAAATGAATAAAGAAAATGCTGTAGAATTGCGCAATGTTGAAATGCACTTTAATATGAGTAAGGAAAAGCTTGAAAGCTTAAAAGAATACTTTTTAAAGCTTGTGAAACGTCAACTTCATTTTGAGGATTTTGTGGCTGTCGATAATGTATCTTTTGATATAAAAAAAGGCGATGTTTTTGGTATTGTAGGTCTTAACGGCTGCGGCAAAAGTACAACACTTAAAATTATTTCAGGCATATTAAAACCTACCAAAGGCACTGCCGAAACACAAGGCGTTATAGCACCGCTAATCGAGCTTGGTGCCGGCTTTGATATGGACCTTACAGCAAGAGAAAATATTTATCTTAATGGCTCGGTACTGGGGTATTCTAAAAAGTTTATGGATTCTAAATTTGAAGATATTGTAGAATTTTCCGAAATGCGAGAGTTTTTAGACGTTCCTATGAAAAATTATTCTTCAGGTATGGTAGCGCGTATTGCTTTTGCTATTGCTACTGTTACTACTCCTGATATTTTGATTGTTGACGAAATTTTGGCGGTTGGTGACTTTCAGTTCCAACAAAAGTGTGAAGACCGCATAAACGCTATGATAAACGACGACACAACAGTTATCATAGTATCTCACTCTATTGAGCAAATAGAACGCCTTTGCAAGCACTGTATGTGGCTTGAAAAGGGTAAAATTAAAATGATAGGTGAGGCAGCCGAGGTTTGCACAGCCTATAAAAATTCATAAAGGGTAAATCAATGTTTGAAAAAACACCTATTGAGGAAAAATCTTGGCGTGGCGCACTAAAAAGATTGGCGCTTAAAATTAAGAACTATCCATTTCTATATAAGCTGTGTACCGCTGTCATTCGATTTTTAAGAAGGGCCATTCGCTTTGTTCTTGGTCGCAGGCATCACGTTGATATTAAAATCAGCAATCAGCGTCGCAAGTACGAGAGCGAAACTACCTTTGACCGTGATATAAAATTTAGTATTTTAGTACCGCTTTATAACACACCCAAAAACTTTTTGGCTGAAATGATTGAGTCGGTTCAAAATCAAACCTACTCTAATTGGCAGTTATGCCTTGCTGACGGCAGTGATGATAGTCACGCTTATGTTGGCGAGTATATTAATTCACTAAATGAGCCGAGAATTAGCTATGTAAAGCTTACCGAAAACAAGGGCATTTCCGAAAACACCAATGCTTGTATAGTTTTGGCAAGTGGCGATTATATTGCACTTTTTGATCATGACGACCTGTTGCATCCGTCTGTGCTTTACAAAATGATGCAGGTAATATGCGAAAAAAATGCCGATTTTATTTATACCGATGAGGTTGTTTTCTTTGGCAAAAATACAAACGATGTAAAGGCTTATCATTATAAACCGGATTTTTCACCCGACACATTGCGTTCGTACAATTATATATGTCACTTTTCTGCTTTTTCAAAAGAATTACTTGCAAAATCAGGTGGCAGATTTAACAGTGAATGTGACGGAAGTCAGGATTTTGATATGATGCTGCGCCTTAGCGAAAAGGCAGAGTGCATTTATCATATAAGAGAACCGCTTTATTTTTGGCGCTCGCATGCGGCATCGGTGGCATCTGATGTATCGGCAAAGCCATATACTGTCACGGCTGCAAAATTGGCACTTAAAAATCATTTAGAGCGCATAGGGCTTGATGCCGAGGTAGAGGATGCCCCCTCAATTACAACCTATAAAATTCAATACAAAATAAACGGTGACCCGTTGGTATCCATTGTTATTGCAAATAAAGATCATATTGACGATTTAGACCAGTGTCTTACATCTATTTATGAAAAGTCTACCTATAAAAATTTTGAGGTTATTATTGCGGAAAACAACAGTACCGAAGAAAAAACCTTTGATTATTACAAAACCGCCCAAGATAAATACAGCAATTTAAAGGTTATCACTTGGGATAAAGAGTTTAATTATTCTGCCATCAACAACTTTGCCGAAAAACAGGCAAATGGTGACTACATTCTTTTACTTAATAATGATATTGAGGTTATAACCAATGATTGGATAGAGCAAATGCTTATGTTTGCTCAAAGACCCGATGTCGGTGCTGTAGGGGCAAAGCTTTATTACCCCGATAACACCATTCAGCACGCCGGTGTTATTGTTGGTCTTGGTGGTGTAGCAGGGCATGCGCACAAAAATTTTGACCGTTATGATTACGGCTATATGGCAAGAGCATCTATTGCTCAAAACCTAAGTGCTTGCACAGCGGCGTGTCTTATGATAAGGCGTGATGTTTATGAACAGGTCGGCGGACTTGACGAGTCCTATGCTGTTGCATTTAATGATATTGACTTTTGCTTAAAAATAAGAGAGGCAGGGTACTTGATTGTATTTACTCCTTTTGCTGAGCTTTATCACTATGAGTCAAAAAGCAGGGGATATGAGGATACCCGTCAAAAGCGTGACCGTTATAACGGCGAGGTTATACGTTTTCAAAACAAATGGACAGAATTTCTTAAAAACGGCGACCCATACTACAACCCAAATCTTTCGCTCGATACCGAAGATTTTGCTTTAAAATAGTTATTTACAGCCTCTGCTTGACAGCAGAGGTTTGTTAATGTGTTTAATCGTTAAAAAAATAACAATCTTTGTATCAAAAAACAAACTTTCCACAAAAAACATTGACATTTTTTTAACAAACCTATTGACAACGAATAAAATGTAGTATATAATAGACAGCAAATTCGGGATTTTAATTCCCTTTGGAGGTTATTTTTATTATGGCAAGAGTTTACAATTTTAGTGCGGGTCCTTCAATGTTACCCGAGCAGGTACTTAAGACTGCAGCTGACGAGATGATGGAGTTTGGCACCACAGGTCAATCTGTTATGGAAATGTCACACCGCAGCAAGGAATATCAAGCAATCTTTGACGAGGCAGAGGCTAATCTTCGCGAGATTATGAATATTCCCGATAACTATAAGGTTCTTTTCTTACAGGGCGGTGCTTCGACACAGTTTGCAATGATTCCGCTAAACCTTATGAATAAAAACAAAAAGGCTGACTTTATTATTACAGGTCAATGGGCAAACAAGGCTTATAAAGAGGCTGCTCGTTATGGTGAAGCTCGCGCAGTAGCATCTTCGGCTGATAAGACCTATTCTTACATTCCAAAGACTACAGCTGCTGATTTTGACAAGGACGCTGACTTTGTTCACATTTGTATGAACAACACCATTTACGGTACCAAATACAATGAGCTGCCCGATACAGGTGATGTACCGCTAATTGCTGATATTTCAAGCTGCATTCTTTCAGAGCCGATTGACGTTACCAAGTTTGGTATGCTTTATGCCGGCGCTCAAAAGAACGTTGCCCCTGCAGGTGTTACAATCGTTATTATTCGTGAAGACCTTATCGGTAACGCTATGGACTTTACACCTACAATGCTTAACTACACAACACATGCCGACAACGGCTCAATGTTTAATACTCCTCCTTGCTATACTATATATGTAGCAGGTCTTACCTTTAAGTGGATTAAGGAAATGGGCGGCCTTGAGGCTATGAAGGAGTATAATACCAAAAAGGCTAAAATTCTTTATGATTTCCTTGATAACAGCAAGCTGTTTAAGGGCACTGTAGTACCCGAGGACCGTTCTCTAATGAATGTACCCTTTGTTACCGGCAGTGACGAGCTTGATGCTAAATTTGTATCCGAGTCAAAGGCTGCAGGCTTTGTAAACCTTAAGGGTCACCGCAGTGTAGGCGGTATGCGTGCATCTATTTATAATGCAATGCCTATTGAGGGTGTAGAAAAACTTGTTGAGTTTATGAAAAAGTTTGAAGAGGAGAACGCATAATGTATAAGATTAAAACCTATAACAAAATTTCAAAAATCGGTTTACAGGTTTTTGACGATAAATACACAGTAGGTGACGAGGTAGAAAACGCCGACGGTGCCATTGTTCGTTCGGCAGCACTTCACGACACTGAATTTCCCGAGTCTTTAATGGCCATTGCACGTGCAGGTGCAGGTACAAACAATATTCCGATTGACCGCTGTAGCGAGAAGGGTATAGTTGTATTTAATACCCCAGGTGCTAACGCCAATGCTGTTAAAGAGCTTGTTCTTGCAGGTATGCTTATTTCTTCTCGCCGAGTTATCCCCGCTATTGAGTGGGCAAAAACCCTAAAGGGTGAGGGCGATGCTGTAGGCAAGCTTGTAGAAAAGGGCAAGGGTGCGTTTGCAGGTCCCGAGCTAAAGGGCAAAACCTTGGGTATTATCGGTCTTGGCGCAATCGGTGTTATGGTAGCAAATGCCGCTAACCACCTCGGTATGACCGTTTATGGATATGACCCTTATTTGTCGGTAAACTCTGCTTGGAATCTAAATCACAATGCAGTTCATATCTATGATATAAATGAAATCTACAAAAAGTGCGATTACATTAGCGTTCACGTTCCGCTAACGGACAGCACTAAAAATATGATTGATGCCAATGCCATTGCTATGATGAAGGACGGCGTTCGCATTCTTAACTTCTCACGTGCAGGCCTTGTTAAATCTGATGATATGCTGGCAGCACTTGAAAACGGCAAGGTAGCAGCCTATGTCACCGACTTCCCAACCGAAGAAATGCTTTGTGTTGACGGTGTAATTGCTATTCCTCACCTTGGCGCATCAACCCCTGAGTCAGAGGATAACTGCGCCGATATGGCAGCTAAACAGCTTATAGACTATATCGAGAATGGTAATATTGTTAATTCGGTTAATATGCCGGCAATTTCAATGCCCCGTAGCGGTGAGCACCGTATATGTGTAATTCATAAGAATATTCCCAATGTTCTTAACTCAATCACCAGCATAGTTGCTGAAAATGATGTAAACATTGAAAATATGCTTAATAAATCACGCGGTGATTATGCATATACTATGCTTGATGTTAACAATGCAAACGTTGACGGCGTTGCTGAAAGACTTGCGGCAATCGATGGTACCATTAAGGTTAGAGTAATCTAATTTTACATTTTTAAGCCTCTGCATTAGCAGGGGCTTTGTTTTTTGAATTTAATTTATTTCTTCATCTAACTAAAGTGAAGTTGCACAAAAGAAAAAATGTTTTTTGTGCAATGTTACAAAAAGCGTTTTTTATCGAAAAAACACTTTACAACTTTAGTTTGATAAAGTATAATAACATCATCGATTTTAAATCCCGTAAGGGTAAAGGAGTTTTATTTATGAAAAAGATTATTGCATTACTTATGGCAGTGACCATGCTGTTCTGCTTTGCAGGCTGTGGCGAGGCTGAAAAAATCGTTGTTGCAGAAAAAGAATCCGCCGGTGAAGCTGTTGCTAAAACAGATGCTTTTGCTGATTATGTGTATACTGCAGTTGACACTCAAGCAAAGGCTTTGATGGAAGTAAGTGCTGGTACAGCAGATGCTGCGGTTGTTGATTATGTAATGTCTATCGGTTCTATCGGTAAAGGCACAGACTACGAGAATTTAGTTGTCGAAGGTGATGGCTTTTCTCCGGAAGAGTATGGTATAGCATTCCGTAAAGGCTCTGATATGACCGCAAAGGTTAATGAAATTATTCGCGAATTAAAGACATCGGGTAAGCTTGCAGAAATTGCAAAAAAATATAAGCTTGATGGTATTCTTTTGGCTGATAAAGAAACAGAAGCTTTCAAGCAAGCAGAAGAGGATTCTGATTACGAGTACATTATGGATAAAGGTGAGCTGGTTGTAGGTATCACTTATTTTGCTCCAATGAACTATATGAATGATGATGGCGAGCTTATAGGCTTTGAGACAGAATTTGCAAAAGCTGTTGCCGAAGAACTTGGTATAAAGGTTAAGTTCCAAGAAATTAGTTGGAAAGCAAAAGAAACTGAATTAGCGGCTAAAAATATCGATTGTATATGGAATGGCTTGACCATTACAGATGAGCGTACAGAGGCTATGAGTATTTCTATTCCTTATATGCAAAACAAACAGGTTAAGGTTGTTAAAGCTGATACAAAATAGGTATAAACAGAGGTTAATTAAATATGTCTTTTCAGCAGATTACTTCGAGTCTTGCTGGTGGATTTTTAGAAAATTGCAGGTTGTTTATTGAAACCCTGCTTTTTTCTATTCCATTAGGACTCATAATAAGTTTTGGTTCTCGTTCTAAATTTAAACCATTAAGCTTATTGGTTAAAATATTTGTTTGGTGTATAAGAGGAACACCTCTTATGCTGCAATTGTTCGTAGTTTTTTATGTGCCGGGATTAGTTTTCGGAATTCCGATGCGAAACAGAATGCTTGCGGCACTGGTGGCGTTTATAATAAATTATTCCTGTTATTTTTCCGAGATTTTTCGTGGAGGTATCGAAAGTATTTCCAACGGTCAATATGAAGCGGGTTATGTTTTAGGTCTTACAAAGACTCAAATTTTCTTTAAAGTAGTTCTTTTACAGGTAATAAAAAGAATTGTTCCTCCAATGGCAAATGAAATAATAACTCTTGTAAAGGATACGTCACTTGCAAGAGTAATTGCAGTTAGTGAAATACTAATGTCAGCTGAGCGATTTGCCGGCAAAGGTTTAATATGGCCGCTATTTTATACAGGTGTATTTTTCCTGTTATTTTCAGGCGTACTGACACTTCTTTTTGGTTACATAGAGAAAAAATTAGATTATTTTAAATCATAAAGGTATTAGATATGACTATTTTACAAGTAAATGATATAAAGAAAAATTTCGGCAAAACCGAGGTTTTAAAGGGAATAAGCTTTTCACTAAACAAGGGTGAGGTAATAAGCATTATCGGCTCTTCGGGCAGCGGTAAAACCACCTTGCTTAGGTGCATTAATTTTCTTGAAACACCTGATAAGGGTAAAATTACTGTTGGTGATAAGGTGCTATTTAACAGTAATGATATAAAAAAATTATCTGATGACCAAATAAGAGAAAATCGTTTGCATTTTGGGCTTGTTTTTCAGTCTTTCAATCTGTTTCCTCAATATAATGTGCTTGAAAATATAACCTTGGCACCCAAATTGCTGAAAAAAGGCACTAATGAAGAAATCGAAAACAAGGCAAAAGAATTAATTTCACAGGTAGGGTTAGAGGATAAAACCAACAGCTACCCTTGTCAGCTTTCGGGCGGTCAGCAGCAGCGTGTGGCAATTGCCCGTGCATTGGCACTTAATCCCGACATTCTTTGCTTTGATGAGCCTACAAGTGCGCTTGACCCCGAGCTCACCGGTGAGGTTTTGCGTGTTATTAAGGGCCTTAAAGAAACCGGTAGCACCATGATTGTGGTAACCCACGAAATGGAGTTTGCTAAAAATGTATCGGATAAGATAATCTTTATGGCAGACGGTGTTATCGAAGAAATGGGGACACCCGAACAGATTTTTGAAAATCCGCAATCCGAAAAAACCAAGCACTTCTTACAAAATTCACTTGAAAAAATTTAGGGTGATAATATGTCGATAGATAACAATGATGTAAAAGCCTTGTATGCGCTAATCGCATCACTTAAAACAACCGATGATTGTGAAACCTTGTTTGAAGATTTGTGTACTGCCAAGGAAATTGAGCAAATGGCACAAAGGGTAAAGGCGGCAAAACTATTGCTCCAAGGTAAAACCTATAATCAAGTGATGGAGCAATGTGAAATATCGTCTGCAACACTCAGCCGTGTATCGCGTTGTGTTCAGTATGGTAATGGATATAGAAATTATTTAAAATAAAACCAAAGTGATAGTAAATTTTCATAATTTATTATCACTTTTTTGGTGTTATTTTGTCAAAATTAATAAAAACGCTTGACTTTTTTGTATAATTATTGTATATTTAATGTATTATATAGGGATAGTTTGGAGTTTTAATGCAAAATAATTCTTTAGACAATGCAAATAAATACAGCGACAGTGAATTAGTCGCTTTAATTAATAAAGGTGAATACGCTTATTTTCAATTACTTATTAATCGCTATATGCCCTATATTATAAGCTTGGCATCACGTTATAGCGCCGGTGGGTTTGACACTGATGACTTTATTCAAGAGGGTGTCGTGGCGATTTTTTCTGCCGTTAAGGTATTTAACGGTGAAAAGGCTTCATTTAAAACCTTTGTTAAACTTTGCATAAAGCGTGCTATGTATTCGGCGTTTTTGCGTGCTACCGGCTCTGCTAAACATGTGCCCGATGATTTAATTCTCCCCATTGATGATGTAGATATTGCTGATGCCAACAGTCCCGAAACAATCTTAATAGCTAAAGAAAGCTATACCGATTTAGAAAAAGACATAAAAAAACAATTGTCAAAATTAGAGTATCAGGTTTTGTGTGAATTTTTGCTGGGTAAAAGTTATGCACAAATTGCTGATGCACTGTCCCTTTCAACCAAATCGGTAGACAATGCCTTAAAACGAATCCGTCAAAAAATCAAGCAGTAATGTTTGATTTATATATGCCCTATGTAGTCAATTAATGTTCGGTGCAATTCCGTTCGGGGCTAAATAACCAAATCAAGAGAGGTAGAAAAAATGTTTGAAGACAAGACCCTAGTTTGCAAAGAATGCGGAGAAGAGTTCGTATTTACTGCAAGAGAACAAGAATTTTATGCAGAGAAAGGTTTCGAGAACGAACCGCAGAGATGCAAACCCTGCCGCGATAAGCGCAAGAATGCAGGAAGGGCACCCCGTGAAATGCACGATGCTGTATGTGCAGCATGCGGTGGCGTAGCACGTGTTCCTTTTATTCCGCGTGACGACCGTCCCGTTTATTGCAGCGAATGCTTTGCAAAAATGAAGGAAGAAGAATCTGCAGCAGAGGCTGAATAATCTAATAATTTAAAGCCGTGCATTTTGCATGGCTTTTTATTTTATTTGTCAGTCAAAGATAATTAACATTTTCTTAATACAAATTTATAAAAATTGTTTTATTATATATTAGGTTATTACAGTTTGATTTTTACTTTCTTGATTTTAGGAGAATTAAAATGGATAATAAAAAAATACTTATTGTAGATGATGACGAAAATATATGCGAGTTACTGCGGCTATATCTTGAAAAAGATGGTTTTACCACCGCCATTGCCAATGATGGTCAGCAGGCTGTTAAATGCGCCGATAGCTATAAACCCGACCTTATTTTGCTTGATATAATGCTACCTCTTCTTGACGGATGGCAGGTTTGCCGCGAAATTCGTAAAAGTTCAAATGTGCCCATAATTATGCTTACCGCCAAAGGCGAAACCTTTGATAAAGTTTTAGGATTAGAGCTTGGGGCAGATGATTATATAACCAAGCCTTTTGAAACCAAAGAGGTTATTGCACGTATAAAAGCGGTACTGCGACGTATGGGTGAAAACGATAAGGATAATGCTTCGCAAGAGGTTAATTACGATAAGCTGGTTATAAATATTACCAATTATGAACTGGTGGTTGATGGTGTTCAGATAGATACTCCTCCTAAAGAATTAGAGCTTATTTACCATTTGGCAAGCAATCCAAACCGTGTATATACACGTGACCAGTTGCTTGATGAGGTGTGGGGTTTCGACTATTATGGTGATTCACGTACTGTTGATGTACACGTAAAAAGGCTTCGCGAAAAACTTGAGGGCGTTTCGGATAAATGGTCCCTAAAAACGGTTTGGGGCGTAGGCTATAAATTTGAGGTAAAATAAACTATGCGTCAAAAGCTATTTAAAAAACAGTTTGGTGCCATAGCGGTAATAGTTTTTTTAAGCCTTTCTTCAATGCTGCTAATTCTTACATTTATGTATAATAATTATTTAGCAGAAGAAAAATATAAAATTTTGCAAAAATCCTGTGTTGCCGTAAATGATTTTATAGATATGGCTAATGAAAGCAATACAGAAACATATAACGAGTATCCCGCTTATTATGTTATGCATAATCTTGCAACTGTATCAGAGTGCGATGTTTTTATAACCGATAAAAAAGGTGTTATAAGGGTATGTGCTTGTAACGAATGGGGAATAGAGGGCGGTTGTGAGCATTCCGGCACACAACTTAATGTTGAAACATTAAATTTAATCGCATCAGGTCAAAAAAACAAAATCACTACCTTAGATTTTTATAGCAGTCCCCACTATACCTCAGCGGTATCAATTGAGTCCGACGGTGGATATGTTGTTGCATCAGATTCAATAGATGACGCGCAAAATCTAATGAAAAAAATAGTGCAGCTGTACATTATTGCAGCAATTATTCCGTTGGCATTAATGTTTGTTGCAATTTCAGTTATGACATATAGGTTAACCAAGCCTTTACGTCTAATGTCAGATGCAGCATATGCCATGGCAAAGGGAGATTTTTCACGCCGCATACCGGTGACAAGCGATGATGAAATCGGTCAGCTTGCGGTATCCTTTAATCAGATGACCAACTCACTCGCTCGCCTTGAAGAAGCACGCAAAAGTTTTATTGCAAACGTATCGCACGAATTACGCACACCGATGACAACAATAGGTGGTTTTATTGACGGAATAATTGACGGTACTATCGAAGCCGATAAGCAAGAATATTATCTTAATATTGTGCACGACGAGATAAAACGGTTATCACGTATGGTTGAATCAATGCTTAATATATCAAAGCTTGAGGCAAACGAGGCAGAAATACACAAAGAGCCTTTTGATTTTAAAGAACAGGTGCTTGGTGTTGTTATTAGTCAAGAGCAGAGAATCGAAAAGAAAAATATAAATATATTGGGACTTGATTTATTGCCTGATATTACGGTAAATGCCGATAAGGATTTGATTTATCGTGTTGTGTACAATCTTGTAGATAACGCTATAAAATTTGTAAATGAATCGGGCGAAATTAAGTTTGAAATCAAGTATGACTCTAAAAATGTGTATTTTAAAATTGAAAACACCGGCAAGGGTATACCACAAAATGAATTACCTTATGTATTTGAAAGGTTTTATAAAGCCGATAAATCACGCTCTGCCAACAAAGAAAGCACGGGATTGGGGCTATATATTGTTAAAACCATAATAAAAAATCAAGGCGGTAAAATTTCTGTATCAAGTGTAGAAAATAAATTTACCGCATTTGAATTTACATTACCTAAAAATTAGAAGTAC
The DNA here is from genome assembly GCA_030527615.1 of Clostridia bacterium. Classification (GTDB taxonomy): domain Bacteria; phylum Bacillota; class Clostridia; order Oscillospirales; family Acutalibacteraceae; genus UBA737. The sequence goes on from JAUNAM010000019.1 coordinate 13,110, forward strand.
AGGAGATAAATATGGACGAATTTAATCAAAATTTTAATGTTCAGGGGACAGAACCACACGAAAACGAACAACCTAAAAATAATTTTGAGGCAGTAGAACCAACGGTAGGTATTAACGATAATCCTTTTGATAATACGCCGCAAGATGACCAACCCGTGTGGAATAGGGTAGAGTATAGTCCGATTGAAAAAATCAACGACTATAAACCTATGGGTAAGGGTTTAAAGCTGTTTTGTGCTGTTATGGCAGCGGTTATTTTGCTTACAGGCACCTGTGCTGCAGGATATTTTGTAGGACGCAGCAGTGTTTCAAATAGTTATATAGGCAGCAGTGTTGATGTTGATTTGGCAAAAAAGCCAACCGATGCCGACCCTAACACCCCAACATCGCTTTATAAAATGCTTAATGAATCGGTTGTTGGTATCCGTGTTTATAACGAGGCAGGGCAACAGGGTGATGCCTCAGGTGTAATTTATTCTGAAAGCGGTTATATAGTAACAAATGACCACATTTATTCAGAAATCGGTGCACCGAAATTTAAGGTGTTTACCCACGACGGTACCGAATATGATGCCGTTTATGTGGCAGGCGATACCGTTAGTGATTTGGCAGTGCTGAAAATTAAAAGTGATAAAAAGTTTAAGGCCGCCAAATTTGGCAATTCTGATGAGCTTGTTAATGGAGAATCGGTTGTGGCAATAGGTAGACCAAGCGATGCTACCGACAGCTCATCAATAACAAGCGGTATAATATCGCTGACAAAACGCCGTGTAAAAACCACATCAAGCTATACAGCCCGCCTAATCCAAACCGATAGCGCCATAAACCCGGGTTCTTCGGGTGGTGCACTGGTTAATGCGTATGGTCAGGTCGTGGGCATTACATCATCAAAACTTTCGGGTGTTGAGTATGATGCCATTGGTTTTGCAATACCTACTAAAACTATGAAACGCGTTGTAGAGCAGCTGATTAAGGACGGCAAGGTGACAGACCGTGCAAAATTGGGCATTACTTATACCGAGGTTAATTCGGTTACAGCAGAGGTGCAAAAATACGCTTCTGCAGGGCTTTTGGTTGTATCAGTAGGTGAAGATAGTGATATATACGGAAAAGTCGGTGAGGGCGATATTATTACACATGTAAACGGCATACCAATTACAAACGATGAAATTGTGCTTGATGTAATTGAAGACTGCAAAGCAGGTGACACAATCTCACTTACGGTATTAATGTCCAAAGGCAATGAGGTTGATTTTGATGTTAAGCTACGTGCTAATATAAGCGAGTCAAGCTATTCTGCTACCATTCGTGAAAACGAAGAGGAAAAAGAACCTTCTCAAAAAGATGAACCGTCTGATAAATCAAATGGCGGCAAGTTTAATTTCCCTTACGGTGAATAAACAAAAAAGTCGGATTATGATAAACGTCATAATCCGACTTTTTATATGTTTAAAATAATAATTAATAATAACCGTAATAACCGGCGTCAAAGCCTTCCATAAAACCTTCTAAAAATCCTTCGCTAAAACCTGTTGCCAGACAAACAATAAAAATAACAACAGCAACAATGCCGCAAACTATACCGGCTATTGCCATACCGCTGCGACTGCCTTTGCCTTTTGCAACTGCACCAAAAACAATTGCTAAAACAGCAAACAAAAGACTGCCGCAACACAAGCATGAAAGTATACCCATAATCATTGAGGTAATAGCGAATCCTTTACCCGGATCGGGTTGGTTGTTGATTGGTTGATTGTAGGTATAAGGTTGGTTGTATTGATATGTATTATTGTTTGGCACTACATTTGCATTAGGTTGTGGCTGTTGCATTTGTAAATCGCTACCGCAATTGATACAAAATCTGTCTCCTTCTTTATTTTGTGTTCCGCATTTGTTACAAAACATATTAATCCCTCTCTTTTATATTATATGAAATTTCTTACTAAAAAGAAAATAAATAATGATGCTAATGAAGTATACAGTAGAGTATACAAGAAAAATCGGCTTTTTACAAGTCTGATTTTTGTGAAAAAACAAAGAAATGCGACGATATTCCAAGCAATTAAAAGAATAAACATAACCGGATTACAACTAAATGATAATGGAATATCAAATTTTGCTAAAGCAAAAAACATTCTTGTAATGCCGCAAGCAGGGCAGCGCATACCGGTGTATCGGTAGATAAAGCAGGGGATACTTAACCCCGTAAGCTTTATAAATGCATAATATAAAATACCCGCTGCAAGCACTAAGGCATAAATTTTTAAAATGTTCTTTTTTATGGTTGTCATAGCTTATTCTTGTCCTGCTTGACGTTCCATTAATTGTTCACGTGTAATAAGCACCTGACGCGGTTTAGAGCCTTCATAGCCCCCAATAATTCCGCGTTCTTCCATTTGGTCAATTATACGTGAAGCACGGCCGTAGCCAAGCTTTAGTTTTCTTTGCAGCATAGAGGTTGATGCTTGACCAAATTCTACCACCACTCTGATTGCTTCTTCAAGCATGGGGTCCTCGTCGCTGGCACCGTCTTCGGGCACACCGGTGCGCTGTTGTTTATCAATGGCGGCTTGACGCTCAATTTCAATCATAATATTGTCGTCATAATTTGCCTTGCCACCGCTTTTTACAAATTCAACCACACGCTCTACCTCTTCGTCGCTTACAAAACAGCCTTGAATACGACCGGGTTTAGTAGCACCTACAGGGCGGAACAGCATATCACCGCGACCAAGCAGCTTTTCGGCACCACCCGTGTCAAGTATTGTGCCACTGTCAATATGTGATGATACGGCAAAAGCAATACGTGTGGGTATGTTTGCTTTAATAACACCGGTTACAACATTAACAGATGGACGTTGTGTAGCAATAAGCAGGTGAATGCCCGCAGCACGTGCCTTTGCAGCAATACGGTTGATAGAATCCTCAACCTCTTTTGGTGCTGTCATCATAAGGTCGGCAAGCTCGTCAATTATGATAACAATACGGGGCATTTTTTTAACTTCGGGTTCATCAACAAGTGTTTCAACCAGCTTGTTATAGCCCTCAATATTTCGCACATCACGGTCAGCAAACATTTTATATCGCTGTTCCATTTCGTTTACAGCCCAGCCCAAAGCACCGGCAGCCTTACGCGGCTCGGTAACAACGGGAACAAGCAGGTGGGGTATGCCGTTATAAATACCAAGTTCAACCACCTTTGGGTCAATCATAAGAAGCTTAACATCATCGGGTGAAGCCTTGTATAAAAGACTTATAATAAACGAGTTAATACATACCGATTTACCCGAACCCGTAGCACCGGCGATAAGACCGTGAGGCATTTTTGCAATGTCGGCAACCACCGTGTTGCCGCCAATGTCTTTACCCATAGATACGGTAAGCTTGCTCTTTGAAGAAGAGAAGGTAGCCGACTCAATAATCTCACGCACACCAACAGTAGCACTAGCACGGTTGGGCACCTCGATACCAACAGCAGCTTTGTTGGGTATGGGCGCTTCAATACGTACACCCGCAGTTGCAAGGTTTAGTGCTATATCATCGGCAAGATTGGTGATTTTACTTATTTTAACGCCAGCCTTTGGCTGTAGCTCATAGCGTGTTACCGTAGGACCGCGGCTTACATTTATAACCTTTGTTTCAACGCCAAAGCTTTGAAGCGTTTCTACAAGTCGTTGTGCAGTAGATTCAAGCTCGGCTGCAACGGTTTTGCTGTCGGTACTGTTTATTGACTCAAGCAGATTAATCGGCGGAAATTTGTATATCGGCATATTATCTGCATTTTCAGAAATTTCTTCGGTAACGGCATCGGTTTCTTTTTGAAAATCAACCGTTATTCGCTCGGGGGTTACATCATTATTATCGTTTTCTTCTTGAACGGCATCAAGCGCTTCACCAACAGCATCAATATCGTCAATGGGTATATATTGGTCTTCGGGTGTGCTTTCTTCACCGTTGTAGCTTTCAACAAGCTTTTGTTGCATTTCGTCTAAAGAGTGGTTTTTCTTTTTCTTTTCAGGCTCGTCAACAGGTATATCAACATCAAAGCCTTTAATTACCTTTATTTCTTTCTTTTTAGGCTTGTCCGCAGACTTTTCGTCCTCACGTGCCGCACGCTCGGCAAAGGCTGTGGTTGCTTGCTCGCTTACTACCTGTGCAGGCTTTGCAATAGCTTTAAACAAAGCAATCAAATGCGTGCCGGTTATTATCATAACAAAAACAAATATAAGCAGTATAAGTGTTATAATAGCACCCGTTTTGCCAAATGCCAATCCGATAGGAAAACCGATAAGTGTGCCCAAAAGTCCGCCGCCAAAGCGTGTTTTAAGCATCCAAGCATCAACAAGCTTTGTGCCGAACATCTCGCCGGTAAACTCGGCAGGCTTTGTTAAGAACACGCTGATTAGTGAACCGATTAACACCACAAGCACTATCGACTCGATTATTTTGGCATTTATGTTAGATGATAACTTATCGGTTGCAAATATTACAGCCACCACGCCTAATAAAAACGGATATATGTAAGCAGTAAAGCCAAACAGTCTAAACATAAAATCGTGTATAACTGTCCAAAGGTTTTCACCCTTTATAAATACCACAAACATTAAAAAGACTGCCAGTGTAAACCAAAGAACCGAATAAAGCTGACGTGAAGCTCTGGCTGCAAGTTGTGTCTTTTTTTGTTTGCTTGCGGGTCTGCCTCGTTTTTTTGTTGCCATTTATGTAACACCCCAAATAATGTAATATGTAAAGGCACTTAAAGTGCCTTATTAATCGTTTTCAATCATTTTGTAAAGACAGTCTAAAACACCCTCTAAAGTGCCAAGCTCATTAATAAGACCCTCGTTTACCGCCTTTTGACCCGATAGGGTAGAGCCAACGTCGGTTACAAGCTCACCGGTGTTCATCATAAGCTCGGTAAAGCGCTCGGCGCTAATGCCCGAATTTTTTACAACAAAATCGGTGATGCGGTCTTGCATACGTGCAAAATGATTCATGGTTTGCGGCACGCCTATTATAAGACCACTGCTGCGCACAGGGTGCACCGTCATAGTAGCTGATGGTGCTATAAAAGAACGCTTTGCCGATACAGCAAGCGGTACACCTATTGAGTGCCCGCCACCCAGCACAAAGCTGACGGTCGGCTTTTTCATACCGGATATAAGCTCGGCCAAAGCAAGACCCGCCTCAACATCACCGCCAACGGTGTTTAGGATAATAAGCATACCCTTAATATCTTCGTCTTGCTCTGCGGCAATTAACTGCGGTATTACGTGCTCATATTTGGTAGACTTGCTGTTTTCGGGCAGAATGTTGTGCCCTTCAATTTCACCTATTATGGTAAGACAAAAAATTTTGTGCTTGGCGTTTTTTGTGTTAATTGAACCCAATTTTTCAATTGATTCAATATCGCCGTCTTTACAACTGTTTTCCGTATTGTTACTCATAAACTTACCTCCTGAATTATTATTTGAAGATAGGTTATAACAATACATACTAATTATACATTTTTTTGACCTGTTTTGCAAGTAAATATATAAAATAAAAAGACTTGCAAAAGCAAGCCTCTTGGTGATAGCGGTCATAATCAATCTTAAATGCGAGGTTATAACTATAAAAAAATCCTCATTACGAAGAATGAGGATTTTTGGTGCCGGTGGCCGGACTCGAACCGGCACGGTATCGCTACCGGTGGATTTTGAGTCCACTACGTCTGCCAATTCCATCACACCGGCATTTTGGTGCGAAAGTTATTATACAACATAAAACAAATAAAATCAAGTATTAATTTAATAAATTTAAACTCCCCTTATTTGCGGGGAGTTTAAGTTTATTTTTCACCGTATGGATTTTGCACACTAATATTGTGTTGTTTGGCAATGTCACAAATGCTGCTGTGGCAGGTAAATAAAACACCTTGACTGTCGGCACAAAAATCCTTTAGATATTCGATAGCCTTTTGGGTGCGTGTATCGTCATATTGCGATAGTGCATCGTCTAAAAATATAGGTAAAGTGTTTTCGCCGCTTATTAGTGTGGCAATGGCAAGGCGTAGGCTTAAATATGCTTGGTGTGTGGTACCAAGGCTTAAATAACCCAGTTCACGCGTACCGAATACGTCGCTTTTTTCTACCGACATATCAAGTGTGTCACTAACACTTACATTTTTATATCTGCCGTCTGTAAGCTCGGCAAATAGGCTGTGTGTCAGCTTTTCAAGCTCACTGCCATAGCCTCGGCGAAGCTCGTAAAAGCTTTCCTCTAAAACGGCAACGGCAATATCGGCACTGTCACAAAAATCTTTTTTAGAGTTGGCTTTTTCTTGCAATTCGGCAATACTGCGTCTTAATTCTTCGGGGTTTTCGCTGTTTCTAAATGAGGTTTTAAGCTCGGTAACAATGGCGGTAGCCTGTTCCTTTAGCTGTGATATTTTATCTGTTAAGGTTTGATACTCGGCATCAATTGCATCAAAATCTATATTTTCAAAATCAATGCCTTGGTTAATTTTTTTAAGCTTTTCACGGGCATCGTCATAATCGATATTACCAAGATATTGACTTGCTGTTTTAAGCTGCAGTTTTAATGCCTTTTGCTGTTCGGTTTTTTGCTTTAGCTGACGGCATATCTCGGCGGCATCCGTTGCGACATCTATACCCGATATCAAATTTGAAAGCTCGCAATTTGCGGCATCAAGCTTTTCTTTTTCCGCATTTAATGCTATTTCTTTTTCGTTAAGGTTTGCAATATATTGCGCCTTAACAGCAGCATCGGCATTAAGTGCCGAGGAGAGTATATTAATTTTAGCATTAATATTGTTAATTTCTTCTTGCAGGCGGTTTTTATCGGCATTTGCCATAGCCACGGCATTATTAGCGGAGGCAAGCTCGTTTTGTACGGCGGCGACAGCGTTTTTGTTTTGCGGTCTGATTATAAAGCTAAGACAAAGCAATACTGCGGCAATTGCACATAATGCAATGGTTACAGGTAAATAAACAAACGCCAGTGCGGCACCGATACTTGCAGATACGGCAGTCAGCGTTAAAAGCATAGGGTTGACAGCCGCTTTTTTGTTTTGAGCTGCAATCAATTTTTGATTAAGCACATCGACTGTTGTTTTAGCTTTGTTTTCATTTGCCTGTGCCTGTTCTTTTTGTGCATATAGCGTTTCAATATTTTTATTAAGATTTTCTATCTGTTCTTGTGCGTTTTCAGGGGTTGACCCGTTTTGAATCTCGATTGTTTGCTTAAGCTTTTTAATTTCATCATTTATTTGTGCACAGTGTTCTTCACATTTTTGCTTTTTACCTATACAAAAATCAATTTTTTGCACAAATGCTTCGTTAATTACGGTGCCGTCAGAAAGGTTAAGGGCTTGGTTTATTCGGTCAAGCTGCGCCTTGGTGTTTAAAAATTCGGTAAGCTTTTCGCGGTTTTCAAAATCCTGTTTTAGGTTAAGCTTTGTTTTAAGCTCGGCTTGCTTTTTGGTGAGAGTCTCAATTTCTCGCAAACGGGTAGCACCCTCATCGTGAAGGCGCTGTTTTAGCTTTGCGTCACGGTCGGCATTTACAAGACGTTCCTCAAGTTCCTTGAGTTGCGCTAAATCCTCGTTATAAGAGCCGCTTTTTTGATTTTTTGAAATTAATTTTGTGCGGGCAGTTAGTATATTTTTTTCGATTTTTTTGTACGAAACATCTTCAGCCCCCGTAACGGCAATATTTGACAACTTGGCATTTATTTCACCGGCGGCGGTATCGTCCTTTATAAAGTCACCATTTGCAATAAATAGGCTGCGCTCAAAGGCGGATACCGACATACCAAAAAATTGATTGCCGACATTTTCGCCACTACTTAAAACCTTGCCACTGTCAAGGTCGGTAAGCTCGATGCGGTCGGTAGAGTCGGATTTGCGGAATTCGCGCTCAAGGCAATATTTTTTGCCGTCATTCTCAAAATATATTCTACCCGCCATTGTATCACCCGTCCAAGGGGTATATTTTTGACGAATGCTCTCGCTTAAATTTTTGCTACTGCGGCCCGTGCCGTAAAACATAGCCTTTATAAAGGCAGAAACGGTGCTTTTGCCGTCTTCGTTGTTGCCGTAAATTACATTAAGACCCTTGTCAAGGTCAAGCGTAAAATCTTTGAGTCCGCCAAAAGCGTGTATATAAATTTTGTTAATCTTCATCGTAGTTTACCTCTGCCGTAAATGCTTTAAGACCAATGTTTAGTGCTGATTTTAAAATTTCTTTTTGAGCAATATCGGCGCTATTTATTTTTTCTAACATCTTTTTAACAAAAATACCCTTGAGTGACTGTTCTTGCGAAAGCGCATCAAAATCTACATTTATTTCGGTTTTATCCTTAACCTTTGCAAAATAAAGTGAGCTGTTTAATCGGCTTGCAATTTCAGGTATAGAAATATCAACACCGTCATTGAGCGCACCTGTGAGAATGATTTTATAAAGATTATCGCTGTAGTTGTCGCCGTGCTCTTGCTTTATTTCGTTTATTATAAAATCTGCAATTTCGGCCGCTGTATCGCAACCGCTAATGTCGATTTTGTCAGCTATGTGCATTCTTTTGGCGGTTGGTATAAATTTTAAATTACAGCCGTCTTTTGAAATATCGCCAACATAAACCCCCTTTTCACCCAGTTCGTCAAAGCCTTGACCCTCGGGGCAGCCACAGTAGGCAAAATATGTGCAGCCTGCCTTTGAGATATCACTACGTTTGTGTACGTGACCAAGGGCTATATAATCCATACCACAGTTTTCTATAAAACTGTTTGTTATAGAGTTGTAATCAGAACCTAAATCGCTGCGTAATTCGCCGTGTATGCACATAAGATTTATAAAGTCAGCATCAGGCTTTATAGAAAAAGATGATGCCCCTTGCATATAAACCTCTTTAAATGATTTGCCGTATACACGTGTGTTAAGGTCGGCAAATTCGACAAAGCAGTCTTTAGTATCCAAAACAAAAACATTATTTGGCAATGCGTTTGTTTTGTATGGTGAATTAAAGCTTAAAGGGTCGTGATTTCCGGCGGCTATTACGATTTTAACATCGGGTATGCTTGCCATACAGTCGAAAACCCTGTTGATAAATGATTTTTCTATATTGTTTGAATTAAACAAATCGCCTGCAATCAGCATTATGTCAACATCGTTTTGCTTGGCAGCCTTTATAATGTTTTCAAAGGTGATAAGCGTTTCGGCACGTCGGCTTTCGGCGCGTTCGTTTAAAAAACTTTCGGCAGCACCGATATGAAGGTCTGCACAGTGTAAAATTTTAACTGAATTCATAAAACTTGTCCTTTTTAGTTTATTGTTTACATTATACAACAAAATTTTGTTTATTTAAAGAATATTTTATCATAATTTGCAATTAATTGTGATAGATTTTTGTAGAATTATGTGATATAATCATTTTATCACATTAGGAGATTAAATATAAATGAATTTTTTAAAGCAAAAGACCGATATAATATTTTTATTTATTATATTTATGTTAGCAGCTGCTTTGGCGGCTGTGTCTTTTGTTGCGTATAATAAGCACACTAAATATGTTGAGGTTACGGCAAGCCTTACTAACAACAGTTCTGAGCTTGATAAGGTACAAAAAAAGATTGATGAGTTTACATCAAAAATTGCAGAAGATGAAAAGGAAAAGGCTGAACTTAATTCACAATTACAGG
>JAUNAM010000080.1 GCA_030527615.1 Clostridia bacterium
ATAACCAGAACAAAAACCAAAACAACCAACAGAAAAAAGACCAAAATAAAAACAACGACAATAAATACGACAACAAAAATTAATCTTTTTAAGGCGGTGAATTGTATACATTCGCCGTCTTATTTTATCCGCAAAAATTTCTACATATTTTTGCAAAATATACTTGACTTTTTTAGTGTTTACCTTTATCTTTATTATTGTTAATATATATTATATAATCAAATATAAGTTTAACGCATCTGTGTAGAAAGACAGTTCGGTACTAATGTATGCCGTAGCTCGCTTAATGGTTTTACTGACAGCAGAGCTACGAAAAACCCTTTGTCAGGGCATACAGGCAAACGGATTGGGGTATCGCGCAGGGTAATTTTTTTACTACTGTCCGACACTTTGGTGTTTGGCAAAGGGGGATGCTTAAATGAACAAACAGAATATTATTGAGCTCAAAAACATTTTCGTTTCATTCGGCGAAGAAAAGGTGCTTGACGGGTTAAATTTAGAGATTAAAGATAAAGAATTTATAACTCTGTTGGGTCCGTCGGGGTGCGGCAAAACAACCACACTTCGCATTATTGCAGGCTTTTTAGATGCCAATGCGGGCGATGTTGTTTTTGAAGACAAAACAATAAATGGTGTGCCTTCTTACAAAAGACAGGTTAACACCATTTTTCAGCGTTATGCACTTTTTCCACACCTTAACGTTTATGAAAATGTTGCATTTGGGCTTCGTGTTAAAAAGCTAAAAGAAACAGAAATTAAAGAAATCGTTACCGAGATGCTGCACCTTGTAAACCTTGACGGTTTTGAAAAGCGCAGTATAGCTACCCTATCAGGCGGTCAGCAGCAGCGTGTGGCAATAGCGCGTGCTATTGCAAACAGACCTAAGGTGTTACTGCTTGATGAGCCGTTAGCCGCCTTAGACCTAAAGCTTCGCAAGGATATGCAAAAGGAGCTGCGCCGCATACAGCGTCAGCTTGGCATTACATTTGTTTTTGTTACCCACGACCAAGAGGAGGCACTTACTATGTCTGACCGAGTGGTTGTTATGAACAAGGGCAAAATACAGCAAATCGGTACACCGCAGGATATTTACAACGAGCCTGAAAATGCCTTTGTAGCCGATTTTATTGGTGAATCAAATATTCTTGACGGCGTTATGATTGACGACTTTAAGGCTGAATTTTCGGGTCACACCTTCGAGTGTCTTGATAAGGGCTTTAACAAAAATGAAAGTGTTGACGTGGTAGTACGCCCCGAGGATGTTGACATTGTGCCCGCCGATAAGGGTATGCTAAAGGGCGTTGTCACATCGGTTGACTTCTTGGGTGTTCACTACGAAATAATTGTAGATATCGGCGGTTTTAAATGGATGATACAAACCACCGACGAATGCTTTGTGGGCGACAATGTCGGTCTTTATATAGAGCCTGATGCCATACATATTATGAAAAAATCAGAGTATTCGGGTCTTTACGGTGATTACAGCACCTATAGCGAAGAGATGGAGCATCTGTCTGACATAGAACCGGAGGCCGATGATGAATAAAAAAAGCTTTGGTTCTCGCTTGGTGGCAGCGCCCTATATTGTTTGGTCGGCTATTTTTATTGTGGTGCCGCTAATCATTATGGTGTATTTTGCACTTACTGATGCAAACGGTGCTTTTACCCTTTCCAACTTTGCACAGATAGGCAAGTTTAAAAAAGCCTTTGGGCTATCTATTTTATACGCTGTTGTTGCAACCGTAATCACGCTGTTGCTATCATACCCAATGGCATACTGTATGACCAAATTAAAGGTAAACCATCAGCGTATGATTATGCTGCTTATAATGCTGCCTATGTGGATGAATTTTCTTATCCGTACATATTCTTGGATTACCATTTTAGCCAATACCGGTCTTATAAATAAGCTTGTTACAGCACTTGGTTTTGAGCCGTTACAGCTTATTAACACACCGGGGGCAGTAATTTTGGGTATGGTGTATGACTTTATACCATATATGATACTGCCTATTTACACCGCTATGTCTAAAATAGACAATTCACTGCTTGAGGCGGCAAGCGATTTGGGCTCTAACAGCATTTCACGCATACGCCGTGTTATAATGCCGCTATCTCTGCCGGGTGTAATATCGGGCATTACTATGGTGTTTGTACCGAGTGTGAGCACATTTTATATATCACAAAAGCTGGGCGGCAACAAAACGCTGCTTATAGGTGACGCTATTGAGTATCTGTTTAACACAGGACCTCAATACTATAATGTGGCATCTACCCTGTCGCTGATTCTTATGGTGATGATACTTGTCTGCACACTTATTATGAACAGGTTTAGCGACGACGAGGAGGCGGTAGTAATATGAAGGCTCTTTCTCGTTTGTATATTGCTTTAATTCTTTTGTTTCTTTACGCGCCGGTTGCGGTAATGGTTGTGTTTTCATTTAACTCGGGCGGCAGCGTTTGGGTTTTTGAGGGCTTTTCGTGGGAATGGTACAAAGGCCTTACAACCAATACATCTATGCTGACAGCGCTTCAGCACACGTTGCTGATTGCGGTGCTGTCTGCCGTTATTTCTACCGTTATGGGTACGGCGGCGGCTGTGGGCATTTTGGCACTTCGCAAGCGCGTAAGCCGCAGTGCTGTTATGTCTATTACAAACATACCCATGATGAACGCCGATATTGTAACCGGTGTATCACTTATGCTGTTATTTGTATTTGTGGGTAATTTATTTGCACTGCGTGAGTCACTTGGCTTTTTTACCGTGCTTGCAGCACACATAACATTTAACCTGCCGTATGTTATTTTATCTGTGTTGCCGCGGCTTCGCGCTACCGATATGAGCTTGCAAGAGGCGGCGCTTGACCTTGGCTGCACACCAACAAAGGCATTCTTTAAGGTTATTCTGCCGTCAATTTCAACCTCTATTTTTACGGGTGCTATAATGGCTTTTACCCTGTCTCTTGACGACTTTGTAATCAGCTATTTTACCTGCGGGCATTATCAAACATTGCCTATCGTTATCTACAATATGACCAAAAAGACGGTAACACCCGATGTATATGCATTATCAACACTTATATTTTTAAGCGTGTTTGTACTGCTTATACTTTATAACACCCTTCAGTCAAAATCCGATTCAAGGAGGGGTGTAAATGGCTAAAAAATTAATCACACTTATACTTTGTGTGTTGTTTTGTCTATCACTTTGCGGCTGTGGGTATGAATATCAAAACCCAACGCTTGAAGGCAAGTACACAAGCGAATTTGCGGGCAGTGAGCTTAATGTTTACAATTGGGGCGAGTATATATCCGACGGCAGCGATGGCTGTATGGATGTAAACCGCGAGTTTGAGCGCATTACCGGCATAAAGATTAACTACACCACCTTTGAAAGCAACGAAACTATGTATTCACAGCTTAAAAACGGCGGTGTCAGCTATGACGTTATATTCCCCTCTGATTATATGATAGCCCGCCTTAAATCAGAGGATATGCTACACAAAATAGATACCTCTGCCCTGTCAAACTACAAATATATAGATAAAAGCTATCGCGGTCTTTATTTTGACGAGGATGAGGAATACACCGTGCCATATAACGTTGGTATGGTGGGCATTATTTATAACAGCAAGCTAATAAGCGAGCCGGAACACAGCTGGAAAACATTGTGGGACAGCAAGTATAAAAATATGTCACTTAACTTTAACAACCCGCGTGACGGCTTTATGACAGCGCAAAAGCTACTGGGCTTTAGCGTAAATTCTACCGACCTTAACCAGTGGAACAAAGCTGCTGCGCTGCTAAAGCAAGGCAAAGCAAACCTACAGTCTTATGTAATGGACGAGATTTACGGCAAGCTTGAAACGGGCGAGGCGGCAATAGGACCGTACTATGCGGGCGACTATCTTGTAATGCTTGAAACCAACAAGGATTTAAAGTTCTTTTACCCAAAAGAGGGTACAAATATTTTTATAGACTCGATTTGTGTGCCAAAAAATGTTAAAAACTATGATGCGGCTATGATGTATATCAACTTTTTGCTGGAGCCTGAAATTGCCCTTGCAAATGCCGAATACATCGGCTATGCCACCCCGCATACGGCGGTTATAAACAACCCCGAATATTGCTATTATCAAAACGAAATACTTTATCCAAGTGACGAGATTAAGCAAAAGGGCGAATATTATTTTGACCTGCCCGAAAGCGTGCGTATGCACTACGAAAATCTTTGGCTTGATTTAAAACTTTATTGATAGAGTTGAGAGTTGAGAGGTTAGAGTTGAGTGAACCTGTATAATAAAAATGGACACTTGAAGTTAATAAAAAAATATGGTACA
>JAUNAM010000020.1 GCA_030527615.1 Clostridia bacterium
TAAATAGTGTAATTTCAATGTTTTCAAATTACATCCTTATCGAGTGGTGACAAATGAGCTACTCTCCTTTTATTATTGCATAACACTAATAACTGCGTCAACAATACTCATAATTGATGCAAAGCTTACTAACAATAATATTACAGTGTTATATACCTTTTTATTTTTAAAAGCGTATCCCGGGTTTGCCACAGTCAACAAAACAGGTGCAAGTAACGGCATAATATATCTTTCTTGACAACCGTTTATTTCGGCGTTTCCGACAGGTGTAAAGGATAAATACATTGAGGTTGCCGCAAGCGCTACTCCCCCTATAAGAACAAGCGCTGACAATATTTTTACTGTCGCAGAGCCCTTAAATCTGTTGCTTTTGTCCTTGTCGGTCAACACCGCAAAGCATAAAAGCGCAATTATCATATGACCCCAATAAGATAAATCTAAATATGCAAACAGCGAAATATAGTTGGGCATCTTTTTAAGTGAAAAATACTTTAACAAAAATTTAATCAAAATCTCTGCATAACCAAATGGGTTTTTAAGTATGCCTGCAAGCTGCTCGCCGGGGTTTACCGTTTCGCCGCCGCGAATATCACCGCTACCGCCTAAGGACGATGCCGAACGCACAGCAAACATTATAAGCGTTATAGCAAAAAAGAGAAACATCACAACATAATAATTAATCGTTTCCTTCCTTGTTCGCTTCTTTTTATATAAAAACAACGGCAGCGCAAACATAATAACATATAACTGTTTAGGCATTGCCATAAGGGTAAACGCGCCACACATTATGATAGTTTCACCTATACTTATGCTTTTTTCAGGTTGCTGCATTTCGCTTATAAAATATGCCGTACCCAAAAGAGCAAATCCCGTTACCCACCAATCATAAGAATAATTTGATGCAATAAAAATATTTGTAGGAAACATCGCTACAATTGACATTATTATTTTACCGCTTTTAAGCCGCTTTATCGCAAAATAACAAAGTGTTGCATAACAAATAACATTCATCGCCTGTCCAAACAAATACCTTGTATGAAAATCGGCACCAAACATACGGCTTACTGCTATTGATACTGCCGAGGGTATATGCGGAGCGCTAAAGGTTATGCTGCCCGACCGCACATACGCAGTACCATTTTGATTGTATTTTTCTATTAGGTGTTCGTTATTGTTTGAAGCATCATATTGAAATTCTTGTGCGGGTATATCAATTGATATGTCAGATTCAGTGTAATATGCCTTTCCAAAAAACGAATTTTGAAGTGCCCACGGATAGTGCGAGTCGTTATCCCAACAAACATGGGCAAATGGTTGGGCAATTATGGTCATAAACCCAAGCGTCAGTATCATAAGCGTTACAGCCCTTTCGGGATGAACGCCAAAATTTTTCCTTTGTATTATAAATATTGCAATGAGTACGAAAGCAGCACAAAAGGCAGCGCATGATGCCGTATTAAACATATATCCGTTTGAGTCTGCACCAAAAACCGTTCTGTACAAAAGCTCCGCTATTATACCTAAGAATACAGCCATTCCAAAAGCTATGACCGTAGTGGTAAACTTTAAAAAATTTGTTTTAATGTATTTTGTGATTTTGCCCCACAGACCAAACTTACTGTTTAGAAAAAACATCACAACAAACGTCGCAACGGCAATTGCCACAACAAGCATATATCGCCATGCTTCATGCTCTAATTTATATTCTTTTTCTGTTAAAGCGGTGTTATAAAATGACATTTTATCAATCTTACAATTACCAAAAAACCACACCCGCAGGCCGCGGTAATTGTTTGCAGAAACATTAAAGCATATTTTATTTTCATTAATGGTAGGATAAACTTCAAAGGCATCAAAATCGGTATATGTACCGTCAACGGTTCTTTGCACCAACACTTTAAAATTTTCGGGCAAATCTTCCGAAAATGTTGTTTCGGCACTTTGAATCCTTTTTCCACTTGTCCCAAACTCTAACACAAGATAATTCTTTTTGCCGTCTTCAGGCAACAAAAGTGTTCCGTCTAACAAAAAGGACCCCTCGGTTACCTGCTGCATATTGGTAGGATTAACGGTCATTACAGGGTTACCTATAGCAGCTCGCTTTAATATTGTAATGTTAGGGCAGATTACCGCAAAAGCTATTACAAATGCTATTGCAGCACTTATTAACGAAATTATAAAAGTTCCTTTGTTTGTCTTTTTCATAATACACCCCTTTATTACAATAAGTATACCATATTTTGCTTTCTGTGTAAACATAAACAAAGGTGCTGACTCACAAAGCACCGACCAAAAGCAAAATAAACAAGAATGGGTATTATCGGAAAATTTATCTTGATAATACCCATTTTTATTTATTTTTTAATGTGAAAGCGGAATAATTATTATAAATTTTTGCTTTTTATCCATTTTTTCGACCTCTCGGAGTACCTTTGTACGCCTTCGGGTCGAAGAAAATGAATTCCGCGTCTTCGTGAGACAGCCCCTTTTAATTTTTAAAAATTTATGCTGTCAAATAATATCGCACCAGCGACTGAAGCAATGTATCGCGGTCAATGCGGCGGATAAGATTGCGGGCGTTATTATGGGTGGTGATATAGGTTGGGTCTTCAGACAAAATATAACCCACAATTTGGTTTATCGGGTTATAACCCTTTTCTTTTAAAGAATCATAAACCACCATTAAAATACGACGAATTTCCTGCTCGGTTTGGTCTCCTATAGAAAATGTCATTGTTTTATCCATCACAATAAGCACCTCGCTGTTTTTAGTATTTACTTTATTGTATACCGCAAAGAGCTAAATTTCAAGAAAAATTTTATTATTTGCGCAGTTCGGCGCCCAGTTTTTCAAGTTTTGCTATAATTTTGGTGGAAATCTCGTCAATTTGGGCGTCGGTTAGTGTGCCGTCGGCAGAGCGTAGCCATACGCTGTAGGCAACACTCTTTTTACCCTCGGGGATTTGTGAGCCTTGATATACGTCAAACAGCTCTACGCGCTCAAGCAATCTGCCGCCGCCGCTGACTATTGCACGCTCAAGGTCACCAACAGGAATATCGGCATCACAAAGCATAGCAAAGTCACGCTCAACTGCGGGGAATTTCGGTAGTGGCTTGTATGTGGTTTTACGCTTATTGATAGCGTATAGCACATCCATTTTAATTTCGGCAACATATACACGGGTGTCAATGCCATAGCTTTCAGCAACACTCGGGTGCACCTCACCCAAAACAGCACAGGGCACATTGTTAGCAAGCACGACAGCCTGTCTGCCGGGGTGCAGATAAGGCTCACCGCTGCGCTTATACTGGGTATGAGCACCGAAAAGCGCCATAACCTCCTCTACCATACCTTTAAGGGTAAAGAAGTCCTCGTCCTTGCCGTAAACACCGATGCAAAGGGTGGGTAGCTCGTCGGGTTGCTCACAAAGGGGCAAGGATTTTGCAACAAAGCGCTTACTTTCTTCAAAAAATCTGCCTGCCTCTATCTTGCGGTTTATGTTGGTTGCCATTACGGTTAGCATACTTGTAACCAGCTGTGTGCGCATGGTGCTGTATTCGTCGCCGAGTGGATTGATAATTTTAATGGCATTTCTGCGTGCGTCATCAACATCTAAAAGTAGGGTATCAATCGCATTTGACGAAATAAACGAATAGGTCGCAATTTCATAAGCACCCATACCGCAAAGAAGCGCCTTGCATTTGTCACTCTTAATGCGAGCGGGTAGCTTGGTACCGCGAACAACATCACCGCGCATAGGTGTGCCTACAATGTGGTCATAACCGTAAATTCGCATAATCTCTTCAGCGAGGTCGGCTCTGCCCTCGATATCGTCACGAATTGAAGGCACACGTGTGGTAAGCATACCGTCTGAAAGTGTGGTTTCAAGACCCAGTTGGTTTAGTATTTCTACCATTCTGTCCTCGGGTATATCAACGCCCAACAGCTCTAATATACTTTGTGTGGTTACATTTAAAATTTTATCCTCGGGCAGACCCTCGTTTCGGTCAATAACACCCTCAATAATGTCGCCGGCATCAAGGTCATTTATCAGCTGTAATGCACGGTTCATTGCAAATTCAACATTTATAATGTCAATACCCTTTTCAAAACGACCGCTTGATTCGGTGCGAACACCTAAAGCTCTTCCTGTTTTGCGCACGCTGTCACGGCGAAATTTAGCCGATTCTAAGAATAAATCCTTGGTGTCGTCTTCGATTTCGCTCTCTTTACCACCCATAATACCTGCAAGGCAAGACGGCTTTTTGCCGTCGGCAATTACCAGCATATCGGTGGTAAGATTGTGCTCTTTGCCGTCAAGCGTGGTTATACATTCGCTTTCAAGAGCGTTTCGCACGATAATCTTTTTGTCGGCAATATCGTTATAGTTAAAGGCGTGCATTGGCTGTCCTGTTTCAAGCATAACAAAGTTGGTAATATCAACAATGTTGTTAATAGGGCGCATACCCGATGCGGTTATAGCCTTTTGCATCCAAGCGGGTGACGGCTTTATGCGAAGATTTTTAACAACACGGCCTATATAACGTGGGCAAAGGTCATAGTTTTTAACCTCTACGTCGATATAGTCGGCTATGTTTTCGCCAACGGTGGTATAGTTAGGTACTGGTGGGTGGAAAGTAGAGCCTAACACTACCGATGCCTCTTTTGCAACGCCGATAAAGCAGTTACAGTCGGGGCGGTTGGCTGTGATTTTAAAATCGATTATATAATCGTCTAACCCTAACACCTCTCGCATATCGGTTCCGGCGGGGTGCTCGTCACGTAAAATCAAAATGCCGTGAACCGATGCACCCTCATAATCCTCTTCGGTAAGGCAAAGTTCTTCACCCGAGCAAAGCATACCGTTTGACTCTACACCACGAAGCTTGCCTGCCTTAATGTGCATACCGTTTGGCAAGTAACTGTCGTCAAGTGCTGCGGGCACCAAATCGCCCTCTTTGATATTTTGAGCACCGGTAACAATTTGAACAAGATTTTCTTTGCCAACATCCATTTGGCAAATTTGCAGGTGGTCGCTGTCTTGATGCGGCTCAAGCTTTACAATACGTGCCGCTACAACATTTTTAATGTTTTCGCCCTCGCACTCGCAGCTTTCTACCTCAAAGCCTGCCATAACCATACGGTCGCAAAGCTCTTCTACCGGCACATTTATATCAACATAATATTTTAATGCATTTAATGAGATTTTCATAAATTTACACCCCTTTCTTAAAACTGGTCAAGGAAACGCTTATCGTTTTCAAACAACAAACGTATATCGCTGATTTTGTAACGTGTGGTGGTAAGACGGTCAAGACCTATGCCAAATGCAAAGCCGCTGTACTCCTCAGGGTCGATGCCACAGCTGCGCAGCACGTTGGGATGCACCATACCGGCACCCAAAATCTCTATCCAGCCGGCACCCTTGCACACGCGACAACCCTTGCCACCGCATTCACTGCAAGAAACGTCAACCTCAACAGAAGGCTCGGTAAAGGGGAAGAACGACGGGCGGAACTTAACCTTTGTATCGGCGCCGTAAATTTCGTGGGCAAACTGCTCTAACACGCCCTTTAGGTCACACATGGTGATACCCTTATCAACCACAAGACCTTCAATTTGGTGGAAAACGGGTGAATGTGTGGCATCAACCTCGTCTGCACGGAACACACGACCGGGGCAGATAACACGGATAGGGGGCTTGCGGTTTTCCATAGTTCTAATCTGTGCTGCCGATGTTTGGGTACGCAAAAGCAGATTTTCGCCTAAATAAAAAGTATCCTGCATATCACGTGCGGGGTGGTCAGCCGGAACATTAAGGCACTCAAAGTTATAGTGGTCGGTTTCAACCTCGGGACCGTCAACCACATCAAAGCCCATAGACTGAAAAATATCAATCATATCATTAAGCACGGTGTTAAGCGGATGCAGTTTACCTCTTTTTGACACCTTTGCAGGCATTGTGATGTCAACGGTCTCTGCCATTAGCTTTTGCTCGGTAGCCTTGGCTTCCATTTCGGTCATCTTTTGACCAAGCACTGCCTCAACCTCTGCCTTGGCGCTGTTTACAAGCTGACCCATAATTGGGCGCTCCTCGGGCGAAAGTCCACCCATCATTTTTAAAATGGCGGTAAGCTCACCCTTTTTGCCTAAATATTTTACTCTGACCGCTTCGCAGTCGGCGCTGTTTGCTGCCGCAGCAATTTCGTCAAGAGCTGCAGCCTTAATTTGTTCTAATTTTTCTTTCATAACTTTCCTCCGCTTGAAAATGTATCATAGAGTTGAGAGACGAGAGTTAAGAGTTAAGATGTGGTGTCGCTATGCGACAAATATATTTTGTGCCAAAGGCGCACATTATCTCAACTCTCTACTCTAAACTCTAAACTCTGAATAAAATAATAAAAAACCTCGCCCTGTATTCACAGGACGAAGTCGTAAAAATTACAAACTCCGCGGTACCACCCGCATTTTCGCTCAAAGAGCAAACACTCCGAAAGGCCTATAACGTAGCCTTAAACCGTTACCACCTACTGTTATTTCAGCGGCACTGCTCAAAAGGGAACTTCAAATCAAGGCGAAATAGGTGTTTTACAGCCGAGAACACCCTCTCTTAAAATCGCACAGAGATTTTACTTTTCTTTATCATAGCATTTTAACTCTGCCATTATATCACGGGTGAAAAAATTTGTCAAACATTTTTATAACAAAGTTTCCTTATAAGCCCTCCTTGCCTAAAGGAGGGGGGGCCGCTTTAGCGGTGGGAGGATACGCTGAATTATAGCAGTATCTATACAAAATTTCCTCTAAAGGAAAAATATAAAACAAAAACACAGTTAAATTTGTGTTGATATTTTTCCTATATAGTGTTATAATATTAGTAACAAAAATGTAGGAGAGCATGTAATGAACTATTTATCTGTTGCAGAGGTCGCCAAAAGATGGAATATGACCGACAGAAGTGTTAGAAAATACTGTGCTGACGGTAAAATTCCGGGCGCTTTTTTAACCGGTAAAACTTGGAACATTCCCGAAAATGTAGAAAAACCGGGGAGGAAACCAAGAAAGTCTAAAAAGCCTAAAACCTTACTTAGTATATTAGCAGAGCAAAAAGCGGCTCACCTTTCAGGCGGTATTTACCACAAAGTACAAATTGACCTAACATATAATTCAAATCATATTGAGGGCAGCCGTTTAACTCACGATCAAACACGCTATATTTTTGAAACCAATACAATTGGTATTTCTGATAGTAATATCAATGTTGATGATATTGTGGAAACAGCAAATCACTTTAATTGTATTAATTCTATAATTGATAATGCCCCCTATGCTTTATCGGAGAAGTATATTAAGCAGTTGCATTATATTTTGAAATCCGGAACAAGCGATAGCCGAAAAGATTGGTTTAATGTTGGTGAATATAAAAAACTGCCAAACGAAGTTGGCGGTATGGAAACCGCCCTACCCGAAGATGTTCACAACAAAATTAAAGAATTGATTAAAAAATATAATTCGCTTGAAAATGTGACACTTGAAGATATAATCGCTTTTCACTATAAATTTGAAAAAATCCACCCATTTCAAGACGGTAACGGTAGAGTGGGCAGGCTTATTATGTTTAAAGAGTGCTTAAAGCACAATATTGTGCCATTTATTATCGATGAAGAACATAAATTATTCTATTATCGTGGACTTAAAGAATGGAAAAATGAAAGGGGATATCTAATAGACACCTGCCTTTCGGCTCAAGACAAATTTAAAGCGATGCTTAAATATTTTAGGTTAGATAATATTTAAAACCAATAGCTTTCGACTTTTACAAAATCAAGGGGCTGTCTCACGAATGAAAATTTGTGAGACGGCCTCTTTTATTATTCCCCTATCATATTTGCAATATCGGCTATCTGCCCGATTGTCAGCGCTTCGCCGCGGATTGTTTCGCTGACACCTACCGTTTTTAGTATATTGCGGGCGGTATCTTTATCAAAACCAAAGGACGCTGTCAATGGATTTACCAGCACCTTACGTCTTTGAGCAAAGCAGGCGCGTGCCACCTTAAAAAAGGTTTTTTCACTTTTAACCTCTACGGGCGGTTTTTTGCGCAAAGTCAGCTTTATCACCGCCGAGTCAACCTTTGGCGGCGGCAAAAATGAGCCTGACGGCACTTTAAATAATGTCTCCGCCTGTGAATAATAATCAACCGCTACCGTAACGGCACCTGCCTCACGTGTGCCTACTGCGGCGCACAGGCGGTCTGCCGCCTCTTTTTGCACCATAACGGCTATGGTGTTTATGGGTAAATGGCTCTCAAGCAGCATCATAATCACGGGCGACGTGATATAATAGGGCAGGTTTGCACATATATTTACGGTGTCGCAGCCCTCAAACTCCTCGGCTATTACCTTATGCAGGTCGATTTTTAATATATCGTTCCAAATAATTTTTACATTATCACAACCGTCAAGTGTTTGCTCAAGTATGGGTTTTAGCCGTGTGTCAAGCTCGACCGACACAACCTTTTTGCAGCGCTTTGACAGCTCGTATGTAAGCACGCCGGCGCCGGGACCGACCTCAAGCACACCGACATTTTCACCCGATACAGACTCTGCCATACGGGGGCATACGGTATCGTCTATTAAAAAGTTTTGACCCAGCGACTTTTTAAAGGAAAAGCCCTGCGCTTCAAGCACCGATTTTACATCTCTTTTATTTGCTAAATTCATTACATTTATCACCAAAAATATTATACATTATTATATTGCGCCTTTCAAGAAAATTTTAGGTGACAAGCGGCGGCTTTTGTGGTACAATAGATAAAAATATAAATTTTGGTGGTAGTTAAAATGGATAATCGTTATTTAGATAATGTAATAAATGAAATGAAGCCTTTTCTTGATGAAAACGGCTTTAAGGCAGACGGTGAGGGCTGCTTTAAAAATGATAAAAAGGCAGTTGCGGTAGAGTATGATGAGGCAAGGCAGATGTATTTGCTTAAAACTGCCGACATTGACGAGGACGGCAATTTTGAACTTGGCGAAGCCTCTGATTGGCTTTTTGATGACAGCCAAAACGCCAAAGATGCCGAGGCCGTTGGTATTGATTTTACCGGCACATTGCGTGCCGAGCTTGGCATAAAGCACAAACGCTCTGCTACAGCATCAAACGCCGTTGACCTGCCCACAGCATCAAAGGGCGATGCCTACACAATAACCGTATTCACCAAAAAAATGCTTGATATTTTTCCGTCACTTAAAGACGACTACAAAGACCACGTAGCCGTTTACGGTAATTTTTTGTATCTTAATTTCTTTGGTGAAAAGCTGGTACCTCAAATAAAAGATGTATTACTGGAAAATAATAAAAAGAGCGTTAAAAAGCTTTTTGATGCTTTGCAAAACGGATATTTACAGGGCGATAAGGACACTGCAAACGCAATTGTTGCGGTAGTTTCTGCCGCTTGTGCAGGTGACGAAAGGGCAAAAACAAATGCATTTGCCGCCCTTGGCGAAAACCAACACTTTATTGATTCAGTGACACAGTTTATACCGGTGGTGCTTTCTAACAAAAAGCTTTCTGCCGCTTTAATAAAATAAAATTGTAAAGGGAGATTTTTATGGAGCTTATTTTAATTCTCGTTGCCGCTATTATACTTTTTATCATTATACCCAATGTGCGCATTGTGCCACAAGCAACCCAATTTGTAATTGAGTTTTTGGGCAAGTATAAATGCACTTGGGATGCAGGTATTCACGTTAAAATACCCTTGCTTGAAAAAATTTCTAAAAAAATCACCTTAAAAGAGCAGGTTATGGATTCACCTCCACAACCGGTTATTACCAAGGATAATGTTACTATGCAGATTGATACGGTTGTATTTTTCCGTATATTTGATGCAAAGCTTTATACCTATGGCGTGGTAAACCCCATACGTGCACTCGAAAATTTGACAGCCACCACGCTACGTAACATTGTAGGTGAGATGGAGCTTGACGGCACACTGACCTCTCGTGACATTATCAACACAAAAATGGCAGAGATACTTGACGAAGCCACCGACCAATGGGGTATGAAGGTAACCCGTGTTGAGCTTAAAAACATTATCCCTCCGTCAGAGATTCAAAACGCTATGGAAAAGCAAATGAAGGCAGAGCGTGACCGCCGCGAAACACTATTGCAAGCCGAGGGCCACAAGGCTGCCGCAATAACCCGTGCCGAGGGTGATAAGCAGGCTATGATTTTGGCAGCCGAGGGTGAGCGTGATGCACGCATTGCCCGTGCCGAAGGTGAGGCAAAGGCAATTTATCTTTCTAAAAAAGCCGAGGCTGACGGTCTTATCGCGCTGCGCGAGGCTGCTGCCGATTCGGCAGTGCTTGAGCTTAAAAAATATGAAGCGTTGGTTAATATGTCAAACGGCACCGCTGCCAAGCTGATTATACCGACCGACGCTGTAAACGCCGTAACCAACAATGCTATTTTCACTGAAACCACCGGTCTTGGCGACAACACCAAATCCGCACCAAAGCCTAAAAAGGCACCTAAAAAAGACGAATGCTGTGAATAGTGTTAATTGTTGAGAGTTAAGGGTTTAAAATTTTCAACCACATCTCAACTCCAAACG
This sequence comes from Clostridia bacterium, assembly GCA_030527615.1. Classification (GTDB taxonomy): domain Bacteria; phylum Bacillota; class Clostridia; order Oscillospirales; family Acutalibacteraceae; genus UBA737. The sequence goes on from JAUNAM010000020.1 coordinate 10,620, forward strand.
CTAAAAGGCAGGGCCTATTTGCTACGGTCTGATAAGTAAGTAACAGAAATGTGTTTATAGAAATCGTTAACGCTGCGTTGATATTCGTATAACAACCCTATTAGCCAAAAACGAAAACATTTCAATTTTGGGAAATAGCAAATGCCGACAGGGACAAAATCTCTGTCGGCATTATCTTTTTAATCATTATTTGCTTCTAATTGTTTTAGCCCCGAAAGTGTAATTTTTTCGGTGGCTTCAAGTTGCTTAACAACCAAATCTCTAATTAAAACCAGTCTTTCCTGCTGCGGAATGCTTTGGTTAATGAGAATTGCATTGTAGCTTTCCATATTAGCTAACACCAAAAGTTGATTGAGCGTTGCATAATCACGAATATTACCGCTTTTATCAGGGTTAGCGTCACGCCATTCCTTTGCGGTCATACCAAATAAAGCAACATTCAGCATATCGGCTTCATTTGCATAAGTAATTGATTTTTGAGTTTGTGTTAGTTCCGGCGGAATAAGGTTTTCCTTTATAGCATCGGTATGTATCTTGTAGTTTATCTTTGAAAGCTCACGGTTCAAATTCCAATTGAGTGATAATTTACTGTTTTCGTCATTTTTAAGTCGCTTATAGTCTTTGATGATATATAGCTTAAATTCAGCCGAAATCCACGAAGCAAATTCAAAAGCAATATCGGAATGAGCATAAGTGCCGCCGTATCTGCCCGCCTTCGAAATAATACCAATCGCATTTGTCGATTCAATCCATTTTGTCGGCGAAAGTGTAAACGCATTTAGTCCGGCTTGCTTTCTAAACCCCTCGAATTCGAGGGGTTTAAAATCGGGATTGTGTAATGTTTCCCAAAGTCCTAAGAATTCCACGGTATCACGGTTTCGCATCCAATTTTGAATAACCGCAGTTGGATCGTCACTCTTGTATTTTGCTATATCGGTTAAGGAAATAAATTCATTTTGAAAATCCTCGGTATAAATGCCGATTTTAAGACCTTTGGCAGTAATAGTTTCTTTTATCGGTTTCATAATCAAATTCCTTTTACAACAGATTTCTTATTTATTATACAATATTTGCTGTAAAAGTACAATCATATTGCAGGAATATTTGAAAATGGAATGGGTTGGGCGTATGAATAATATCCGCAACAGAGTGATAGAAATTATAAACAATAATATTATATTTATATAAAACAACAGCTTGCTATGATAGAGGAAATCAGGAAAAACCCTCAAGAGTTCCGCTATGTGGCATAAAAAGGAAACGGTGCTGTCTCACGAAGACGCAGAATTCATTTTCTTCGACCCGAAGGCGTACAAAGGTACTCCGAGAGGTCGAAAAAATGGATAAAAAGCAAAAATTTATAATAATTATTCCGCTTTCACATTAAAAAATAAATAAAAATGGGTATTATCAAGATAAATTTCCCGATAATACCCATTATGTTTTTATTTTGCTTTTGGTCGGTGCTTTGTGAGTCAGCACCGTAACTTACATATCAATTTCTTCCTTATGGGGCGTGCCCATTTGGCTCTGCCTTTTAATTTAGTCTATTTTTTCAAATTTTATCATATCGCTATTGCCCGATACGCCGTTGGTGTTGCCGCCCGTAATAAGAACGGTGTCACCTTTTTGAAGGTTTAGTGCCTTTTTGGCGGAGTTAACTGCCGAATAAAAAAGCACGTCGGTCGATTTGTAAAATTCTGATTTTATCGGAATAACGCCCCACGAAAGTGCGAGCTGTCGACAGGTTTTTTCGTCAGCGGTAAAGCCGATAATATCCATCGGTGGACGAAAACGTGATACCATTCGTGCAGTTTTGCCCGAAAGCGAGCAGGCAACTATGCATTTTGCATCAACATCCATAGCCATAGCACAGGCCGAGTGCGAAAGCGCATCGACAATGTTTTGAATTTTAAATTCGGCACGTTTAAAGCGCTTATCATAGTGAATGTTGTTTTCGGTGTGCTCGGCAATACGTGCCATAGCCTCAACCGTTTTAACGGGATATTTACCCGCAGCCGTCTCACCCGAAAGCATTATAGCGCTTGTGCCGTCATAAACGGCGTTTGCAACGTCGCTGATTTCAGCACGGGTAGGACGGGGGTTATAAATCATAGATTCAAGCATCTCGGTGGCGGTGATAACACGCTTGCCAAGCAAGCGGCATTTTGTAATAAGCTTCTTTTGAATATCGGGCAACTCCTCATAAGGGATTTCTACACCCATATCGCCGCGGCCTATCATAATGCCGTCACACTCTTTGCAAATTTCTTCAATAAGCGCCACACCCGAACGGTTTTCAATCTTGGCTATAAGGCTAACGCCTGCGTTGGGTTTGATTTCGTTGATATAGTTTTTAACATCACGCAAATCCTGTGCGTTTGATACAAATGAACAGGCAATAAAATCAACATCATTATCAAGACCAAACTTAATATCCTGCTTGTCTTGCTCGCTAAGATATTTTTGCTTTAGCACCTTGCCGGGAAACGCCATACTCTTGCGGTTAGATAGTTCGCCGCCCGCAAGCACACGGCATTTTACATCGTTGCCGACGATTCCGATAACCTCAAAAATAAGCAGGCCGTTGTTAAGCAAAATTTTATCGCCGATTGCTATGTCCTTTGCGAGCCCCTTGTAGGTTACGGCTACCCTTTCCTGATTGCCGACTATATCATCGGTGGTAAAGGTAAAGGTGTCGCCCTCGTTTAGGTCGATTTTGTCATTTTCAAAGGTTTTTATGCGGTATTCGGGACCCTTTGTATCAAGCAAAATCGCAATAGGCAACTCCAACTTATCACGAACAGCCTTTATGAGGTCGATTTTTTGTTGATGCTGCTCGTGTGTACCGTGTGAAAAGTTAAGTCGGGCAACGTTCATGCCGGCTTTGCACATTTTTTCAAGTGTTTCGGGATTTTCACAAGCGGGTCCTATGGTACAAACAATTTTAGTTTTTCTCATAACAAATTAATAAGCCTTTCCCCAGTAGAGCATTTTGTCGGCCTTTTTGCCGCAGCAAACACAGGTGTCGGATATTGTTTCCTGCTCAAAAGGTATGCAACGTGATGTAATGCCTGCAACCTCTTTAAGCTTGTCCTCACACTCACGACAGCCACACCACATAGCACGGATAAAGCCGGGTTGTGTTTCGGCGATTTCTTTTATTTCATCAAGAGTTTTAGCATCGTATGTCATGGCCTCACGACGTTCAAGTGCTTTATTATAAAGTGCTGTTTGGTATTCCTTTAACAATTCGGGTATACGGGTAGCCAATTCGTCAAGAGATACAAAAATCTTTTCACGGTTATCACGGCGAACCACTACACATTGATTGTTTTCAATATCACGGGGTCCGATTTCTATACGAAGCGGCACGCCCTTCATTTCATATTCGGCAAACTTCCAACCCGGTGTTTGGTCAGAGTTGTCAAGTTTTACTCTGCACACAGATTTAAGGCTTTCACAAACCTCGGTTGCCTTTTCTACTACGCCCTCTTTATGAGATGCAATAGGCACGATTACCACCTGAATAGGTGCAATCGCTGGCGGAAGCACCAGTCCATTATCGTCACCGTGGGTCATAATAACCGCACCGATAAGACGGGTGGTAGTGCCCCAAGAGGTTTGATGCGGGTGAACGAGCTTGTTGTCTTTGTCGGTGTATTGCACCTCAAATGCACGTGAGAAGCCGTCGCCAAAATAGTGTGATGTGCCGCTTTGAAGTGCCTTACCGTCGTGCATAAGCGCCTCGATTGTGTAGGTGGCCTCGGCACCTGCAAAACGCTCTTTGTCGGTTTTTTGACCTTTAACTACAGGCATAGCAAGAGCTTCCTCAGCAAAGCGAGCGTAAACGTTTAGCATTTGCTCGGTTTCAAGCCTTGCCTCATCGGCAGTAGCGTGTAGGGTGTGACCCTCTTGCCACAAAAATTCACGTGAGCGCAAAAACGGACGGGTGGTTTTTTCCCATCTTACTACGCTACACCACTGGTTATATAGCTTTGGCAAATCGCGGTATGAGTGAACAATATTTTTAAAGTGGTCGCAAAAAAGTGTTTCGCTTGTGGGGCGTACACAAAGGCGCTCCTCTAACTTTTCTTCACCACCGTGTGTTACCCAAGCAACCTCGGGTGCAAAGCCCTCAACGTGGTCCTTTTCTTTTTGTAAAAGGCTTTCGGGTATAAACATAGGCATATACACATTTTCGTGACCAAGCTCTTTAAACATACCATCCATAATAGACTGAATATTCTCCCAAATAGCATAGCCGTAAGGGCGGATAATCATACAGCCTTTTACCGATGCATAATCAATAAGCTCTGCCTTGATGCAAACGTCGGTGTACCATTTTGCAAAATCCTCATCCATAGAGGTAATTTCTTTTACTAATTTTTCTTGTTTAGCCATTTTTATCACCATTTTTAATAAATTTACATAGTTATAGTTATTATATATTAAACATAAGGGTTTTGCAATAGTTTTTTCCTTTAGAGTTGAGAGTTGAGAGTTGAGATGTAAAAACGGATGTTATCAAGAAGATAACACCCGTTTTTGTTCATCTTTGCCTCCCTTGCCCTAAAGGGAGGTGGCTTGCCGTAAGGCAAGACGGAGGGATTTGCCGAATTTTAGAAGTGGTTTTTAATCTAAACCAAGGTCGGCTCAGAGGGATGCAGAATCCGTTTTCTTCGCCCCGAAGACGTACAAAGGTACTTCGAGAGGGCGAAAAAACGGATAAAAAGCAAAATTTTATATTTTAAATTCCTTATAATTTTTATTTTGATATAAAAATGGATGCTATCAAGCTTAACCACTTCATAACACCCACATAATTCTGTTTTGCTTTTGGTCTGCGCCCTATGAGCCGACCTTATACTACACCCTTCTGTAGCATTATGTTGGCATATATTGCACTTTCGCCTGTGGCAATAATGCAGTAGCACTCCTTTGCCTCGTCATAAAACTTAAAGCGGTCAATGTTGGCAATTGCCGCCTTGCCTCGAGGGTCGTGCTTTGCTACGATTTCAGCGTATGTATCCCAAATAGGGGTTTCAACCTTGCCCTTATCCTGGTCCATAAGCTCCATCAAAACAGCCGGAGAGTCAACATAGCTGTCAAGCGGAAAAACGGTAAGAATTGCATCAAGAATTTCGGGCACGCCATGACCGTCCATACGGATAACCTTGGCGCTTTTGCCCATACTTTCACTGGGGAAGTTGCCGTCTGCGATAACAAGTCGGTCGCTGTGACCCATTTCACATAATACTTTTAACAGTTCGGGGGGTAAAATCTTGGGGATACCTTTTAACATAAAATCACCTTTTCTAAATTAAATTTCCTCTTAATGCCCCCTTGCCTAAAGGGGGCAGTCAAAATCTTTGATTTTGACTGGGGGACTAAATTACAGCACTGTCTACTGTATTTACTTAATTATACCACATCCTTTCCCCTTTTTTCAACATTACAATTGAAAATACTGAAAATAAATGTTATATTTATTTTGGTGATAAATTTTGCAAATAGAAATTCATAAGGGTCAAGTTGACCTGTCGGGCGAGCCGATTTTGACTGATATAAATTTAATAATAAATACCGGCAGCCGCATAGGTTTAGTAGGACGAAACGGCTGCGGCAAAACTACACTGCTAAGGCTTCTTTGCGGTGAGATACCCCTTGCAAATACCGAATCAGACGGCGGATTTATGGCGGTGTCGGGCAACCCACAAATAGGGGCACTTAACCAAATGGCATTTGCTGACGACAGTGTTACCTTGGTTGATGAAATCCGAAGTGCCTACACCCACATTATCACCCTTAAAGAGCAAATGGAATCGGCACAGCTTAAAATGGAAGCTAACCAAACAGAAGAAAACATAAAGCTATACACCGATTTATTAGACCAATTCACCCGCGAGGGCGGCTTTTATTTTGAAAAAGAGTATGAGGCGGCAATTAAAAAATTCGGGTTTACCGACACCGAAAAATTTCGCCCTTTAAGCGAATTTTCGGGCGGTCAGCGCACAAAAATTGCCTTTTTAAAGCTGCTGCTTTCAAAGCCCGACCTGTTACTGCTTGATGAGCCGACCAACCACCTCGATATTGAGGCGGTGTCTTGGCTTGAGGATTATATTAAAAATTACAAAAAAGCCGTGCTTATAGTATCGCACGACCGTATGTTTTTGGATAACACCGTTACCGAAATTTATGAAATAGAGCACGGCAAAATATCCCGATATGTCGGCAATTATTCTGCCTTTACTGCCAAAAAGCGTGAGCTGCGCTCGTTACAAGAAAAAAATTATGAAGCACAGCAAAAAGAGATTGCCCGTATTGCCGCTACAGCCGAGCGTTTTCGCTATAAAGCGACAAAAGCCGCCATGGCACAATCAAAGCTAAAGTCTATTGACCGAATGGAAAAAATTGACGCACCCGAAACATACGACAATCGCACATTTAAGGCGGCTCTTAGCTGCTCGGTTCAAAGTGCAAAAGAGGTGCTTGACGCAAGCAATCTGACCGTTGGCTTTGACAGACCACTTGCCACACTCTCATTTAACATATACCGTGGCGACCGCGTGGGTATTATCGGCGGCAACGGAATGGGTAAATCGACACTGCTTAAAACGCTTGTAGGCAAGGTGCCGGCACTATCGGGCGGCTTTAACACCGGTGCACTTGTAAATGTGGGGTATTTTGACCAGCAAATGGCACAGATACGAGGTAGTGAAACGGTGTTAGACAATATGCTGTCGGCGTTTCCTGCTATGACCGAGTTTGAAGCACGCAGTGCATTGGGTGCGTTTTTATTCAGCGGTGAAACCGTGTTTAAAACCATTGATATGCTGTCGGGCGGCGAACGTGTAAGGTTGGCACTGTGCAAACTGTTTAGAAAATCGCCAAATTTGCTTATTTTAGACGAGCCGACCAATCATATGGACATAATATCTAAAGAAACGCTTGAGGATATACTGCTATCCTACGACGGCACGCTGATTTTTGTATCGCACGACCGTTATTTTGTAAAAAAACTAGCCGAAAAACTGATTGTTTTTGAAAACAATAATGCAAATATGTACGATTTCGGTTATGACGAATATATGCTGCGTGCGGTAAAAGAGCCCGACCCACAGCAAGCTGTTCAAAAGGCTGAAAAGCCTAAAAAGAAAGCTTACACCACCCCGCTTAAAGAAAAAGCAAAACGCGAACGTGCACTAAAAAAAGCCGAGGAAAAAATAGCCGCGCTCGAAAGCGAGCTTGCTACACTGCAAGCAGAGCAAAACGACCCTCAAAATCTTGCTGATTATCAAAAGCTATCCGAACTGCAGGCTAAAATAGATGAAGCCGAATCCAAACTGCTTGAAGCAATGGAAATTTGGGAACGCTTGTCCGAACAAGAGGTATAAAAATGAATATTAAATATAACGAAAATCAAGAAATCGTTAGGTTGGTAAAGGAAGGTCTTAAAGCTACAGGCGGATATTGCCCCTGCCGCAGAGAACAGACCGAAGACAACAAGTGCATGTGTAAAGAATTTCGCGAACAGATAGCCAACCCCGATTTTGAAGGCTTTTGCCACTGTATGCTTTACTACAAAGAAAAATAAGGAGAAAACAAAATGTCTGTTATTAAAATCACAAAAGAAACCTTTGAAAATGAGGTGTTAAAATCTGAAAAGACCGTACTGCTTGACTTCTATGCCGATTGGTGCGGTCCATGCAAAATGATAGGCCCAATAGTTGCCGAAATCGCCGGTGAACGCACCGACATTAAAGTCGGCAAAATCAATGTTGACGGTGAACCCACGCTTGCCAATATGTTTAATATTACAAGCATACCCATGCTTGCCGTAATTAAAGACGGCAAAGTGGTAAATCAGGCCCTCGGCTACCGCCCCAAAGAAGATATTTTGGCAATGCTGTAAAAGTTTTTAAAATTGCAATTACAGTATAAACCCCAAAACTTTCCATATAATAACTCTGCATTTAATTTTGAAAATAGAGAGTTTTATATAAGAAAGCAACAGGTATTGTATATAGAATAGATGGCTTGTGGTATAAAATCACAAAGTCTTAAAACCCGCATAAACACTGGGGTTTTCGCTGATTTTGTCCCAAAATCAAACGAGATTCCGCCGGTTTTAAGGCCTAATTTCTTGAAAAAGAGGTTGTAACGACTTAAGTATAGTAGTCCTTTTTACATATTCAAACTGCCACAGAAAATCAGGACGAGAGGTTGCTCTCACCCTGATTTTTCTTTATAAAAATATGCATAGCTGAATTTTCACTCACAAAAAGTGAAAATTCGGTGAAAATTCGTTGACATTTGGAGAAAATAGTGTATAATATACTATGTAAACATTTATGGAGGTATTGCTATGATCTTCGAAACTGAAAACATTGAATTTAAGTCTAAGGTTACAGATGATATTTACAAAGAGGTTATTGCGTTTGCGAATACAGACGGCGGTGTTATTTACATTGGATTTGACGATAAAGGAAATGCCGTAGGAATTGATAACGTTGATGAAACCTATACACGTATAACCAATGGTATTCGTGATGCCATTCAGCCGGATGTCACTATGTTTATCAAATACACCCTGCAGGATAATAGAGTTGTTAAAATAGCTGTTGGTGAAGGTAGTTATAAGCCTTATTATTTGAAATCAAAAGGTTTAAAGCCGTCTGGCGTTTATATTCGTCAGGGCGCATCAAGTGTTCAAGCTTCCCCTGAACAAATCCGTCAGCTTATAAAAGAATCTGACGGCGATGTATTTGAGGATATGCGCTCCATAGAGCAAGACTTAACTTTCAATAAGACGGCAGACGCTTTTAAAAAGTATAAGATTGAATTTGGTAAAGAGAAATTCAGAGTTCTTGGCATAACCGATAGTTCCGATTCGCTTTATACAAACCTTGCTCAAATCATATCTGACCAATGTGCACATACAACCAAAGTTGCCGTATTCGGCAATGATACTAACACCGAATTCCGTGACAGTAAAGAATTCGGTGGTTCGATATTTGCACAGTTAGACGAGGCATTTTCCTATTTAATGCTTTGCAATAAGACTACCGCAACATTTAAGGGACTTGAAAGAGTTGAACGTGCTGACTATCCTGAGGGGGCTCTGCGTGAAGCATTGCTCAACGCTATTGTTCATAGAGACTATAGTTTTAGTGGCAGCATCATTATAAATATCAACGATAATGAAATGGAATTTATTTCAATCGGTGGACTTTTGCCCGGATTATCCCCCGATGACATAAGAAGCGGAATTTCTCAACCGAGAAACAAAAAACTTGCCGAGATTTTCCATAGACTTCATTTAATTGAATCTTATGGAACTGGTATAAGAAAAATATATTCACTATACAAAGACCAAGCAGTACAGCCACGTATTGAAGTTACTTCTAATACCTTTAAATTTGTACTGCCTAATATGAACAGTTCTGCAAATATTGAGGGCACTGCAAACGCTAAAGCAATAACACCTCAAATGCAAAAAATTCTCACATTTATCGAAGATAACGGCCAGATTACCGATGGTGAAATTGAAGAGTTATTGCAAATTAAAGGCACTCGCAGATATAACCTTGTAAAACAAATGGAAGCTGATGGGTTGATTGTTGTAAAAGGCAGAGGGATAAATAAAGTTTATCTGAAAATATAATTAAAGAGGAAATTTTTATGGGACTATTAGAAGTAGCCAGCAGTAAATCTGTTTGGAGAGGTTATGAGTACTATAACAATAAAAATGTGATTTTGCATACAAAGATTTCTAACACAGAATATAATGGGACTGTTCGCGGTTCAAATAATACGCATTATGATGTATTTATAGATATTGAGCATCCGAGAAAATCAAAATGCAACTGCCCTCATGCTGACGGTAAAAGAATTGTGTGCAAGCATATGGTGGCATTATATTTTACGGTGTTTCCAAAGCTTGCAAAAGAATATTATGATGATGTTATTAACTACTGGGAAGAAGAGGAGAAACGGCAGGAAGAAATGGAGGATAGGGTTATTTCCTATGTTCGTAAAATGAAAAAATCCGAATTAGAACAAGCATTTCTTCAGTTTTTATTTGATGGCCCTGAATGGCAGTATGAAAGATTTATAAGAGAATATGTAGAGTGGTGAGGTGACAAAGATGTATATAACAACCAATGATGTCATATCGCATTATGACGCACTTATAGACCAAAACAATGACCCTGCACATGATCCTGAACCTCTAAAATTATATATGGATAAATGGGACGGACAAGATTTTATTGATAAAATGGAACTTGATACCGAAAAAACAGTTATGGAAATCGGTGTTGGTACGGGAAGATTGGCAATGAAAACGGCACCGCTTTGTAAAGAATTTTACGGCATTGATATATCACCAAAAACTATTCAAAGAGCAAAAGAAAATCTTGCAGCTTATAAAAATATAAACCTTATTTGCGGTGATTTTTTAGAATATAACTTTGAGCATAATTTTGATACCATATATTCATCCCTTACTTTTATGCATATTGAGGACAAGCTGAAAGCGGTATGTAAGGTTTTCGATCTATTATCAGACTGCGGTGTATTTGTACTATCTGTTGATAAAAGCCAAGATAAGTTTTTAGATATAGGAACAAGCAAAATCAAGATATTCCCCGATACACCCGAAAATATTGCCTGCTGCCTAAATAAAGCCGGATTTAGTTTATCCGAACACTTTGAAACTGAATTTGCACATATCTTTTTGGCATTAAAAAATGAAAATAAAACATTATAGTTTATAGTAAAAACACTGAGTCTAAACTTGGTGCTTTTACTTTTGTGCTACTGAAAAATATAAGTGTAGCACGAAAGTAAATTTTAAATAATTAAATTGTAAAAATCATCTCCTTTTTTGCCCTAATTCAAGAATATTTTGCCGACAATTTGTGATACTAATATCAGTGAATTTGTCGTAAGGATTTGGGTCGAGTAGTTATTTTTGAGGGTCTTGTGTCAAGGAAACACAAGGTTTTTGCAAAACGAAAAATAAAACACGGGAAAAGCACAAATCCCGAAAACCTGCATAAACACTGGGTTTGCGGCAGTTTTTAATTGATTTAAAAGGAGATTTTTATATGAAAGCTACAGGTATAGTTAGGAGAATAGAGGCTTGTGGTATAATAACACAAGGTCGAACAAAGCCGCATAAATACTGGGTTTCTGCTGATTTTGTCCGAAAATTTTTATGAGATCCT
>JAUNAM010000021.1 GCA_030527615.1 Clostridia bacterium
TAACTCTAAACTCTCAAATCAAAAAGCCACCGCTTAACGCAGTGGCTTTTGGTTTTATGATTGTGCATTGTGCATTGATTTAAGCAAGGCACAACGCCCTATATAGTTGTAATGCCGTTTGATAGCGGCGGTTGGCGTTTAAATTGGTGCACTTTTTGATTATATGCCCCAAATACCCGCCTGCAATTTTTTCGGTGGGGTGCAGCCCCGTAAGCATAATGTTTAGCAGTACACCCACGGCATATATATCGGCGCGCTTATCACTTTGTGAAAGCCCCAACTGTTCGGGTGCGGCGTAGCCGATGGTGCCCATAATAACAGTGTCACCACTTTTTGCCGACATAATACGCGAAGCATTAAAATCTATCAGTTTAACATTGCCGGACTTGCTTATCATAACATTTTCTGGCTTTATGTCGCGGTGAACGATGCCGTTGTTGTGCAGTACGGCAAGCGCCAAACAAACCGATTTTGCAATTCTTACGGCTTCGCGCTGCTTGATTTTGCCGTTTTCCGAAATAACGGCAATATTATCACCGTCGATAAATTCCTCTAAAACTATTACGCCGTCGTCACACTCAAAAACGTCATATATTTCGGGCATATTGTCACACAATATATCGTTTAAAATACTGTATGCAGTGACGGGCTTTTCTAAAATATGCAAAACCAAATCGCGACTGAGCTCTTTGTGCCGCAGGCGCATAGCTTTGCAATCGTTTTTATCGGAAAACAGGGTAACTTTATTATAAATCGTAAAAATTTCGTCAAGTTTTTCTTGTACTAACATAAAAAACCTCAAAACGGCAAAACGCCGTCCCATTCTTTATAGGTTACGCCAAAGTGTTCTGCAAACGTTTTATAATATCTAAAATCACCGTTAGAGCAGTCGGCGTAGCAGTAAAGATTTATTTTTGTTGATGCAATTTCATTATAATTATTACAAAATGCGTAATCCTCTGTATAAATCAATTTTCCCAAATAATAAACCTCGGTTAAATTTTTGCATCCGGCAAAGGTAAAGCTATGTATAAATTTTACACTGCTTGGCACCATAACACGCTTTACCGTGGCGGCATCAATGTTTGAAAACATATTGCTGTCTAATGTATAAACGGTTTTTCCGTCTATGGTTTCGGGTATTTTATAGTTGCCGTCATCAGACGCGTTTTTAACACCGGTAATTACAATCTTATCTGTATAATCAATACTTGCCGAAAGCGAATCACCTGCCTTTGCAGCACGGTATAAATAAACGACAGTCTTGTTTTGCTCTTCGTTTGTGGGCGGAATATCGTCGTCTTCGTTATTATCGCTGTTGTTGTCATCATTGTTGTCGTTATTATTGACATTATTGTTTGTGCCGTTGCCGCCTTGTGGCACATAGCCGCTTTGACCACCTGTAGGGATTTGGTTTTGACCGTAAGAGTTTTGCTCTGAATGGTCAACGTCGTCACCAACATTGCCGCTGCCTTTTTTATCCTCTTGGGGGTCTTTTTGACCGTTAGTTAAAACAAAGTTATCGTTATTGGTTTTTTTTGTTGCCATCGGCATAAATGTATTCAAAAATGGTTTTATCGCCCGAAGATGTATAGTGACTTGTGCCAATGTTTCCGTTTTGTAATAAAATTATCAATAATACTGCCACCAAAGCACCCAAAAGTATACCGATAAATGCAATAATTACCGTGATTTTGTTTGCAAAAAATCTTTTAAAGGAAATAAAAGCCTTTTTTTCGAGCGGTTTCATACAATAAAGACAAAATCTTGCATCATCTTGTATTACCGCGTTACAATGCGGACAGTTTTTCATAATTTACCCTAACATTTCTAAATCATAGTCATATAGCATTTCATTGGTCTCAATCACCGAATACCCTTTGCAAAGCGCATAAAGCAGGGCACTGTCAAAGGGTATTTTTGCATATAGCGGAGAATACCCTGCCGCTTTAAGCAGCGTTTGAGCCTCGTCAATACCCAGCCCCATAGCAAGTATCAGGCATAGCAGCTTGTTGCGTTCGGGTTTGCGCTCACCCGAAAAAATTTTATAGCAATAAACCTCGGATATTTCACTTTTTCTTATAACCTCTGATTTCTTTAAACCCTTGGTTTTTAAAAGGTTGTTAAGCATTTGTGAAAGCGTAGCATCAACCATATAATCATTATTTTCGTTATAAAACTTTTTAAAGCTTTCGCAAGCTTGCAATTCCTCTAAAATTTTTGCCGTATCCTTTACCATAATCCGCACCCCAAAATCGATTTATACAAACAGTATACCTTATTTGTAAAAATTTTTCAACTATACTTGCAGTATAAGACTTTTTGTCTGTCACACAGTAAAATGTTTAATGTGTGATTATCCCTAAAAAGTGGAACTTTACTCGGAACAAGTCACCTTATCACAGCATATATGCTTTTCCAAAAAAATTGGTTATAATTTTTAATAATTATTAAACTTTGAGGTATGGATAATGTTATTAAATAAAGACGAACTAAAAGCCGAGCACTTAAACGGGGCTTATAGTGAACTTGCCGAGCTTATCGGGGTGGAAAACGCACTAAAAATACATAAAAAATATCGCGGTACCAGCCTGTTCTTTCCGCTTGAAAAATACAGCAAAAAATTTATTGCCGCTCAAATTGTAAAAGAATATGACGGTCACAATATCCGCTATCTTGCCACCAAATACGGCTATACCGAAAAGTGGATTAGAAAGATAATAAAAGAAAACAAAGATTAAAAAATAATGGTGCACAGCATTATTTTAGATGTAAAATTCAGTCTGTACAAGTAATATTCGTTAATTATTATTTCAAATATGGAGGTTTGTTATGGCACTATTTAAAATTATAAAATACGAAGGTGATAATTCTACGTTTGTATGGAAATCACCTGTTGAAGATTTTAACACTATGTCTCAGCTCATAGTTCATCAGTCTCAAGAAGCGGTTTTCTTTAAAAACGGCCAAGCACTTGACTTGTTTGAAGCCGGCAGATATACCCTACAAACACAAAACATTCCGCTTATAAGAAATTTTTTAAATCTTCCTACGGGTGGCAAAACGCCATTTCATTGTGAGGTTTATTTTGTAAACAAAACACAGCAAATGGCTATAAAGTGGGGTACTGACAGCCAAGTGCAGTATATGGACCCCAAATATAATTTCCCGTTGCAAATAGGCGCTTCGGGCGAAATGACCTTATCTGTCAGTGATTCCAGAAGACTACTTGTAAAAATCATAGGCACAGAAAGCGGTATTACACAAAGTGAACTTGTTGCAAAATTTCGCTCATACCTAATGTCAAAAATCAAACCGTATATTGCATCTGTCATGCAAAATGCTGATTACAGTATTTTTGAAGTTGATGCTCGTATGGATGAGTTTTCTACTAAACTTCACGAGATACTAAAACCAGATTTTAATGAATATGGCATTAGTTTGGATAAGTTCTTTGTTACAACGATTGCAAAGCCTGAAGGCGAAACAGCCTATGAAAGATTTAAAGATTTACATATACGGCAGTATGCAGATGTTGCACAAGCACAGTTGAAGCAAAAAATTGATATTATTGAACAACAGACAGAAGCCCAAAAAATCGTTATTGAATCGCAAGCTATTGCTCAAAAACGTGCTCAAGAAGGTTATACCTATGCACAAGAACGCGGTTTTGACGTATCAGAAAAGATTGCAGAAAACGAGGCAGTCGGAGAATTTACAAATATGGGTGTCGGTTTTGGAACTATGGCAGGTGTTGGCGGTGCTGTTGGTGGTATGGTCGGCGGCATGATGAACGAAGCTATGACGAGCGCAACGCAACCCGCTGCAGCCAATTTAGATCCTATGGCAGAATTTAAAATGAAGATTGAAAAGCTAAAATTAATGAAAGAAAGCGGCATACTTTCAGAAGAAGAATTTGAAATGCAAAAGAAAGCATTGCTTTCAAGCTTATAAGGAGTGTTTAAAATGGGATTTAATAAAAACAAAGGTATTTCGGCAGTTGTCGTTTTAATTGCGTTTGGTGTGTTTAATGCGATAGCATTTTTAATACCTCTTGCTCATACTTTAACCTTTTGGTTGGGCTATGGTTTTGCCGCTCTTGCGGCGGCTGTTTTGATAGCCTGCTTTATCTTTTTGTTTGGTTCTGACAGTAACGAACAATCATTTTTAAGAGTTCCATTAGTTAAGTTGGCATGGGGTTATTTTATAATTCAGATGCTGGTTTCTGTATTAGAAATTTTAGGCATTATTCCGATTTATTTGATAGCTTTAATTATAAACTGTTTTATTAGCGGTTTTTATATTATTGCTATGTTGGCTTCACAAGCTGCCGGAGAGTTAATTGAAGAACAAGATAATAAGGTTGCAGAAAAAATATATTTTTTAAAGAATATGCAAAATTTATTATCAAAGGTTAAATCAACTGACACAGAAATTGTTGCTAAAATCAAAGCATTAAGCGAAGATTTCAAATTCAGCGACCCTATGACTCATTCAAAACTTAATGATATTGAGAATGAAATTGAATCTAAAATTCTTGCTTTAAAATCTGAAACCGACAACAAAAAAATTATTGAAGGTATTGAAGAAATATCCGATTTGCTTATAGAACGCAACGAGCAATGCAAACTTTATAAAAATGTTAAAGAGGAAAAGAAAACCGAAGATACAAAAGGTGTAAAATACGTGGCAACCGTGCTTGGTGTTTTTGCTTTGACTGCTGTTGTTGCCATAACTGTGCTTTATTATGTTGTCCCAAAAGGTATATATAATGACGGAATTGCGCTTTATGGTGCCCAAAAATATGAAGAAGCAATAGTGGTTTTTGAAGGATTAAATGGGTTTGGCGATAGCAAAAAAATGATCGAAAACTGCAATTAATGAAAGAGAGTATATTGTAGCAGAAAACTTACTGACTGAAGAAAATTATGTTGAGGCTATAAAGGTTTATAACGCACTCGGTGATTTTAAAGACAGCAAACAAAAAATCGAGCAAATTTATAACCGCTTGTCTGAAGGTGATATCCTCTATTTTGGCACCTATAAAGGCGAGCCGATTGCATGGAAAATTTTAAAAACTGAAGCTGACAAGATGCTTTTGATAACTGAGGAACCCATCGCAGAAAAACCCTTCCATGATACAATTAAAAAAGTCACATGGGAGACATCTTATTTGAGAACTTGGCTTAACGGCGAGTTCCTTAACAGTTTCTCAACTGAACAGAAAAACCAAATTATTGCTACCAATACCGGTAGTACAGAGGATAAAATTTTCTTGTCTTCATTAGATGAAATGGTAGAACTGGTTAATGCCGAAAAGATTACCTTTAAAACAACTGATGAATGGTGGACTCGCACATCTTCTGAGGATGGTATTATGTATGCAACCTCTAATGGTTGGGTGAAGGCTGTAGGAGATCAGGTAGTTCGAGACAAGGGCGTTCGACCTTGCATTTGGATTGATTTAACTTAAATTTATTGGAGGGTATTAAAAATGCAGGCTTTTAAATGTAAAATTTGTGGTGGAAGTTTAAATGTTATTAGCGGTCAAAAGGTTGTAGAATGTGAATATTGCGGCGTTAAGCAAACCGTATCGGTATTTAAAGAGCCTAATATTCAAGAAATTTACGACAGAGCCGGCGGTTATTTAAAAAACAATGAGTTCGACAAGGCTGAAAACTTATTTGTTCAATTACTTATTGATGATAAAGAAAACTCCGATGCTTATTGGAATGTCTTAATGTGCCGTTATGGCGTAAATTATGTTAAAGACCCTGCAAGCGGCAAGTATATTCCCACTTGCAACAGAACTCTTTACACTCCTATTTTCAGTGATGAAAATTATCAAAAGGCATTAGAATATGCTGATGATGAACAAAAAGCGATATATGAAGAAAATGCCAAGACTATTGATGAAATACAAAAAGGTATTATTGCAGTTTCAAAACACGAAAAGCCTTTCGATATTTTTATTTCTTATAAAGAGACTGATGCAAACGGAAACCGAACAAAAGACAGTATTGTTGCGGCAGAATTATATGAAAAACTAACAGCTGAAGGCTATAAAGTGTTCTTTTCACGCATCACTTTAGAAGATAAGGTCGGCAAAGAATTTGAGCCTTATATTTATTCGGCTTTGTATTCAAGCAAAGTAATGTTAACTGTTTGTTCCTCAAAAGAAAATATTGAGGCAGTATGGGTAAGAAACGAATGGAGCCGCTTTATTTCGTTGCAACAAAAAAATGCAGATAAAACACTTATTCCTTTGTATTTTGATATGGATAAGTCTGATTTGCCTGACGAATTTGTATTGTTGCCTTCCAATGATATTAAAAAAGACGGTTTTGAAGCAGATTTAATCAGAAGTATTAAAAAATTAATACCTCTGCCTGTTATGCTTGCACAAAAACGAAAAAAGCAAAAGAAGGTATTGACTATTGCAGCCTGCGTTGCAGTTCTTGTTGCTATCCCGCTTGCTATATTTTCATATCTAAAAATAACAGAAAACAACCGTTTTCAAGCAAAGTATGATGCGGCATACGAAATGTATAATAACGGCGAATATGCACAGTCCACTTGGGCTTTTGAAGAGTTGGGCGATTATAAAGATGCCAATGATATGCAAGAAAAAGCCGAACTTTCTTGGAGAAAAAGTTTGGCGAGTGTTGTTTCTGCTGATTTTCATTGGTATAGCAGTGGAACGGAAGTCTATTATTACATAAATCAAAATGGAGAGGTTTATACAACAACCGGACAAAAAATTGATTTTAACAAAGAAATAGCTCAACATGGTAAAATAATTTCAATTGCCGCCGGAACAGATAATGTTCTGCATGAGGATGGTACAGTAACCGGTACCGATGCTGAAAAAGGAATAGATAATAACCCCGAATGGAATAACATTATTAAAGTTTCAAGACCGTTTTTTGATGCAGTTTTTGCTTTAAGAGCTGATGGTAAAATGGTGTGCAGTGATATTGTATCACAGACCGAAATGATGGAAAAACACGGATCCGACTCGGACGAGTGGGTGAAAGAAATTCTTGAATGGGAAGATATTGTTGATTTTTCTTGTTTTTCAAATAGTCCCGATGAAGGTTGTGTGGGCACCGGCGCAATTGTGGGCGTAAAGAGTGACGGAACATTGTGCTTTGTATGTAACCCAGAGTCAGAATATAATGGCGTTGATGCCGAATATTTAAAAGAGGCTATACCTCAATTAAACGAAATAGGCAACATTAAAAAGGTGATGTTTTGCGATGCATATTATTGCTATGATTCAAACAATTGTTTGCTTGCTCTAACCAAAGATAATAAAGTCTATGCTTACGGAATTAATACTGATCCTTATGAGCAATCAGACAAAGAAACATTAACATTATATGAAATTAAGGCGCAAAATGTTTGTGACCTTGTTTCTTATGAGCACTATATAACATCCGATAACGAGGTGTATTGCACAGATGAAGAAAAACCGTTAGGTCAAGAGATAATAAAAACAGAATTGTCTCAAAACAACAACTTAGCATATGCGATTTCAAAAACAGGAACGACGTATGAAGTTGAAATCATTTATGACTATATAGAGAGCGACGGCTATACAACTAAAACAGAAGGCGGGCTTAAGAAAACGGGATTTAAGACGGTCATTTATGATGAGTGGATTGCGAGGTTAAAATAAATGAAATGCAGTAATTGCGGCGGTGCGTTGCTTTATAACGGCAGTGTTTGGCTTTGTCAGTCCTGCGGCAACACTATAAGTTTAGATACCGCTTTTGAAAACACAGAGGTTTTTATAGCGTATATCGAAAACGATGAACGTGGTGCAAGAACAAAAGACAGCATCATAGCAAATGAAATTTACAGAATCTTGGAATCAAAAAATATACATACATTTTTTGAGAGAGTTTCGGCTGAAAATTTTGCAGGGGATGATTTGGAAAAATCACGAATTTCTGCGTTTTCAAAGGCAAAAGTAATTTTATTTGTTGGTTCTTCTGTTGATAATTTTAATTACATTTATAATAAATATTCCGATTATCTGGGGGATAAAAAAATAATTCCGGTTTACAGTAGCATAAAACCGGAATTGTTGCCGGACGGACTTAAAAAATTACAGGCATTAAATTTTGAATCGGTAAGTTTAAAAAACGATTTAACGGTTGGCGTATTAAATTTACTGGGCAGAGAAAACGAAATTAATGTTGACGAGCTTTACGCAAAAAGCCATAAAAAAACCGGCGTTTTGATTTCTGCTGCGGCAATAGCTTTGGTAATATTGGTAGTTGTGCTTTTTATCGTTTTCAAAAAGGATAATCCCTCTGCAGATAACGAAAAAATATATAATACTGCAATTTCGTTGATAAACGAAGAAAACATCTTGATGCCGCTATAGAATTTCAAAAAATACCGGAATACAGGGACTCGGCTACACAACTAAACAAAATTTACACTAAATATGAAGGTTATTATGGAAAAGATGATGATAGTGTGGTTTTTAATGTTGTAATAACCGAAAGTTTGGGTGTAGAGCTTGCTTTGACTGATAAGGTTGACGGTGCAAAGCAGTTAAAAATTTCGACATCGGGAATTATAAATAACAATAGTGTTAAAGCAAACTTTATTGACAATCACAATAATTCGGGTATAATGACAGTGACTTTTGAAGATGACGGAATTATTGTTAAAACCGAATTAACCGAAAAAGTGTCTGAATATTATAACTCAAATTACAACCTTAAATATACCCTTGCTCAAAAAATTGATAAGCCTGAAAGTATGGAAATCACATCTGAGATGTTAAAGGAATGGCTAGCAAAAAAACTCACATACGAGCAACTGCTTAATTTGGGTGTTGAGTTTGAGGATAAAACAAATGAAGAGTGTTTGGTTTGGGATTGGGGATACGAATATGGTTTTGAGCACACTATTCTCGGAACGGAGATAACTATTTTCTTTACAAACGATGTGCCATGTGATGTAAATACCAAAAAATCAGATGTTCATGACAGTCTTGTAGCAACCGTTGCAACGGGTCCTGCAAGTGCAATTATGCCGGTCAGCCTAATTAAGGAAATAAACGGTCCCGAATACGGCTTTTATATTTTTAAAGATAATGATAAAGATAATGGATATGAAATACACGGAACAGATGGCTATTGGGAGTTAGATTTGGCGTTTCATGATGAGGACGAACAAGAATCAGACTCTACTGACTACTGGACAGCGTATTATAGCGAAAAGGAAAAAGAATTTTGGTACAAACAAGGGCAATACTATCCAATATTTATAACAAACGATGATTTGGTGTCACTTGTTGCACAGGATGTATGGGAACAAAAAATTATTGACGATAAAGCAACAAAGGAGCGAGTGTATGGTAAAAAATTTGATTGATAAAATCAAAGAGTATTATATAAATTTATATAAGGATAAGTCAGGCAGATATCGCTCTTGGGAGCATTGTTATACCGCTTTTAGCAACGCCCGAAAAGATAAAAACCCCAACTATGATTGTTTGAGTTTACAATTAGCCTTTTATTTGGCTAGTTGGGGAATGTATCGCGGCTCATCTTTTTTGCTAAGGAAAGATTATACTATACATAAAAAAGCTGTGCAAATTATATTGGAAGAAAGATATGATTGTTTATTGGGAATTGATTGCTCAAATTTTAAAAAACAGATTGATTTATTGATGGAACTATATAGACGATTAGATGAATATTATCTTAACGTTTATAAAGATCTAAATAAAAACACCAACACAAAGCATATTTCTGACACCTTAATAACAAAAATTCTTTTAGGAACTTTAGGTTGCACCCCTGCATATGACCAATACTTTAAAAAAGGTATAAAATCTCAAAAGGTTGCAACCGGTAACTTTTCAAAAAAATCAATAGAGGCAATAATTGATTTTTATGAAAAAAATAATTCTGTTTTTGAAGATATGCGAAAAATTTTTAACCCACAGAATAATATCATTTACCCTCAAATGAAAATAATTGATATGATATTTTGGTATATCGGAAAGAACAATAAAACAAATTAGTTGATAATTTTACTAAACACTAAAAAGCCACCGCTTAACGCAGTGGCTTTTGGTTTTATGATTGTGCATTAGTTTTTAAGCGATTGCATCGGTGCGGGGATTTTGCCGCCGCGGTCGATAAACTTTTTAGGGCTTGCCTTTAGGTTTACGTCCATTATGGGTCCTTCGCCAAGCAGACCGCCAAAGTTTAGCTCTTCGCCGGCTTTTTTACCGATAGCGGGGATAACGCGCACGGCGGTGGTTTTTGAGTTTACCATACCTATTGCCGCCTCGTCTGCAATTATTGCCGATATAACCTCCGGCGGTGTGTCACCGGGGATAATTATCATATCAAGACCCACCGAGCACACGGCGGTCATAGCCTCAAGCTTTTCAAGTTTTAGGTCACCGCTGCGTGCGGCGGCTATCATACCCTCGTCCTCTGACACGGGTATAAATGCGCCCGACAAGCCACCTACCGAGTTACACGCCATTACGCCGCCCTTTTTAACGGCATCGTTTAGCATTGCAAGTGCTGCGGTTGTACCGTGGGTGCCGCAAACACCTAAGCCCATTTCCTCAAGTATTCTTGCTACCGAGTCACCAACCGCAGGGGTGGGGGCAAGCGATAAATCAACTATGCCAAACGGTACGCCAAGTCGGCGTGCAGCCTCGCTTCCTACAAGCTGACCCATACGGGTAATCTTAAATGCGGTGCGCTTAATTGTCTCTGCCACAGCACCTAAATCGCCGTCACACTTTTTAAGTGCGGCATATACAACACCGGGGCCGGATACGCCCACGTGCACTACACAGTCAGGCTCACCCACGCCGTGGAATGCACCCGCCATAAAGGGGTTATCCTCAGGTGCGTTGCAAAATACAACCAATTTTGCAGGACCTATACACTCGCGGTCGGCGGTAAGCACGGCACTTTCGCGAACAATCTCACCCATAAGCTTTACAGCATCCATATTAATGCCCGCTTTGGTAGAGCCAATGTTTACCGATGAGCAAATGTTTGAGGTTTCATTCAGTGCGCGGGGTATAGATTTTATAAGCTCAATATCGCCGGCAGAAAAACCCTTTTGCACAAGGGCGGAATAACCACCGATAAAGTTAACACCCACCGTGTCGGCAGCACGCTGCAGTGCGTGGGCATATTTTACGGGGTCGCCACCCGATACGGCAACCAGCATAGCAATAGGTGTTACCGAAATGCGCTTATTAATAATCGGTATACCGTACTCTGCCTCAATATCCTCACCCACTTTTACCAAATTACCGGCAAGTCGGGTGATTTTGTTATATACCTTTTCGCAAGAAACATCTATATCGCTGTCGGCACAGTCAAGCAAAGATATACCCATTGTGATTGTGCGGATATCAAGATTTTCCTCACGTATCATGTTTACGGTTTCTAAAATATCGTTAATATTTATCATTTAAATACCTCAAATGCGGTGCATAGAATTAAAAATATCCTCGTGCATAACGCGGATTTCAAGATTAAGCTCACGACCCAAAGTGTCCATCTCGGTTGAGAAGGTTTTAAATGGGCAATCAAGGCTGTCAATATCGGTTAGCATAACCATTACAAACATATCTTGAAGTACCGATTGGGTAATATCCAAAATGTTAACCTTGTGCTTGGCACACTCGGCACTTACACGTGCAATAATGCCCGAGGTGTCTTTACCAATTACGGTGATTACTGTCTTTTTCATAGTTCATCCTTCACACTTTCATATAATTCTTCACGCTTTTGTTCAAGCTCTGCCGCAAAAATATCCTTTGTGGTTTTGGCTATAAGTGCACAGCCTGCGGCGGCAATGCTTACAAAATAAAACGGTATGTAAAATCTGCCCGCTACAAGTGTTATAACAGCACCCGCCAAGCAGCATATTGCGGTGGTTTTAAGCACACGTATGTTTTGGTCGCCAAAAACCAGCCCGCCAAGGCAGTTTTTGATAAGCTTGCGCAGGCTAAACAGCGCTACAGCCGCAAACGGCAAGCAGGGGTAACACACCAGCATAATAAGTGTCGGAAGCCCCGCATCCTTTTGCTTGGTTTCAACATACCAGGTCACAAGCCATGGCAGCGTAACCGCTATCGCGAACAAAATAATGATTGACAGGGTAATTATTATAAGAGAAAATTTTAAAGATTTTTTGTTTTTCAATATAAACACCTCTTTTAGTAAATGTATTATACAACAGCACTTGCTAATTAGCAAGAAAAAATACACATCGCCACGAATTTTTATACTTTAGAAACATATATATAAGTATATTATTTTGAAAGTGGTTTTATATGAAAAAACTGTTGTGTGTTGTATTAATGCTGATGCAGCTTTGCGGCTGTGTACCAATTGAAAAATCTGCCGAGCAGGGCACAGACCGTTATATTACGGGTGTGTGGGTGTCTTTTTATGAGCTTGACGGTATGCTAAAGGGCGATTTTAAAGCCGAGTTTAACGCCGCCGTGCAAAACTGCAAATCACGGGGGATAGGTGATATGTTTGTTTGTGTGCGACCGCATTGTGATGCGGTTTATCGGTCAAAATGGTTTCCGCTGCGCGACAGCGCCGCAGGATACAACTTTGATGTGCTTGAATATATGATAGAACTCTGCCACCAAAACAATATTTGCTTTCACGCTTGGATAAACCCCTACCGTGTGTGCACAACCGATAATGATGTGACCAAGCTGCCTGCCGACAGCCCCGTTAAAAAACTGTTAAGTGAAAAGGATATATCAACCGAAAACGGAATATATCTAAACCCCGCATCCCAAAAGGTGCGGGCACTTATAATTGACGGTGTGCGCGAAATTATAAATAAATATGATGTTGACGGCATACATTTTGACGATTATTTTTATCCCTCTACAAGTGAAAGCTTTGACGCATCAAGCTATGCCGATTATTGTGCCAACACCGACACGCCGCTACCCCTTGCCGATTGGCGCCGTGCTAACATAAATGCGCTGATAGGTGGTGTGTATACTGCGGTTAAATTTAAGGATAAGGATTTGCTTTTTAGTGTTAGCCCCTCGGCATCAATTGAAGATAATTATAACAAGCAATATGCCGACATTGCCGCATGGGTAGACAGCGGCTGTGTTGACCTTATAATACCGCAGCTTTATTTTGGGTTTGATTACCCCGACCCCGCCTTTAAATTTGATAATCTTTTAAACGATTGGCTGCAGCTTGCTGTCGGCAAACAAACCCGTCTTGCAATAGGGCTTGCCACATATAAAATAAACACCCAAAGCGAACCCGACCGCACCGAGTGGGCAAACGGCACCGATGTTATAAATCGGCAAACTAAAATATGCAAACAAAACGGGGATATATCGGGGCATATTTTCTTTTCGTATAGTTCGATGGTGCAATGTTTATAATAAAAAAGAACTGTTCCGCGGAACAGTTCTTTTAGTTTGCAATTAAAACTTAAATTATTTAAGCTCAACCTTTGCGCCAACTTCTTCAAGTTTAGCTTTGATTGCTTCAGCGTCTTCTTTGCTAGCTGCTTCTTTAATGGTCTTAGGTGCGCCATCAACAACAGCCTTTGCATCAGCAAGGCCAAGACCTGTGATTTCGCGAACAACCTTAATAACCTTAATTTTCTCTGCGCCTGCTTCTGCAAGAACAACGTCAAATTCGGTCTTTTCTTCAGCTGCTGCTGCACCACCTGCTGCAGGTGCTGCTACTGCTACTGCAGCTGCTGCAGATACGCCAAACTCCTCTTCTACTGCTTTAACGAGCTCAGAAAGCTCAAGAACGGTAAGAGTCTTTAACTCTTCAATCATAGCTGTAATCTTTTCAGATGCCATTTTAATTTCCTCCAATAAATGTTTTTTGTTTTGTTTTGTTAAAATTTAATTATTCTGCTGATTCCTCAGCTGCGGGCTCACCGTCTTTATCAACGATAGCCTGTACAGCACGTGCAAATGCTGCGATTGGTGCTTGGAAAGCACTGAGAACTGTTGCAAGAAGAACCTCTTTGGTGGGTAGCTTTGCAAGTTCATTAATTGTTTCAATACTTACAACCTTGCCGTCAAGGAAACCTGACTTAACTGTGAAGTTGTCGTGTCCGTCGGCAAATTTGCAAAGTATTCTTGCTGCTGCGGTGTAATCCTCAGCTGAAAGTGCGATAGCTGTAGTGCCTTCGCAGACGTTGCTGATTTCAGCAAGGTCGGTGCCTTCAACTGCGCGCTTTAAGATAGAGTTCTTAACTACAGTGTACTGTACACCGTTTTCACGAAGCTCTTTACGAAGAGCAGTATCGTCAGCAACGGTGATACCCTTGTAATCAACAACAACACCTGTAACAGATGCGCCGATTTTTTCGGAGAGTTCAGCAACAGCTTGCTTTTTTGCTTCTAAAACCTTTGCGTTTGGCAATGTGTTTCACCTCCGAGTGAAAATAAAAAATGTCCACCCAAGGACACAAGGGCAGACATGAAAAAATCAAAATAATCATTTCACGCTCACCTCGGTAGGCGTAAAACTTACGGCAAATGCCACCTACTGTCTTTGGATTGCAAAAGTTATTATACATAAGCCGCTATCATTTGTCAAGCATTTTTTTAATTTTTTTGCAAAGTGGCACCTTTATAATAATGTAACAATATCTCGTCATAACGGCTGCCCTGCTTTGCCATATAGTCGGCACCTGTTTGGCTTAACCCCACCCCGTGGCCATAGCCCTTTACCTTAAATGTAAAGCTGTCATCGGTGAGGCTTACTTCAAAATTGCTTGACCTTAGCTCTAATGCTGTACTTATTTGCGCACCGGTAAGCTTTTTGCCGCAATAGGTGATGCTTTTTACATATCCGTTATCGGCGGCAGATATATCGCTGAAATAATTTTTAGGCTCACCTGTTGCTTTAGTCAATTTTTTTAGCTTTTTTGTAAGCTCGTCGGCAGAGAGGGTTACCTCACTTAAATACCCGTCACAAAGCTTGTCGCCAAAGCTGTCACGTGATTTTAAGTAGGGCAAATCCTTGCCCCAAACATCGGCACAAGAGTTGGTTTTGCCTGCTGATATTGCATGGTACGCCGCAAATATGGGCGAGTTATTATAGGTGAGGATTTGTCCGCTTACCGCCGATACACAATTGTCTATTTTTTTGATGTATTCCTCGGCTTTTTCACCCCATTTGTTTTTTGCCTGCTCACGTGTTATAAAAGCTTGAGCCTTATCGGGGTCGGCGGCTATATCATATTTATCGTCGCCGTTTGTATCCATTTTATAAAGTGCAAAGGTGTAAGCGGCAACCGCCTGCGCCTTTAGCGCCTCTTCGTGATAAAGGGCGGGCATCTCGGCGGCAACCACGCCAAAAACGTAATCACTTATTTCGTATTCGGCAACATCATCACCCAAAAGCACCTTTATTTTTTGCGGGGCCGGCTGTGGTTCTTGTTTTTCATAAAGTAGGTCGTTTTGTGTGCTTTGCACGGGCAATGTTAATTTTGCATTATCGGGCAGGGCAGATAACGGTATCACCAACATAGAAAATATTATGCTTATTGCAAGAGTTAACGTGCCTTTCATAAATTAAACTCCTTTAATTTTATTGACATTTTGCGCTTATATATATAAAATGTATATGTTATAGATAAGAATTAAATGAGGTGTTTTTGTGAAATGTCGTCACGCAATGGTGCTTTTAGGCATAACATTGCCTATTTGTATCGCCTTAAAAATTATACAGGCAGTTTTTACAATTGATAACAAAACAGGCTTTATAAAACAAAATTATTCTGCCGTTGGTATGCTTATAACGCTGATTGTTTGTGCTACAATAGCGGTAGTAAGCTTAATTGCCTTTACGTCGCGCAACAAACCAAATGAAAAAAGTGCTGCAAGTCCTGCCCTTGCTGTTGCATCGGCTTTGCTGGGCGGAATATTTATTTACCAAACCGTTGCAGGTATGTCGGCGTTAAACGGCAATTGGTATGATATTTTTATGATAATTTTAAGTGTGTTTTCGGCAATCGCCTTTTTAGCGTATGGTCTTAAAAATATATACAGTTATAATATGCCGGCGGTGCTTATGACTGTTCCTACGGTGTACTATGTTATAAAATTGATTAGTCTTTTTATAAGCAAGTCAAAATTAGCTCTTGTTACCGATAATGCATTTACACTGTTTACTAATTGTGCGCTGCTTTTATTTTTGTTTGAGCTTGCCTGTCTTGAAAATAAAATAGGCGACATCCCCAAAAGGCAAAAAAATCTTTTTGGCTACGGTGTGGCAACCGTTATGCTATGTGCTACAACCGCTGTTGCTAAATTTGCTGTTGCAATATTTACAACCCAAAAGGTATTTAGCGGCGATATTTCTGAGTCTTTACTGAATTTGGCAATGGCAATATTTATTTTTGTGTATATCGTTTTCAATTATAAAGATGATAATACAGTCTTGGAAAATGCAGCGCCAAAACACCAAGCATAAGGTCATTGCAATTGACAAAATATGTTTTTTGATGTATAATGATTATTAATAGTATTGTGCTGAAAATTTTGGCTATACTTTAAAGTGGTTAAAACTTTGTATGAATTTCAAAAGACGGGAGTGCCGTATTTGGAAAAGTTTGTAATAAACGGGGGCAAGCCACTCGTTGGCAGCGTTCATATAAGCGGTGCCAAAAATGCAGCGGTCGCAATTTTGCCCGCTGTTTTACTGGCAGATGGTCCTTGTGTTATTGAAAATTTACCTGAAATATCTGACGTATCAACCCTCCTTCGTGCGATAAAGCAGTTGGGGGCTGATGTTCGTGCTGTAAATAAATCTACGGTAGAGATTAACCCAATACCGGCAAATACCTTTGTTATCGATAAAAAGATGGCAGAGGGTATGCGTGCATCAAGCTATTTTTTGGGTGCACTGCTTGGCCGTCACAATCGTGCACGCGTGGCGCCTCCCGGTGGTTGCGATTTTGGTGTTAGACCTATTGACCAACATATAAAAGGCTTTGAGGCGTTGGGCGCTAAGGTTATTATCGAAAACGGTATGGTTGACGCTCGTGCATCTGTTTTGCGCGGTTGCTCGGTTTATTTAGATGTTGTGTCGGTTGGTGCTACAATCAACATTATGCTTGCCGCGGCAAAGGCAAGGGGACTTACCGTTATCGAAAATGCCGCACGTGAGCCGCACATTGTTGATCTTGCAAACTTTTTAAACTCTATGGGTGCCAACATAATGGGCGCCGGTACCAGCGTTATTAAAATTCGCGGTGTTGAGCATCTGCACGGCACCAATTACAGCATTATACCCGACCAGATTGAGGCCGGCACCTATATGGTGGCAGCGGCGGCAACAGGCGGCGATGTGCTTATTGAAAATGTTATACCAAAGCACCTTGAGTCTATTATTGCCAAGCTTGAAGAGGCAGGTGCCGAAATCACCGAATATGATGAGGCTGTCCGTGTTAAAATGACCGGCAGACCCAAGTGCTGCAACGTTAAAACAATGCCGCATCCGGGCTTTCCTACCGATATGCAACCGCAGTTTGCAACGCTGCTGGCTGTGGCTGACGGTACAAGCATTGTCACCGAAGGCGTTTGGGACAATCGTTTCAGATATATGGAAAAGCTTATAAGCATGGGCGCTAAAGTGCGAGTTGACGGCAAAACTGCCGTTATCACGGGTGTTGAAAAACTGACAAGTGCTCCCGTTGCGGCGGTTGATTTGCGTGCCGGTGCGGCAATGATTATCGCCGGTCTTATGGCAGAGGGCACAACCGAGGTTGAAAGCATTATATATATTGACCGTGGTTATGAAAATGTTGCCGAAAAATTTCAAAAATTGGGTGCCGATATTAAACGTGTACCTATTATAAATAAAGAAACTGCGTATAAAAACGCATAAAAGTACAGGGCGGCTTTAAAAAGCCGCCATTATTATATATGAAAGGGGAAATTGCTTATGGCTCGTCTTTGCACACTGGCAAGCGGCTCCACCGGCAATGCCACATATATATCAACCGCCACCGGCGACATACTTATAGATGCAGGTCTTTCGTGCAAAGGTCTTAAAGCGGCTATTGATGCCGCAGGCTGTGACCTATCCAATCTAAAAGCGGTCGCAATAACACACACCCACATCGACCACACAAAGGGTCTAAAGGTGTTTTTAAAAAACATAAGGGTTCCTCTTATAGCTTCAAGCCAAACCCTGCAGGGGCTAAACGATATAGGCTTTATACCCGAGGGCACAAAAACCGTCTGCTGTGACAGCGGCAATGTTGATTTATGCGATATGGGCGTTACATATTTTAAAACAAGTCACGATGCCGCAGGTAGCGGCGGTTATGTTATAACATTACCCGACGGCAGACGTGCGGCAGTTTGCACCGACCTTGGCATTATGACCAATGATATACGTGAACATTTAAGCGGCTGTGATGTGGTTTTGCTTGAATCTAATCACGATGTTGATATGCTGCGCCGTGGTCCCTATCCTGCCGAGTTAAAGCTTCGTATAATGTCGGATAAGGGTCACCTTTCAAATATTGCTTGTGCGGCAGAGCTGCCGGCACTACTTGCAGGCGGTACAACACGTTTTGTGTTGGGGCATTTAAGTATGCAAAACAACACACCCCTTTTAGCACAAGCCGCCGCAAGGGCATCGCTTGCCGCCGTGGGCGCCAAAATAGGTGCGGATTGCCTGCTTGAAATAGCAAAACCAAAAACCGTGGGGGTAACCGCATTTTGATTAAAATAACACTTATAACACTCGGCAAGCTTAAAGAAAAATATCTGCGTGATGCGGTGGACGAATACGCCAAAAGATTATCACGCTATTGCAAGCTTGATATTATAGAGTTAAACCCCATAATGCTTTCGGACAAGCCGTCTCAAAGCGAAATAGACACAGCGCTTGCAAAAGAAGCCGAAATGATAGAAAAGCGCATACCCGACGGCGCAGAGGTAGTGCCGCTTTGTGTTGAGGGCAAAAGCCTTTCAAGCGAACAACTTGCCGAATTTGTTGACACCAACACCAACAGTGGCAAGAATATGTGCTTTATAATAGGCAGCTCTTATGGACTTAGCGACACTATAAAACAAAAAGCCACCCTAAAGCTGTCAATGTCAAAAATGACCTTTCCGCACCAGCTGTTTCGTGTAATGTGCCTAGAGCAAATATATCGTGCCTTTAAAATAAACGAAGGTAGCACGTATCATAAATGAATATTGAAGTCGCCTTCGGCTAATGAATAATGAATAATTTCGGTGTCGCTGCGCGACGGATATAAAACTTCCTATTAAGCCTCCCTTGCCTAAAGGGAGGTGGATTGCCGCAAGGCAAGATGGAGGGGTATGCTAAATTATAACTATATCTGCATAAATATAACTGCACCGCAGGTGCAATAAAACTTTTGCCTGGGGTCAAAAATAAAACTCTGCACAAAGTGCAGAATAAAACTTAAAAAACAAGAGGACACCTGTTAGCGACAGCCCCGTAAGGAAGTTTTTTATGTAGGTGACGGTGTAACCCCGAAATGGGGTTGCACCGTTTCCGCATTTAAGCGGAGAATAACTTGGTTTCATCTTCTTCATTACGAATTTCCTCCATAAGTGCAATGATTTCTTTTTCTGTAGGAACATCTATTATTCCTGCACCTGTAAAGTAAATATCCACTTTTACGTGGCAATGACCGTCATACTTGTCATTGTTGTGGACTTCTATTCGCTGAATCAGTTTGTTCACAAGCATTCTGTCAAGTTCTTTAATCTCGGTACATTCACGAAGCGTACCGAGTAGCAGTCGAAGGTCAACCGTTGTTTGTTTCAAAGCGGTAAGCCTTTTTTCATCTGCTTCAATTCTTGGTGAAAGTTCTCTTTGTTCTGCTTCATATCCTGATGACATTTTCATATAACGCTCGTCAGATATTTTTCCTTCAATGTTATCCTCATAAAGACGGGATATAATTCGGTCAATATCATCAATGCGTTTCTTGCCGGACTTTACCGAAACTTCAAGATCAGCAAGTTCTTTCTTTTGTGCATAAGTGTTTTTCTTTGCCAACATATACAAAAATACAGGCTCAAACTCCTGCACAAAAGCGGATAAATCCTGAATGGCTTTCAGTACAATCTTTTGGAGTGAAAGCTCACGGATATAATGCACCTGACACTCGCCACGATTACTCTTGTAATTGGAGCAGCGATAGTGTTCTTGATTTGGTTTTAAGCTCTTTGCGGCACAGAAACTGAGTTTAGCACCACAATCATAGCAATATGCCAATCCCGAAAACATACCGATTCTGCCCGTTGCGGTAGGTCGTATGCGATTTTCTCTGATTTCCTGCACTCGTAACCATTTCTCTTCGGAAATAATTGCTTCTTGGGTATTCGGAATGATTTGCCATTCGTCTTTTGGGTTATATACCGTCTTGTGAACTTTGTAGCTGACGGTAGTAGTCATAAAGTTTACGGTACAACCCGTATATTGTCGGTTTTCCAAAATGTGGACAACCGTTGCCTGATCCCATCTATAAGGATTTGCAAAGTTTTTGTGCGATGTGGCTCTGCCCACCGATATAAGATACGCACTTGGAATGAGATATTTTTCTTCTTCAAGTCGCTTCGCAATCTGCATCGGTCCAAGTCCTGAAAGACATAAATCATAGATATATCGCACCACTTTTGCAGCAGGCTCATCGATCACCCATTGCTTATTATCTGCTTCGGATTTCATATATCCGAAAGGTACAGCCGAAGAAACACGCTCTCCACGACTTGCCTTTGATTGCTGTACCGCACGAATTTTCTTTGAGGTCTGTGCCGCATACCATTCGTTAAATATATTGGAGAAAGGCATTAACTCCGTTCCCGTATTACTGAATGTATCGACATTTTCCTGAATTGCAATAAATCTAACTCCAAGCGTAGGATATTGAATTTCAAGGTATTTACCGACCTCAAGATAGTTACGACCAAAGCGGGATAAATCTTTTACGATAATCGTAGCGATTTCTCCACGCTCTGCCATAGCCTGCATACGCTGAAAATCAGGGCGTTCAAAAGTAGTGCCGGATATGCCGTCATCCACAAAAAATTCAGGGTGCAAAAATCCGTTCTTTTTTGCATACGCAAGTAATATTTCCTTTTGATTTGATATGGAGTTCGATTCGCCCTCACGCCCGTCATCTTGAGATAGACGGCAGTAGAGGGCAGTAATTTTTTCTTGTCCGTTTGATATAGTTGCCGTTGCCATAATCTTAATCTCCTTTCTGACAACCGGACACGGCAAAAGACAAGTATATTTTACCGTGCCGATTATCATTTTACCAATCTGCGAAATTAAATGAGTTTCTTCGCAAGTATCAATTCTTTAAATTGTTGCAATACGCTTTCTCTGCCATCTGTGTTGAAATGAGTTGTTACCTCATATTGCGTACCGCCAATTTTCATAGTAAACTCTGTTTTTCTTGGCAGAACTCGCACGGATACAGAGTTTTTGATATGATAATTCTTCGGGATTACATACTCGGTAAGATCAATAGGTGTATCATCGTGTACCTTTCCCATACCAATAATGCCAAAGTTCATATCCTTAAGATTTATTTTCTGTACCATTAAAATCACCTCGCATCTCTATCTCGTTTACGGTTGAGGTAATGCCTATAATGCTCGCAAGCCTTTAACACAAATTCCTCAACATCTTTTGTATCGCCCTTTGGTGCAAACTTGCGTATGCGTTCCATAGGCACTTTGAACATTTCTTTTTGGTTTG
>JAUNAM010000022.1 GCA_030527615.1 Clostridia bacterium
TCAGGTTACTTTATTTTTATTAACTTAATTTGTCCAATTTTCTTGACAGTTCCAGAGATAATGTGTCGGCAAAGCCGACGAACATTAATAAAATCACACACACAAGGGCACACAAGAGCACGCACACAAGGGGACGGTTCTCTTGTGTTTTAAAGGAGTATGCTGTTTAATGCAAAAAGAAATTTTGACTAAAGATGTAATTAAAAATGAATTAAAAACGTTGTATAAATTTAAACTAAAGAAACTATTTATTACTTTAATCTTAATTTTCACTATTTTGGCAGTCGTTTTATTTGTCATCTTACAAACTAACGAAAACAAAACGAAAACATATATTATTATGATATTAATTTTATCGGTGATTATTGTTAATTTAAGGCTTTTTGTTGAGACCATTTATGCTGTTATCGTTTTGTTTAAAAATAATGTTACAGAGGTGGAAATTATAAACGAAAGAGTCGTAGAAAAAAAGACAAGCATTGAAACAAATTTTCGGAGTAAACCATATAGATTAGTTTTATCAAATAGAACATTATATTCTATTCCCTGGGGGATGAATTATAAATGGTCACAAATTTATGCTATGAAAGATGAAAATGTTTATAACACATTTGAGATTAATGATGAAGTTTATATTGTTAATGTAGGAAAACTCAAAAATGTGTTAGCATATAATAAAAAGTATTTTAAAATCGTATAAATTATTTATTCACACAAGGGCACACAAGGGGACGGTTCTCTTGTGTTGACATATTACTCTTAATATGATATATTATTCAAGGGTGATACTATGCCAAGGCAAGCCAGAAAATACAGCGAAAGCGGAATATACCACATAATGCTTAGAGGCATAAACCGTCAAGATATTTTTATCGACGAACAAGATAAAGAAAAATTTTTACAAACTCTAAAGCATTACAAGGATATAAGCGGATATAAGATATTTGCCTATTGTATAATGTCAAATCATCTTCATTTGCTTATAAAACCTGAAAAAGAAAAATTAGATTTAATTTTAAAACGCATTGCGGGCAGTTATGTTTATTGGTATAATTGGAAATACAAACGCACAGGTCACCTATTTCAAGATAGATTTAAGAGTGAACCCGTAGATAGCAATGAATATTTTTTGACCGTTTTACGATACATACATCAAAACCCAATTAAAAGTGGCTTATGCAAACATATAGCCGACTATAAATATAGTAGTTATAACTATTATTTAAAAGACAATAGCTTTGTTGATTGCGATTTATGTTTTGAAATCATTGATAAAAGTCAGTTTGTTCAGTTTCATAATGAAAATAACTCTGACCTTTGCCTTGACATTGAAGAAAACAATTTTAGATTAACAGATGAAGAAGCAGCAGATATCTTACAAAAAATAAGCGGTTGTAAAAATGTAGTTGAATTTCAAAAATTAGATGTTAAAATGCGTGATAAATACCTAAAACTTTGTCGTCAAAAAGGTATTTCTATAAGGCAATTAAGTAGATTAACCGGTGTTAGTTTTAATATTATAAGAAAATTTAAATAACACAAGAGAACCGTCCCCCTTGTGTTCCCTTTTTTATTGTGCCTTTTCCTTTTTGTTTTTATTGATTCTTACCAATTAAACTTCCGACTGCCACCATTGGCAATTTTATGTTCAATTATAATTTTAGAATATAATATTTATAAATTCTTAAAATAACACACACAAGGGGACGGTTCTCTTGTGTGCCCTTTGGGACGGGGTTTAAAATTGTTGACACTAAAAGTGTTTTGTAATATAATGTTTTGTTAGTGAAGAAATCAAAGAGGAGGGTGTGTTATGTATAAAATCGTAACAAAAAAAGAGCTTAATCCCACCGTTACACAAATGGAAATTGAAGCTCCTCTTGTAGCTAATAAAGCGAAACCCGGTCAGTTTATTATTTTGCGTGTAGATGATACCGGCGAGCGTATTCCCCTTACCGTTGCGGGCGTTAATAAAACTGCCGGTACTGTAAAGATAATTTTTCAAATTGTGGGTGCTACCACATTTAAACTAAATCAAAAAAATGCCGGCGAATATATTGAGGACTTTGTCGGCCCTTTGGGTGAGCCGACTCACCTTGACGGACTAAAAAAGGTATGTATAATAGGAGGCGGCGTAGGCTGTGCTATTGCTATGCCGGTAGCCGAGACTCTGCACGATATGGGCGCCGAGGTGACAAGCATTATAGGCTTTAGAAACAAAGACCTTGTAATATTAGAGGACGAATTTAACGCTTGCAGCGATAAATTATATATTGTGACCGATGACGGCAGCTACGGTGAACATGGCAACGTATGTATGCCGCTTGAAAGGCTGCTTGCCGGCGGTGAGCAATTTGATATGATAATCGCCATTGGTCCACTTGTTATGATGAAATTTGTGGTTGAGGCGGCACGCCCTTACAACACACCCGTTACTGTGTCTATGAACCCGATTATGATTGATGGCACGGGTATGTGCGGCGGATGCCGACTGACGCTTAATGTTGACGGCAAACGTGTTACAAAGTTTGCCTGTGTTGACGGCCCCGACTTTGACGGCTATCAGGTTGACTTTGACGAGGCAATGTCACGCGGCAGAATGTACTCTGACTTTGAACGTCACGCTTATGAGGACACTTGCAACCTCTTTAAAAAGGGGGGCAAATAAATGGCTATTAACCCTAAAAAACACGAAATGCCAACACAAGAGCCACTTGCAAGGGCTAAAAACTTTGACGAGGTAGCTTTAGGTTATACAGAGGAAATCGCCATTGCCGAGGCACAGCGTTGTTTAAACTGCAAAAATCAGCCTTGTGTTAACGGCTGCCCTGTAAATATTGATATACCAAGCTTTATATCTAAAATAAAAGACGGCAAGTTTGAGGATGCATATAATGTAATATCGCTCTCCTCTTCTCTACCCGCTGTTTGCGGACGAGTTTGCCCGCAAGAAACACAGTGTGAAAGCAAATGCACATTGGGCATTAAATTTGAGCCTGTGGGCATTGGCAGACTCGAGCGTTTTGTTGCCGATTGGCACAATAATAATGCAACCGAAAAGGCTAATAAACCTGAAAGCAACGGCAAAAAGGTAGCCGTTGTAGGCTCGGGTCCCTCGGGTCTTACCTGTGCGGGTGACCTTGCAAAGCGCGGCTTTAATGTAACGGTTTTTGAAGCATTACACACAGCGGGTGGCGTGCTGGTTTACGGCATACCCGAATTCAGACTGCCAAAGGCTATTGTTGCAAAAGAGGTTCAAACGCTAAAGGATTTGGGTGTTGATGTTAAAACCAATGTGGTAATCGGCAAGACACTCACGATAGACGAGCTATTCCAAATGGGATACAAGGCTGTATTTATCGGCTCGGGTGCGGGTCTGCCTAACTTTATGGGTATTACGGGTGAGAGCCTAAAGGGTGTGTACTCGGCAAATGAATTTTTGACACGTAGCAACCTTATGAAATCGTATCTCGATAACCCCGACACCCCTATTATGAAGGGTGGCAATGTGGCGGTTGTAGGTGGCGGCAATGTGGCAATGGACGCCGCGCGCACGGCACTTCGCCTTGGTGCTGATAAAGTGTATATTGTATACCGCCGTTCAATGGACGAGCTGCCTGCCCGCAAAGAAGAGGTAGAGCACGCTATTGAAGAGGGTATAGAATTTAAGCTGCTTTGCAACCCGACAGAGATATTGGGATATAACAACCCTGATGATAAATTTGACCCCAAAAACGGCTTTGTTGCCGGTATGAAATGCATTAAAATGGCGCTTGGCGAGCCTGACGAACAGGGTCGCAGACGACCGGTGCCGATTGAAAACTCTGAATTTATTTTAGACGTTGACACGGTTATTATGTCAATAGGCACCTCACCTAACCCGCTTATTAAAAACACTACCGAGGGGCTTGACGTTAACCGACGCGGCGGTATAGTTATAACCGAAGACGGACTGACTTCAAGAGAAGGTGTATATGCCGGTGGTGATGCCGTAACGGGTGCCGCCACAGTAATATCGGCAATGGGTGCCGGCAAAACAGCCGCTAAAGCGATTGATGAGTGGTTGAATAGAAATTAGAATATCCTCCCACCGTCTTCGACGGTCCCCCCTCCTTTTAGGCAAGGAGGGCTTTTGTAGGATAAATCGGGTTGTCTCACAAAGCGCCGACCAAAAGCAAAATTTTATAATAATTATTCCGCTTATTTTTTAAGCAAATAAAAAGGGTATTATCAAGATAATTTCCTCGATAATACCCTTTAATTATTCCATTTTGCTTTTGGTCGGTGCCGGGCAGCCCTATATTGTAGCGGCTATTACCGCTTTTATAGTATGCATACGGTTTTCGGCCTCGTCAAATACGATTGACGCAGGTGACTCGAACACGCTTTCGGTAACCTCCATACAGTCAATGCCGAATTTATCATAAATCTCTTTACCGATTTTGGTATCAAGGTTGTGAAATGCGGGCAGACAGTGCATAAAGCGGCACTGTTTACCTGCTTTTGCCATAAGCTCATCATTTACTTGATAGGGCATCAGGTCTTTTATACGCTCTTCCCAAACAGAGTCGGGTTCGCCCATAGATACCCAAACGTCAGTATAAATTACGTCAGCGCCCTGTACTGCATCGGTGCTTTCAGAAAATTCGATTGTAGCACCTGTAGTCTTTGCAATTTCAAGGCAGGTATTAACTAACTGCTGGTCGGGGAAGTGCTTTTTATTAGTGCATGCCACAAAGTGCATACCCATTTTGGCACAGCCAACCATAAGCGAATTGCCCATATTATATCGGGCATCACCCATATAAACAAGCTTTTTGCCGGCGAGTGCACCAAAATGCTCACGAATAGTAAGAAAATCTGCCAAAATTTGTGTGGGGTGGAATTCGTTTGTGAGTCCGTTCCAAACAGGAACACCTGCATATTTTGCTAATTCCTCTACTATTTCTTGACCAAAGCCGCGGTATTCAATACCGTCGTACATTCTACCCAAAACGCGTGCTGTATCGGCAATACTTTCCTTTTTACCTATTTGTGAGCCTGTAGGGTCAAGATAGGTTGGGTGTATACCAAGGTCAGCCGCCGCTACCTCAAACGCGCAGCGTGTGCGGGTACTTGTTTTTTCAAATATCAAGGCGATACTTTTGCCCTCATAATATCTATGCGGCGTGCCGCTTTTTTTCTTTTCTTTAAGCTCGGCTGCAAGGTCTATAAGACCCTCTATTTCGTCAGGGGTTAAATCAAGCAGCTTTAAAAAGCTTTTACCCTTTAAATTCATATTGCACTTACCTCTTTTATAATTTCTATAGCTTGCTTTAGGTCGTCAAACGGAATATTAAGCGCCGGCAGTAATCGCACCTTATCCTTTGCGGTAAGGCACAGTACGCCCTTTTGCATAGCGGCTTTAACAACCTCTGCCGCAGGCTTTACAGTCTTTATACCAATCATAAGACCCATACCGCTGACGTATTCAATACCGCTTGCATTTTTTAGTGTATCAAATATATATTGGCTTTTTTGCTTGACTTCTTCTAAAAGTTCATTGGTTAAGCGTTCAACAACTGTGAGCGCTGCCGCACAGCAAACGGGGTTTGCACCATAGGTTGAGCCGTGGTCGCCAAAGCCCAAGGTATGCTCTACCTTGTCACCGAGTATTGCGGCGCCTATTGGTAAGCCGCCGCCAAGACCTTTTGCGGTAGTAACAATATCGGGTGTAATGCCATAGTTTTGATAGGCATACATCTCGCCCGTGCGGCCGTTGCCGGTTTGCACCTCGTCAACAATTAGCAAAATGTCATTTTGTCGAGCTTCTTCTGCCATAGCGGCTACAAAATCGGATGTGAGCGGTATCACACCACCCTCACCCTGCACACACTCAAACATAATAGCGGCAACCTTGTGTTGCTTTACTGTATTTTTAAGTGCCTCAATATCATTGGCAGGGGTATGAACAAAGCCGCCCGTTAAAGGCTTAAAAAGTTCGTGATAATGCTCTTGACCGGTAGCCGCCAAAGTGGTTATTGTTCTGCCGTGAAAACTGTTTTCGAGAGTTACTATGGTATAGCAGTCTTCTCCCTTTTTATCGGCTGCATATTTACGTGCAACCTTTATGGCACACTCGTTAGCTTCGGCACCCGAATTTGCAAAAAAGACCTTTTTTAGACCCGATTTTTTACATAAAGCCTTTGCGAGCTTTACACATGGCTCGGTATAGTAAAGGTTTGATGTGTGCTGTAGTGTTTCGGCTTGGCTTTTTACGGCGTTTGCCCACATATTATCGGCGAAGCCAAAGGCCGTAACGCCTATGCCTGTGCCCATATCGATATATTTCTTACCGTTTTGGTCATAAACATACGAGCCTTTGCCGCTTACAAGCTGCAAATCAAAACGGTTATATGTGTTAGCAATGTATTGCTTGTCTTGTTCTTTTAAATTATTTATCATTGTCGTTCATTACCATTGTACCGGCACCTTCGTCGGTAAGCAATTCCATTAGTATTGAGTGTGGCACGCGGCCGTCCATTATAACCACATTTTTAACACCTTCGTGTAAAGCCTTAATACAGCAATCAACCTTGGGTATCATACCACCCGAAATTACGCCCTCACCCTTTAGTTGCTCAATCTCACTAACAGTAAGGTGAGGAATAATTGTAGTGGGGTCGTCTTTATCACGTAAAATGCCGTCAATATCGGTCATCATTATAAGACGCTGTGCGCCAAGTGCACCTGCGATAAACGCCGCTGCGGTGTCACCGTTTATATTATACGCGTTGCCCTGCTTGTCACAGCCTATGGTAGACACAACGGGGATATAGCCTTTTTCGAGTAGGTCAATTACGGGGTTTATGTGCACCTTGGTGATTTCACCAACAAAGCCTAAACGCTCATCCTTTACCTTGGCCTCAATAAGTCTGCCGTCCATACCCGAAATACCCATAGCCTTGCCGCCCTTCATTTCGAGAAGGTTTACAAGTGTTTTATTAACCTTGCCTGCAAGCACCATTTGAACAATGTCAACCGTTTCCTTATCGGTAACACGAAGGCCGTCAACAAACTGTGCTTTTTTGCCGAGTCTCACCATAAGGTCATTGATTTCGGGGCCACCACCGTGAACGAGCACAACCTTAACACCGATAAGCCACAGAAGAACAATATCCTCCATAACCTGCTGTTTAAGTTGCTCGTTTATCATAGCGTTGCCGCCGTATTTTATAACCACGATTTTTCCGGTATGCTTTTTGATATAAGGAAGTGCTTGGGTCAGCACCTCGGCTCTTTCTGCATTAGAAAATATATTTTCCATTTGTATTCCTCATTAGGTACGGTAGTCACCGTTTATTTTTACATAATCGTAGGTAAGGTCACAGCCCCAAGCGGTAGCCGCAGCGTCACCCGAGTTTAGCTTAATGTCAATAACGATTTCTTTTTGGAGTAAGATTTCTTTTGCCCTTTCTTCACTGAAATCGACACCTGCGCCGTTTTGACACACCAAGATTTCACCCTTGTTTGAAATAAATGATACGTCGATTTTGTTAACGTCAACCGACGCACCGCTATAGCCTATGGCGCAAAGCACTCTGCCCCAGTTGGCATCGGAACCAAACATTGCAGCCTTAAGTAGACTTGAACAAATAACACTTTTTGCAACGGTTTTGGCGGTATCTAAATCGGCAGCGCCGCTTACCTTGCACTCTAACAGCTTGGTAGCGCCCTCACCGTCACCTGCAATAACGCGACAAAGGTTTACCGTAACGGTATTAAGGGCTTTCATAAACACATTAAAATCGTCGCCCTCTGCAATTATTTGCGCATTGCCTGCCTTGCCGTTTGCAAGCACGGTCACCATATCGTTGGTAGAGGTATCACCGTCAATGCTTAACATATTAAAGGTGTTTTGTATATCACCCGAAAGAGCTTTTTGCAGCATTTCGGCACTAATTGACACGTCGGTGGTGATAAATACAAGCATTGTTGCCATATTGGGGTGAATCATACCACTACCCTTAGCAATACCGCCCATACGGCAAACCTTACCACCGACGGTAAACTCAACCGCAATTTCCTTTGAAATTGTATCGGTGGTCATAATAGCCTCGGCTGCATCGGTGCTGCCATCTGCTTTTAAATTTTTAGCCAAAACGGGTATTCCGTTTGCAATAGGCTCAATATCAAGAGGCTGACCGATAACTCCGGTAGAAGCCACAACAACGTCATTTGCACTTATATTTAATACATTTGCCACCAAATCACTCATTTGCTCGGCAATCTCTATACCGTTTGCATTGCAGGTGTTTGCATTGCCACTGTTGCAAATAACTGCCTGTGCCTTGCCGTCAGCAATATGATTTTTGGTAACGGTAAGTGGGGCACCCTTTACTAAATTTGTGGTATAAACTGCCGCAGCGGTAGCCGGTACCTCACTATATATTAAAGCCAAATCTTTTTTTGTTTTGTTTTTGCGTATGCCGCAGTGTATGCCGCCGGCATTAAAGCCGGTTGCAGCACACACGCCGCCGTTTATTAACCTAATATCCATTGTTCCTCCGTTAATATACTAAACCTGTTTTTTCGTCTACACCCATAAGTATATTCATATTTTGAACTGCCGCACCCGAAGCACCCTTGCCTAGGTTGTCATAACGTGCAGTTAAAATTATGCGGTCATCGTTGCCAAATACCGACAATTGCATATCGTCGCGACCCGAATATGCGGCGGCTGACAAAAATCCGCCCTCGTCAGCGTTATCTTCAAAATGAACCAAACCCTTGGTGTAATAGCTTTTGTATATTTCTTTTATGTTGTCTATGCTACCCTTTAGGTCCTTTTTGAAAAGAGTTACTGTAACCTCCATACCACTGTAAAAGTCGGCAACTATGGGGCAAAAAGCAGGGGCTAAATCAATACCGGTTATAACCTGCATTTCATTTAGATGCTTGTGCTGTTGGGTAAGACCGTATTGACGGGGTGCGCAAAGCAGGGGTGATTTTTCGTCACACTCATACTCGGCAATCATTTGCTTGCCGCCGCCCGAATAGCCTGTAAGCGAAAAACAGCTGAGTGCTATATCGTGGCTTATAAGTTTATTTTCAATAAGCGGTGTTATAAGTGCTATAAATCCGCTTGCGTGACAGCCGGGGTTTGCAATAAGCTTGGAATTTGCTATTCTGTCATAGCGGTTGCCAACCTCCGGGAAGCCGTAGGTCCAATCGCTGTTTACACGGTGGGCAGTTGATGTGTCGATAATTGCGGTTTTATCATTTTTTAAAAAGCTTACCGCCTCTATTGCCGCGGCATCGGGCAAACACAGGAAAACTATGTCAGCCGAATTAATGGCGTCTGCCCTTGCCTTTTGGTCTTTTCTTAAATTTTCGGGAAGCTTTATAAGTGAAATATCGTTTCTTTCACTTAGTCTGTCATAAATACGAAGTCCGGTAGTGCCGGCACTTCCGTCTATAAAAATATTTTTCATAATTCACTCAACTGCCCGACTTTAGAATAATCTAAAATCGGGCGTAAAAATTTATTTATTAAATTATTTTTTACCGTCAAGCATAGCTTGTACCTTTATAGGTAGACCATAAAGGTTGATAAAGCCTGCACTATCTCTTTGGTCGTAATCGCTTTCGCCAAAGGTTGCAATTTCTTCGCTATAAAGTGAATAGTCACTCCAGATGCCTGCTTTAATAATGTTACCCTTATAAAGCTTAAGCTTAACAGTACCGGTAACCTTTTCTTGAGTCTTGTCAACAAAGGCTGCAAGTGCCTCACGTAGTGGTGTAAACCATTGACCGTTGTATACAAGCTCAGCATAAGTAATAGCAAGTCTTTGCTTTTCGTGAAGGGTCATTTTGTCAAGGCAAATGCTCTCAAGTGCTTCGTGTGCACGGTAAAGGATTGTACCGCCGGGGGTCTCATATACGCCACGACATTTCATACCGACAAGTCTGTTTTCTACGATGTCGATAATACCAATGCCATTTTTACCGCCAAGCTCATTAAGCTTTAGTATGATGTTTTTAGCGCTCATCTTTTCGCCGTCAATTGCCACGGGCACACCCTGCTCAAAATCAAGAGTTACATAGGTTGGTGTGTCGGGTGCCATTGCAGGTGATACGCCCATTTCAAGGAAGCCCTCTTTATCATACATAGGCTCGTTGCCTGTATCCTCAAGGTCCATACCCTCGTGTGATAGGTGCCAAAGGTTCTTATCCTTAGAGTAGTTGGTCTCTCTGTTTATCTTTAGAGGAATATTGTGTGCCTCGGCATATTCAATTTCTTCTTCACGAGATTTAATATCCCACTCACGCCAAGGTGCGATAATAGGCATATTGGGGGCAAAGTGCTTAATGGTAAGTTCAAAACGAACTTGGTCGTTACCCTTGCCTGTGCAGCCGTGACATATAGCGTCGGCGCCCTCTTTGATAGCGATATCTACAAGACCCTTTGCAATGCAAGGACGTGCGTGGCTTGTACCAAGCAGATAATCCTCATAAATTGCGCCTGCCTTTAGGCAAGGAATAATATAATCGTCAACATATTCTTCAGTAAGGTCAAGCACATAAAGCTTTGATGCACCGGTTTTAATAGCCTTTTCCTCAAGACCGTCAAGCTCGTCGTTTTGACCGACATTGCCTGATACTGCAATAACCTCACAGTTGTTGTAGTTTTCTTTAAGCCAAGGGATAATAATTGATGTATCAAGACCGCCTGAGTAGGCAAGTACTACCTTTTTTATATCTTTTTTGTCCATTGTTTTTGTCTCCTTTTATTGCTGTGTATGGGCTTTAATTAAGCCTTAAAAATTAATATGCAGACATTATATGCCTATTTTATGGCTTTGTCAAGCATTTTTTGAATAAATATTCATATTTTTTAATTTTATGCAAAATTAATGCATATTTAATGCAAAATGTCTAATATTTGCATAATATTTGCAATTTCATAGGTTGGATTTAATGTCGTTGGCTTGCCTTTTGGGTTGAGCCAGCAGGTATCAACACCGAAATTTATGCCGCCTTGAATATCAGAGGACAGTGAATCGCCTATGACTATTATTTTGAACTTGTCCTTTTCGGGCGAATGTGCCATAGCATAATCAAAATATTCTATAGCGGGCTTTTGAGCACCTGCATCCTCTGACACAATAATATAATCAAAATACTGCTTTAGCCCGCACTCATCTATACGGCGGTATTGCGTTTTTGATACACCGTTTGTGGTAATGCATATTATGTAACCGCGAGCCTTTAATTCTCTAACCACCCTATCGGCATTCTCAATTAAATCGTGACCTGCAGCAAGTAATTCAAAATAATCGT
The DNA here is from genome assembly GCA_030527615.1 of Clostridia bacterium. GTDB lineage: Bacteria > Bacillota > Clostridia > Oscillospirales > Acutalibacteraceae > UBA737. The sequence continues at coordinate 11,323 of JAUNAM010000022.1, forward strand.
CAGCCATTTTTTGTGGATCACCGTCAAATTTGTAATGCTCTAAAAAGGTTTTAAATCGGCCTGCAAATATTTCGCTCTTTTCAATTTCACCCTTTTCAAAGCGTTCCCACCAGCTTTGATTAATAGCCGAATATTTGGCTATTATATCATCGCTATTTGGCAGACTATGCATATTAAGCAGTTGTTTTATTGCATTATACTCAGTAGCGGTAAAATCGAGTATGGTGTTATCAAGGTCAAAATAAATTGTTGTATATTTTTTTGTATTTATCATTTTACAGCATTCCCGTTAATGTTGCTATTATGGTTGGTAGATTGTTTACAACCAAATGTCCTAAAAGACCTAAATAAATGTTAACTCCGCCTTTTTTGAGGGTGGTGATTTTTTTATCGCAATCTTTATCCTCTTTAATGCTACGTATGGTAGAAAAGGCGTGATTTTTGTATATTAGATCGCCGAAAACACCTATCAAAACCCTTAAAGTTAGGTCAAGCATTGTGCCCATAAGGGCAACCAAAACAACAATTATGCCTATCTTGTCTATGTTTTCCATAATTAAATTAGATTGCTCAACATAGTTTGTCGCCGAAGAAAGGTCAACAAAGCTTATTGCCTTGTTAAAAGGCAATAGCAACATAGAAAAAGCAACCTGTAGTGCACCTATAATTGTTCCCCATAAATACATTTTTCGTGAAAGCAACCACCCACACGGCGTCAAAAACGCCAGCCAATTCCATGATGCCTTTCTTCCAAATTTAAAGTTTATAAATTTGGGTATATACCTATGTGTATTTTGAAGCACAAATTCTTGCGCTTCGCCGGCGGTAATATCCTTATCAAGTTCAAAATCGGCATCAACCGGTGCTGCAAAGCCAAATGGTGAAAATTGCTGAAAAGGCTTTTCAAAGCTGTCTGCCTTAGGCTCATTTTCAATTACGGGGGGAGCTTCGTCTGTTTCTTTTGAAGATTCCGGCTTTTTGTATTGCAGTTCGGTACCGTGTAGTTTTTCAAAACCACAATGTCCAACCGAGTTGTAGCAGTCTCGGTGGTGTGGTGCGCCGCACTCGGGGCAATACACAACATCATCATCTTCAAAAAGATAAGATGCGCAAATCGCACATTTTTCTTGTATTTTTCCAATGCTCATACCGTTACCTCTGTAAGTTCATCAATTTTTTTAAACACAGTGTCAAAATATTCGCTACCGTAGTTATGATACTGTCCATTTTGTATCATCTTTTTGAAATCGTTGCGGTTTATCCAACGAGCCTCGGCTACCTCGTCTTTTTGCAGTTTTAACTGATCAAGTTTAATGTCGGTTTTGATAAACCAAATATCAAGTAATGAATTTCGTCTTTTTATACGTGTTAATTTTTTTATTGTTTGCTTATTTGAGGGTATTCCAAGCTCCTCAAAAAGCTCGCGATTTGCCGCAGTGTAAGAATCCTCACCCGAGATAGCAGCACCACCCGTTGCAGCCCATTCACCCGCCATCAGCTTTTTGTTGTCAGAACGACGTTGAATAAGAAAATCGCCCTTTGATGACATTATCCAAATATGAACCACAAGATGATATTCACCCGGTTTTAGGTTGCCACGCCCACGCAAAGCAATTTTACCGGTAGGTATACCCTCTGCATTTAAAATGTCCCACTTTTCCATACTTTCTCCACTATTTCGTTGCGATTTTTATAGATGGAGTTTTCTGCAATATAACCTCTTACCATTGATAGCGGATAAATGTTTGTGCCCCTGCCTATTACGGTACCGGGGTTAAGCACGCTGCCACAGCCAACCTCAACATTATCGCCCAAAATCGCACCGAATTTTTTAAAACCTGTATTAATTTTTTTGCCGTCTAACATAACGGATACATTTGTTTTATCAGACTTTACATTTGATGTTATTGCTCCGGCACCTAAATGTGAACGGTAACCCAATACCGAATCACCCACATAATTATAATGTGGCACCTGAACACCATCAAAAAGAACTGCATTTTTAAGCTCGGTTGAGTTGCCGACAACAGCATTTTTGCCGATAATAACGTTTCCGCGAATAAAGGCACAGTGCCTAATCTCGGCACCCGCATCAATAATGCAGGGACCTGTTATATGAGCCGTGCTTGCCACCTTTGCGGTTTTTGCAACAAAAACACCGTCACCCAAATTTGCAAATTTTTCTTTATCTAAAGACAAACATAAATTATTAATAAATTCACCTATTTGCGGCAAAACTTCATAAGCATAATTTTTGCCTGCAAAAAGCTGTTTTGCTATTGTGTGCTCGGTATTTAACAGTGTTGCAATTTCAAGTCTTTTCAAAACAAATCTCTCCGTTTACCATATAAATTAAGTTACTTATATAGTATAATACGGATAATTAAAGTTATTATAACAGTTTTATTAACTTTTTTCAATATTTAGTATTGCAAATATTTAAGATTTCGGTTATAATTTATAAGATCTGTGTACTCGGTCGTGCGAATGGGCGGGTCCTATACGGCGGAAAGCTGTGAACCATGTCAGGCGGGGAACCGAGCAGCATTAAGCAGTTTTTTCTGTGCGAATAGTCAATCGGTCCATTCGTACGACCAAGTATACAGAATTTTTATTTACAGTAGGTGAAAAAATGGCATATCAGGCTTTATACCGAAAATACCGCCCACACACCTTTTCGGACGTTGTGGGGCAAGACCACATTACTAAAACATTAAAAAATGAACTTGACTGCGGCAAGGTTGTGCACGCGTATTTGTTTACCGGTACACGCGGTACGGGTAAAACAAGCTGTGCCAAGATTTTAGCCAAGGCTATTAACTGCCTTTCACCTATAAACGGCGACCCTTGCGGCGAATGTGAAATTTGCCGTATGATAGCCAATGATGAAATCACCGATATTGTTGAAATGGATGCCGCATCAAACAACGGCGTTGACGATATTCGTGAATTGCGTGAAAAGGTAAACTTTTCACCCGCTACTGCAAAATACCGTGTTTATATAATCGACGAGGTTCATATGCTTAGCGGTGCCGCATTTAACGCACTGCTTAAAACACTTGAAGAACCGCCCGAGCACGTTGTGTTTATACTGGCTACCACCGAGGTGCATAAGCTTCCGGCAACCATACTTTCACGTTGTCAGCGCTTTGATTTTAGACGTATTGACTCTGCCGAGATTGTTTCACGTTTAAAATATGTTGCCGAGTGCGAAGGTTTAAATTTAACCGATGACGGTGCAACACTTATTGCATCTGCCGCTGATGGTGGTATGCGTGATGCGCTGTCTATTCTTGACCTGTGTGCTTCACACAGCAATGATATAACCGAAGACACCGTTGCCAATGTTTGCTCTATGGCGGGTGGCGATTATCTTATAAAAATGGCAGAGCTTATCAAAAATCACCAAACCCGTGAGGCTGTTATGCTGATAGATGAGCTGCACAATTCTTCGGTGGATATGATTAGACTGCTTTCGGAGCTTACACAGCATTTTCGCGACCTTATGATAGTTAAAGTAGTAAAGGGCGATAAAAAACCAATTGTTTGCTCAAGTGCAAAAATGAAGGCTCTTGACACCCAAGCTCAAAGCTATGACATAAAAGAAATTATGTCTATTTTAAGCATACTGCAAGCGGCAGCAGCCCCTATGCAAAACGGCAACCGTCGCTGCGAGATGGAAATGGCAATAATACGCCTTTGCAACCCCGAAATAAGGCAAGACCTTGCAAGTCTTGAGCGTCGAATTGCAGCACTTGAAGCAGGTAATATAAAGCCTGTAGCACCAACTGCACCCATAACAATAACCAATGAAACTAATATAGACGAAACCGACGATATACCTCTGCCCCAAGATGAGGATACTATACCGGAAGCACCTGAAGAAATCCCCACACCCGTCGCTGAAACAAAATCAAATGACGGCGCAGTTGCCAAATGGGGTGAAATACTTGCCGTTTTGCGCGGCAGCTGCCCTGTTATAGCAGGCGTATTACAGGATTCAAATGCATATATCGAGGGTGACCGATTGTTAATTGATTCTAAAAATTCACAATTCCGTACCCTTATAAATTCGGAAAACAAAACCTATCGTGATGCTATACGCAAAGCGGCACAAACGGTGCTGGGTCAGGTTTATAAGCTTGGTCCCTATCATGCAAAGACTGCAAAAAGCGAAAATGTTGACCCACTGCAAAGCTTTGCAGAAAAATTAAAACAGCTTGAAAACAATTAAGGAGAAAATATATGAAAGTAAGAATACCAAATTCCGGCGGCCCCGGTAATATGAACCAAATGCTAAAGCAGGCACAAAAAATGCAAGAGGATATGGCTAATCTTCAAGCCGACCTTGAAACTCGTGAATATAGCGCCACATCGGGTGGTGGTGCCATAAGTGTTACCGTTGACGGCAAGCATCTTATAAAATCGGTTAAAATCGACCCCGAAATTGTTGACCCCGATGATACCGAAATGCTTGAGGATTTGCTTACAGTTGCGGTAAACGAGGCTATTGGCAACGCAATTAAAAATTCAGAGGAAGAAATGTCAGCCGTTACAGGCGGACTTAATCTTCCCGGTATGTTTTAATTATGAATTATAATATTGTACCGCTTACCGAGCTTATAAATCAGTTTGCACGTCTGCCGGGCATCGGCAAAAAAACTGCTCAACGGCTTGCTTACAGCATACTAAAGCAACCGCCTGAGCGCGCACATCAGTTTGCCGAAGCGCTAATTAATGCGCGTGAAAAAATTCACTTTTGCAGCGTTTGTCAGTCACTTACCGATTTAGACACCTGCCAAATCTGCACCGATGAACGCCGTGACCACAGCACAATCTGTGTGGTTGAGGACCCCCGTGATGTTATGGCTTTTGAACGCACACGTGAATACAACGGTGTTTACCATGTGCTTCACGGTGTTATTTCACCGCTTGACAATATCGGTCCTGATAAGCTGCGTATAAAAGAGCTTATGGAACGACTCAGTGACGGCACCGTAAAAGAGATTATAATGGCAACCAACCCCACCGTTGAGGGTGAGGCGACAGCAAGCTATATTTCACGTTTGGTAAAGCCGATGAACATTAAGGTGACACGATTGGCATACGGCATACCGGTAGGCGGTGACCTTGAATACGCCGACGAATACACACTAGCCCGCGCATTAGAGGGCAGAAACGAGATATAACAATGGAACAAAGCAAAATTGACCGTATAAATGAGCTTGCCCGCAAGCAAAAGGCAGAAGGTCTTACCGATGAGGAAAAGTCAGAGCAGGCAGCGCTGCGCCGTGAATATATTGAGGGCTACAAGCGCAGCCTTATGGCACAGCTTGATAATATGTATATTGTAGAGCAGGACGGCACTAAACGAAAGGTGACACCAAAGCAATGAAAATTTTAATTGCAGACTGTGCTACCCTTACACAAAATGACGATTTACCACTCACCGTATTTAAGCAGTACGGTGAGGTTGTTTATAACCTTAACATATCGCGTGATGAATTGCTTGATACCGTACACGAATACGATATGATTTTGTGCAATAAAACAATCATTGATAAAGCCGTAATCGAAAAAGCTGAAAAGTTAAAATATATAGGCCTATTTGCCACCGGCTACAACAATATTGATATAGCCTGCGCACGTGAGCACGGCATTACCGTTTGCAATGCGGGCAGCTACTCGACAAGTGCCGTGGCACAGCAGACCTTTGCCTATATTTTAAATCACTACAGTGCTGTAAATAAGTATAATGACTTTGTTCAAAACGGTGGTTGGCAGCAATCCCCTACCTTTTCGGTGCTGTGCTACCCTACCGACGAACTAAAGGATAAAACAATCGGCATTATAGGATACGGCAGTATAGGTAGACGTGTGGCAGAAATTGCACTTGCCTTTGAAATGAAGGTTTTAGTTTATACTCGCACACCAAAAAATGACGATAGAGTTAAGTTTGTATCGCTTGACGAGCTGCTTCGTGAAAGCGATATTGTATCACCCCATTGCCCACTAAACGAGCACAGCCGTGAGATGTTTAACAAAGAAGCCTTTGCTAAAATGAAAGACGGCGCATTTTTTATCAACACAGCACGCGGCGGCGTTATAAACGAGCAAGACCTATTTGATGCACTAAACAGCGGCAAACTGTCGGGTGCGGCAATTGACGTATTAAGCGAAGAGCCAATGAATAAGGCTTGTGTGCTTAAAGGTGTGCCAAACCTTATAATCACACCCCACACCGCATGGGCACCGCTTGAAACACGAAAAAGATTAATCGGTATTGTAACCGATAATATAGATGCGTTTTTAGATGGAAAGCCTAAAAATGTAGTATTTTAAAAAAAGACGGTAATTTCAATTCGAAATTACTGTCTTTTTCTACTTTCTAAACACAAACAAATACTCGTGAGCTATAAGTAAGAAATTATATTTCACGCTGTTTGTTTTCCAATATCCCGTTGCTTTGCAGTTATGCTGCTCTTTTATAATAAGTTCTTTAAGCTTAAAGCCTGCACTTTCAAATATTTTCATAACATCAAATGACATTGGTATCATATTTCCGTTTTTGCGAGTATCACCCATTAGCACCGCACAGAACTTGTCTTTTTTTAGCACTCGATAACTCTCGCTTGCTACAGCTTTCATTTCTTCAAGAAAATCTTTTACTTTAAATTGTGACAAGTCATCGGGTATATCATCACTATATTTGATAATGTCGGCATACGGTGGGTGTGTACAAATCAAGTCAATGCTTTCGCTTGGTATAAAATCAAGGTGTCTTGCATCGCCTTTATGAATATAAACTTTACCGTTTGCATCCTCGTGCTCAAAATTTGTTTTTTCTTTGCAACGATTAAGTGCGGTATCATTAACATCGACACCAATAATATCTCTATTCAAAAGCTTTGCTTCAACAAGTGTTGTGCCGCCACCTGCAAATTGGTCAAGAACTAAATCGCCCTCATTTGAGTAACGCAAAATAATATTTCTCGGTATATAAGGTGACCAATTACCACGCCATTTTGCATCATGTGTTGCCCAATCCCCTCTTTTTGGAAATGACCAATGTGTAGTCATTTGAAGTTCAAAATCTTCCGGCTCCCATTTGGTTATCTTTTTTGTCATTATGCTTCCTCGTCGGTTTCGGGTACAGGCAACCCTAATTTTGCTAGCGGTATGTATTCAAAATAATACTGACATCTAACACTTATAATATAGTCTAACACATCTTTGTATTTAGGATCTTTAAACCAATCACTTAACAAATAAACATATTCAACCTCTATATTAGCTTGTGACATTAGTTTTTGGTATTGTTTTTTCTTAAAATCACAGGTTTGCAATTTTTCATCTACTGAGCCTGCCACTTGTTGAAATTTACATTCAATTATATATAGAGTGTTGTTGATGATAACATATATGCTATCGTCAGGCAGTAATCTTTTAGATATAAGTTTAGTCCAATCAATTCCCAACTCTTCTAAAAAGTTATAAAACCCGTGCTTTTTAAAAATTCGTGCAACCTTTTCATCGTTATAATAAACATTATTATCAATTACAGTATAACCCTTTTGCTTGCCTAAAAAAGTTGCTAAATCTGTTTTACCTTCAAACACAAGTCCTGTCTTTGTGTTTCCGCCGCCTTTTCCGCTTTTAATCATAATAATAATTTCCCCTTAAAAATTAGATATTAGTAATTCTTTGATTTTTCCACGAGCCTCGCTGTTACAGTTAATCATACGTGTTGCCTCTACACGTTTGATTTTATGAGCAGAGTATATATTGTCAAAGAAATCGTCTTCGGTGTTTGAGTTCTTGGGGTCAGAGTTGCTTATTACTACCCTTGCGCCCTTTTTATGCATTTCGTCAACAAAGCCTGCAAGCTCAATTTGTTCCCCATCATTAAATAAATTCTCGGTGTATGCCGTAAAGCTTGCGGTATCGGTTATCGGTCGATATGGCGGATCAAAATAAACAAATGTATTTTTGTCTATAAAATCAGCGGATTTTCTGTAATCACCGCATACTATCGTAACATTTTGCAGTTTTTCTGAAACAGCTTGTAAATTAGCCTCATCACAAATCATCGGGTTTTTATATGAACCCATAGGCACATTAAATAGCCCTTTTTTATTTACACGATACAAGCCATTAAAACAAGTTTTATTCAAAAAAATCATCAAAGCCGCTTTTTCTATATTAACCGATTCATTGCCGTTAATCTTTAAATTGTTAAAGCGTTCACGCTTTGACAAATAATAAGCTCGCCTGTTGTCGGTACAAAGCGGAACAAATTCGTTTTGCATAACTGCAAGTAGTTTGATAAGCTCATCAATATTATCTTTGATAATTTGGTAAGTATTGATTAGCTCAGCATTTATATCGCTAATATAAATCTCTTTCAAATTATACTTGCTTAATATATCAAACAAAACCGCACCGCCACCAACAAAAGGCTCAGCATATTTTGTTATACCATTCTCAAAAGGATAATACTTTTCAATTTCTGATAGCAGTTGACCCTTGCCCCCCGCCCATTTTAGAAATGGTTTAACCTTTTTGCCATCTGTTTTATTATAGCGGATACTTCTTGCATCAATGGGTTTTTGTGCCGAAATGGGTATAACCCACATATTGCCCAACATTTGAGCTTTGTTTATTCTGTTTTCAGAACACAAAACAGCCACACGTCTTTGAGAAATACCCCACTTATCAGCAGCTTCTCTTGCGGACATATATTCCATAAAAACACCTTCCGTTTTTGATAAGTATATTATATTCCAAATCTCGAACAATAGCAATACCGTTTTGCAAAATAAATCAAAAGGAACGAAAATTCGTTCCTTTTGATTTATTTTATCCTATTATAATAATCCTTCATCATTTTTACGTCTTCGGCTTGGGTGCCGTCGGATTCGCAAATAAATGTGGGACTTAAATTTTTTTGTGCTACCAAATCGAGCACCGGCTCAAAATCGGGGCCGTATACTGTATCGGCAAAGGTGAGATGTTTTTTCTCACCACCTGTGGTGTACTCTATCTTTGAAAAATGCGAATGAAAACTGCAAAGTCGGTCATAGCCCAAGGCGTTTTCCATTTTATCAAAAACGGTTTTATAATCCTCTTTGGTTTTAAAGTAGCCTAAATCTCGGGCATTTAGGTGACCAAAGTCGATGCAAGGTATAAGACGTTCATACAATTTGCAAAGTGCTAAAACCTCGTCAAGGGTGCCAAGCTGATTTACCTTGCCCATAGTTTCGGGACATATATGAATATGCGAAAGGCCGTTTTCATCAAGCGCTGCGAGCGCCATTTTCATAGTGTCGCTTGCAAGGTCAAGTGCGGTTTCACGGCTTATTTTACTGCAAGAGCCGGTGTGCACCACAATGCGGTTGCCGCCCATGGCATCTACCGCACGGGCAGAGGCAAGAATATAATCAATAGACTTTATACGCTTTTCTTCTTCGACCGATGACATAGATATATAATAGGGTGCGTGAAGTGATAGGGTTATACCTTTTTCAGCCGCCAAGGCGCCGAGCTGCTGTGCCTTTTCTTCGCCAATATTTACACCTCGACCGCATTGGTATTCAAAGGCATCAAGCCCCATTTTTGTAAGATACTCAGGCACCTGCAAACTACCCTTATAACCCATTTCAAAAAAACTGTTAGAATTGCCTGCGGGGCCAAACAATGCTGACATAAATTACACCTCTAAATCTGTTAAATTATATTTTTTATATAATTTTTTCTCTAATTTTCGACGAATTTTAAAACTCCAGCCGTCTTCAAGCTTAATGGGGGTAAGCAGTATTTTTTTAACACCCACTATGCTGCCGCCTAAAATATCGGTGAATATTTGGTCGCCTACAATGGCTACATTTTTGCACTTTTCACCCAGTGCCTTAACGCCACGCAAATAACCCGTAGGCAGCGGCTTGCAGCCGAGGCTTATAAAAGGCAGCCCTATGCGTTTAGCAAAAGGCTCTATTCGCCACTTTTTAGAATTTGACAGCACCATAAGCTTGATGCCGTCTTGTTGCATACGGGCAATCCACTCTAAAAGGCCTTCGGTCAGCACAGTGCCGTGGTGGGTTGACATTGTGTTATCAACGTCAAGCAGCAGTGCTTTAATATCATATTTATTTAAAAGCTCAACGGTGATATCGGTAATACCTCGAAGCTTAATATCCGGTTTAAGTAACATATTTTTTACCTTTCAAAAAATTAAAAAGCGGTTGCCGAAAGGCGACCGCTTTTAACTAACGTACATTAGCGGAACTTTCTCTTGCGAGCTGCTTCCGACTTTTTCTTACGCTT